>NZ_JAWJZB010000005.1:0-184781 GCF_032970865.1 Veillonella absiana | reverse complement strand
TGGCATGGTTTGTCTAACAAGCTTGAAGGATGTCAGAAAAGTTGATGAATCTTGTACATCGATTCGTTTTTTATGCCTGATTTTTTTAGTTTTGTGTCCAATTTTTGTTGACAAGTGCAAGTGACTGCATCTTTGATTGTATGAAGTGATGTATTAGTAATGGCAATAAGAGTGCTAATTGCTGATGATCACGCTCTATTGAGCCAATACGACCCGTTGAATTTGGCGGGTCGTTCAACAGATAGTAGGAGGTTATTATGAAGAAATTTTGTTTTTTGTTTTTGATAATCTGTGGCTTGATGGTTTTCTGCCTTCAGGATTGTCAAGCGCGGCAGAAATTAAATCTTGCTGATCTGGAAAATAAATATAACGCCGTGATTGGTGTTTACGCCGTTGACATGGAGAATGGAAAAAAAATTTGCTACAAACCTGATACGCGTTTTTCCTACTGCTCGACACACAAAGTTTTTACGGCTGCAGAATTGCTAAGACAAAAAAATACCTCCGATTTGAATGAAATTCGTAAGTTTTCGGCGGAAGATATTTTGTCCTACGCGCCAATCACCAAAGACCATGTTGCTGATGGCATGACGCTGGCGGAAATTTGTTCGGCATCGCTCAGGTGGAGTGACAACACGGCGGCAAATTTAATTTTGCAGGAGATCGGCGGCGTGGAAAATTTCAAGGTGGCACTTAAAAATATTGGCGACAAAACTACCAAACCTGCGCGAAATGAACCTGAACTTAATCTTTTCAATCCAAAAGATAATCGTGATACTAGCACGCCGAGACAGATGGTAAAAAATTTGCAAGTCTATATATTCGGCGATATTTTGAGCGACGACAAGAAAAAACTGCTGATTGATTGGATGAGCGACAATTCCATAACCGACACGCTTATCAAGGCAGAAACTCCGCAAGGTTGGAAAGTTATCGACAAGAGCGGTTCAGGCGATTATGGGGCGCGGAATGATATTGCCGTGATTTATCCGCCCAATCGCAAACCCATTGTCATGGCGATAATGTCGCGCCGCACGGAAAAAAATGCAAAATCTGACGACGCTATGATTGCGGAGGCGGCAAAACGAATTTTTGATAATTTAGTATTTTAAAGGGGCTTGATAGCATCGGTATTGCCGATGGGCAGAGAGGGCCATCACGCAAAAATATTTCGCCAAACATTTAGGTCAGTTTACAAGGAACTACACGCAGACCGTGAAACGGGCTGCTGACAACAAACGGCGCTATGCTCCCGGCTGGGTGCATAGCACCTGTTTGTTGCGGGGGTTTCCAAAGGGGGCAGCGCCCCATTTGGCACACGACTTTGCGGAGCAAAGTGTAGTGTGTTATACGCTCTGTCGGCGTTGCCCTGAAAATACCGTTGCCGCCGGGGAGGGCAAGGGCATTTGACGCGGCAGGAAAGCAGGGCTTTGTTTGGGGCTGGTAAGCCGGAAACAAAGGGCTGATTTCAGCAGCAGACAGGGCGTATTATGAAAGCCCCCGTCCCTCGTCCTCCGCCCCCGGCCTATGGGACAAAAAGTCCCAAAGCTCTGGACACCGTGACCAGATGTGTGGCCACACTCCGGGAAAAGTAGCAGGACGGCAGGAAACCGTCAAGGCTGAAATGAATGGGCTGACGCCCGGCCTTGACCGTTCCCCGCCGCCCCGCTGGATGGGTGGACAAGGTGGCCAATCCCTAAAAGTGTTTGGCCGCACTCGTTCATTTTGGGGCCTTTCTTCTCCCAAAATTGAAATGGGCGGGAAAGCCCTAAAATGGCTTTCCCGCCTTGATTACCCATTAGCAAAGACGGGCGAGACTGTCAACGGCGGCGCTGAAAGCGCCGTTCATCTTGACCGTTGACTGGCTCGCCTGGCTTTGCTACTGCCCGTAAGAGATGGAAAAACAAGATGGAAAACAAGGTTAAAAATGGTTGACAAGTCTATCGGATGTGTGTTATACTGTGCGACAGTTTGAGATTGGAAGGAGGCTTACGTGTGTTAATTTGTGTACGCTAATAAGCAATAAAAAGTAGAAGTACCTTTCCACATGATGGTGGGCTTTTTTTGCGTGCGTATGCAAAGGAACACGTAGGTTTGACACGAGCAGTCTTTGAACTGTATCGTGGTGTTTTTTCGTGCTTTGTTGTTATGCAGGCGTCTGCCCTCTCTGTGGGACAACGCCTGCTTTTTATTGCAGAAACAAAGGAACAATGCAATAAAAAAGGAGGTTCGCATTATGACCCAAAACAACAATTCATGGAGAAAAACTTATTTTACACTTCTTGCCGGACAAGCAATATCCTTTATTAGCAGCGGTATTTTGCAAATGGCCATTATCTTTTATTTGGTTGCGAAAACTAATTCTGCAATCATATTGACGGCGGCAACACTGATTGGATTTTTGCCGCAAGCCTGTTTAGGCCCGTTTGCAGGTGCTTTTGTTGACCGGCACAGCCGTAAAAGCGTAATGATTGGTGCGGATTTGATAATTGCCGCCGCTGGCGGTATTCTGGCGCTGGTGGCGTTTTACATGGAATTGCCCGTATGGTCTATTATGGTTGTCCTGTTAATCCGAAGTGCGGGAACTGCTTTTCATTCTCCAGCATTCAGCGCAGCAACACCTATGATTGTGCCAAAAGAGGAACTTACAAAATGCGCTGGTTACACGCAGACCATGCAAGCAGTAAGTGCGATTATCAGTCCAGCTGCCGCAGCGTTTTTATATGCTGTTTGGCCTCTTAATGCAATTATATTGTTAGATATTGTGGGTGCAATCCTTGCCTGTGTGACTGTTGCGATTTCGTCCATACCAACGCCTGAACTATGTCCAGAAACGAAAAGACAACAGTTTTTACAGGATATGAAAGAGGGGTATGTGGTATTAAAGCAAAACAGGGGCCTCTTTGCTCTGCTCTGGATTGGTGTAATTTATATGTTCTTTTATATGCCAATCAGTACGCTTTTTCCTCTCATCTGTATGTCATACTTCAAAGGAACACCGGCCCATGCCTCTGCCGCTGAAATTGCTTTTGCGGTTGGTATGCTGCTTGGCGGAGTCATTCTGAGCATTTGGGGCGGTTTTAAGAAACGGCGGTACACCATCGGTCTTTCCGTTCTCCTGATGGGCGTTAGCAATATGCTCTCCGGGCTTTTGCCGCCAGACGCATTTCTTGTCTTTGTTGTGTGCTGTACTGTTATGGGAATTTCCGCTCCATTTTACGGTGTGCAAAATGCGATTTTTCAAGAAACGGTCAAACCAGAATATCTGGGGAGAGTTTTTTCTCTACTGACAAGCGCCGCTTCCCTCGCCATGCCGTTTGGCCTTGTCATTTCCGGGCCTCTGGCGGAGCGGCTGGGAGTTGAGAAATGGTTTGTCATTTGCGGAATTGGCATTATCATCGTTGCGCTTGCCGTATTTTTACTACCCGGTTTGAGAGAGATTGACAATACGCAATAATCAACTGCACCTTTGAGATTAAGATAACACCGCGGGTTATGTTGCGGTGAATCCGTATTGCATAGCTCGCTTATTGGGCAAGTAATATAATAACGGAGGGAATAATGAATAAAATACTTAGATTTAGTGACAGTGAAAAAGTTTTTCAATGTCCTATATGTAAAACAGATTTAAAATTGAAACAAAAAAGTTTATTTTGTTCTAATCATCATTGTTTCGATATTTCAAAAACGGGTTATGTGAACTTTGCTGTAGGAACAAAATCTTCAAAACATTATAGCAGAGAGACTTTTCAAATTAGGCGGGAGGTTTTAGAAAAAGGCTATTATTCACATATCCTGAATGAAGTGGTGCAGCTTATAAAAAGCTTTAGCAGCATTGATACAATACTTGATATTGGCTGCGGTGAAGGATATTATTCAAAGCAGATAAAAGAAGTATCAGGTGATAAAGAAATTATTGCATTTGATATTTCTAAAGATGCTGTTCAGCTTGCAGCAAAAAGTGATTTCAGTAATTCTATCAAATGGTTTGTGGGAAATTTGGAAGAAATGCCCATAAAAGACAAAAGGATAGATTGCATATTAGATATTTTTACTCCTGCTAACTATTCCGAATTTAACAGAGTTTTGAAAGAAGGCGGTTATGTAATTAAGGTAATTCCGGGAAATGCTCATCTTAAGGAGCTTCGAGAGACGGCAAAAGAACAATTGAAAAGCAATCAATATTCTAATGCGGCTGTCGTAGATTATTTCCAAAAGAAGTATTCCGTTGTTTATCACAAGAAAGTTTCAGCAACGTATACAATGACATCCGAGGAAATAAAAACCTTTGCGGATATGACTCCACTACTGTTTTGTGTAAATAAAGATGGAATAGATTTAAAAAAAACAAAAGAAATCACTATTGATGCAGAGATATTTGCAGGGAAATTATAAATTCAATTTCAAGGTGGCACTTAAAAATATTGGCGACAAAACTACCAAACCTGCGCGAAATGAACCTGAACTTAATCTTTTCAATCCAAAAGATAATCGTGATACTAGCACGCCGAGACAGATGGTAAAAAATTTGCAAGTCTATATATTCGGCGATATTTTGAGCGACGACAAGAAAAAACTGCTGATTGATTGGATGAGCGACAATTCCATAACCGACACGCTTATCAAGGCAGAAACTCCGCAAGGTTGGAAAGTTATCGACAAGAGCGGTTCAGGCGATTATGGGGCGCGGAATGATATTGCCGTGATTTATCCGCCCAATCGCAAACCCAAATCCTTTTTTCCTGCTTATGCTCTGATTTCCGTCCCGTCCTTGAAGGTCACCCGGATATCGTCTTTGCTGTACACTGTGATGAAATCCACCAGGCTGCCCCACAGCCGGGCATCGAACTCCTTAATGAGATCCTGATTCCTAAGCTCCTTGATGAAGCTGTCCATCTGACGGCTCCGGGCCTTGCGATACTGGATGGCTTCACAGGTCTTGTCGTACTGCGTCTTCGCTGCTTCATACCGACTGACCAGTTCGTTGTAGTTCCGGTCATAATCATCCTGGTTCTGCGCGACCCTGGCGTTCTCGGCTATGAGCTGCTGTATCTTGTCGGCCAGCAGGTTCAAATCTGTGCTTATCCTGTCCCGCTCCTCTTCCAAGTCTTCTGTGTCAGTGAGCCGTTCCTTCAGCAGTGTGATGCTGTCAAGTACGTCCGCTTTGTTTTCGATGAGCTGATTGACGGCCCGGACGAAGGCTTCCTTGATATCATCCTCTGTCAGATGTGGTGTCTTGCAATGGCTCTTGAACTTATCGTTGCATCGGTAGATGGTTCTGCGGTACTTGTCGGTCGAATGCCAGACCTTGGCCCCGTACCAGCCTCCGCACTGGCCGCACTTGATTTTGCTGGAGAAGATGGATACGCCGCTGTAACGTCCCCTGCCTTCACGCCGCCGCTTGATTTCTTCCTGTACCCAGTCGAAGACCTGCGGGCTGATGATGGCTTCGTGGTTATTTTCCACATAGTACTGCGGCACTTCCCCTTCATTCGCTTTCGTTTCTTTGGTCAGGAAGTTGACGGTGAACCGCTTCTGCAGCAGGGCATCGCCCTTGTATTTCTCATTTGTCAGGATGCTCTCTACCGTCCCCGGATACCAGCGTTTCTTTCTTGCCGGAGTTTCCAGCCCTCTGGAAGTCAGCTCCCTGGCAATGGAGTGGAAGGTATACCCGTCCAGGAACAAGCGGTAAATCAGTTTCACCGTCTTGGCCTGTTCCCGGTTGACGACCAGATTCCCGTCCGGTCCCCGGTCATAGCCAAGGAAATGGCCGAACGGCACACACACCTTCCCGTCAGCGAATCGCTTCCGATGGCCCCAGGTGACGTTTTCCGAGATGCTCCTGCTTTCTTCCTGCGCCAGGGAACTCATGATGGTGATGAGGAGTTCGCCCTTGGCATCGAGCGTCCAGATATTTTCCTTCTCGAAATATATCTCGATGCCCTTGTCCTTGAGCTTGCGTACCGTTGTCAGGCTGTCTACGGTATTTCTGGCGAAGCGGCTGACTGATTTTGTGACGATGAGGTCGATTTTCCCATCCATGGCATCCCTGACCATCCGCTTGAAGCCATCGCGGTGACGCGTGTTGGTAGCCGAGATGCCTTCATCGGTGTAGATGCCGACAAATTCCCAGTCATCCCGTTCCCTGATATAGTTCGTATAATAATCGACCTGTGCTTCATAGCTGCTGATCTGGTCATCATGGTCCGTGGAAACCCTGGCATAGCCCGCTACTCTCCGCTTCTTCCGGCTGTTAATCGGAGCCGCCGTATAACGGCTGATGGTGGCCGGGATGGCCCTTACTGTCTTTGCCACTTTTCTCTGCTCTCCTTTCTCCGTGCCTTGGAACGTCGCTTGGACGGCGTAGGCGTATAAGAAATCTCTTTTGTTCTCCCACTTTTGAAATGGACAGTCAGGCAGTCTGGCTTTCCGGCTTCGATAGATTCCACTTTCTCCCGGAATCTATCCTCATCAAAGTTCTCTAACCCCATGGCCTCTGCGGCCACACGCTTCAGGTCATCTTCCCGGATGCTGACCGATTCACATTTGCCGCCTTTGCTGCATCGCCAATAAACAGGCCTGTCATGCTTCGTTTTGCACCGCCGGAAAGAGGATCCGCACAAGGCGCACCGGACACGTGTCGTAAAGGCGGAGAACCGTGTTCCCTTGCCATTGGCCATGTAGTTTTTCATCCATGCCCTCTGGCGATCCTTATACTCATCGGTCCAGCAATCCTTTTTCGCCGTTGATACCCAGTGCCGGATAAGCTTCTGTCCGTTTTTCATACAGAAAACCATCACGTGGTATTCTGGCACTACTATCTTTTCGACCTGGTCAAGGAAGGCCTGCTCATCGAAATCATCCAGGCCTAGGACTTCTGTACTCTCCTTTACAAGGACTGCATGCGGGATACTTCCTTTTGCGCCGCAATTCCGGCCTTTCAGCTTATGGGAGCCACAATCCCAGAATTCTTCAAAGCCCCGGTCTGTGCGGCGATTGTGCATATAACTCCGACCGCAGATGCCGCATTTGATTTTCCCCGTGAAGCAGGTCGTATTCAAGGACTTATTGGCCAGCGCCCCCAGTTCCTTTCGCCGCGCCATCTCCTGCTGCACGTAATCAAAGGTTTCCTTGTCGATGATAGGCTCATGCGTATTTTCAACATAATACCTAGGAAGTTCTCCCCGGTTCTTCTTCCGCTTCTTGAGGATTGGATCCGTCACATATTCCTTCTGGAAAAGCATATTGCCGGTATAGGTAACATTGGTCAGGACAACCCTGATGTTGGAATCCATCCAGCGGCGGCCATTCCGGGTCGTGATGCCTTCGGCAGCAAATTCCCGTTCGGTTTCAAGACGTGACTTGCCATCCAGGAAATTCTGGAAGATGCGTCTGACAACAGCCGCTTCCTTGGGGACTATCACCAGGGTATCCCCTTCCCAACGATACCCGTAAACACGGAACCGCCCGTTAGGATTCCCCTGCTCAAATCGTTTCTTCACTCTCCATCTGACATTTTCGCTGATGGAACGGCTCTCTTCCTGGGCGAAGGAGGCCAGGATGGTCATCATCAGCTCGCCGTCCCCGCTCATGGTATGGATATTCTCTTTTTCAAACCAGACTTCGACGCCTAGCTCTTTCAAATGCCGGACGGTACGCAGAAGGTCTACGGTGTTGCGTGCGAAGCGCTGGATGGACTTGGTCAGGATGATGTCTATCTTCCCGGCTTCGGCATCTTCCAGCATCCGCAGGAATTCCTGCCTCTTCTTCATCCCCGTCCCAGAGATGCCATAGTCGGCATAGACCCCGGCGTATTCCCAGTCCGGGTTCTTCTGGATGAGGCTGCTGTAATAACTGACCTGCGCCGAAAGGGAATGGTGCATCCGCTCCGATTCCATGGATACGCGGGCATAGGCTGCGACTTTCTTTCGCTGCTTCAAATTTGGTATGCGTCGTTCAATCTTACGGATAGTCCGCATAGAATCAGCTCCTTTCGACACTATATATCACTCTGTTTGATACAATTATCAAGTGTATAAGTCCCCGGAAAAAGGCTGATAGCGGCGAAGCATCTCCTGCTCGAAGTCCCGGTACTCCTTCCCGGTGATGAGCTTTTCGGCCAGCATCCGCCTTGCCAGATACATCGCCATCTGGAAGGCTGTTTCATTTTGAAACGACCTCTTATCCATGGCGGACACCTCCGAACCGGTATGCAATATAGCATGCGTGGGAGCAGAACTTCCGATGGCTGTTGCCGTAGACAGTGAATTTCTTCCCGCAAGCCGGACAGGTATAGTTGTAGACTGCCTTCCGCTTCACCAGCTCCAGATGTGCGTTCCACCACTTATTCCGGCAGGCATCGCAGCAGAACCGTTTCCGCTTCCGTCCCGTATTCTGCTCAATCGGCTTTCCGCACTGCTCGCAAACTGAGGCTGCCGACTTCGCCGCCAGGCTGTGCCGCCGGCAGAACGACTTCACTGTATTGATGGAAATCTGGAGCCGCGCCGCTATCCTGCCATATCCTGCCCCATCCCGGCGCATGGCAATGATCTGTTGTTTCTGTTCGTCCGTCATGATGGACACCTCCTGAAAATTTAGCTTTCAGGAGTAATAGGACAGAACAGCTATCGTTAAGTACTTCAAAAGAAGATTCAACAGGACTTATCTATTTTTAGATATAGTCTTTTCAGTTTTATCTAAAGCTTGACATTATAGTCATATGATGACTATAATAAACCTACCTCAGAAAGGGAGATTATACTATGTCATATAATCGTTACAAAAATACGCAAAAAAGAAAAAATTATCTATTAATCCATAATAAGGAAAAGTATGATAGAGTATCTATCATACTTCCAAAAGGAACAAAAGAAAAAATAAAAAGGCTAGATATTAAATCTAGCCTGAATCATTTTATCAATATGGCCATATACGAAAAAATTAAACGAATGGAACAGGATGGTAAAAATGACTTATAAATTAATCAATGATAATTGTTTCGATTGGATGAAGAATCGAGAAGAAAATTCTATTACTGCAATAGTTACAGACCCGCCATACGGTGTAAAAGAATACACGGAAGAAGAGTTGAAAAAAAAGAGAAATGCATCTGGAGGTATATGGCGAATTCCTCCAGCCTTTGATGGCCGAAAAAGAAGTCCATTGCCAAGATTTTCTGTTATCAATGACAGTCCATTGGAAAGAGACAATGTATATAATTTTTTTATTGATTGGGGCAGGCTTGCCTTTAAGGTTCTCGTTCCTGGTGGACATATTTTTATTGCATCTACACCTTTATTATCTGACATAGTTAGTCGGGCTTTACGAGATGCTGGTTTAGAACGACGCGGAGAGATTGTCAGAGTCGTAAAAACTTTTCGAGGTGGAGATCGCCCCAAAGGCGCAGAAAAAGAGTTTTCTATGACAACAGTTATTCCTCGTGGTTGTTGGGAACCGTGGGGGCTTTACAGGAAACCGCTTTCCGAAAGGACTGTTGCAAAAAACTTAAAACGGTGGAAGGCTGGCGCTTTACATCGAAAATCAATTGATACGCCATTTTGTGATTTGATTGAAAGTGGAAAGACTCCCCAATGTGAACGTAAAATTTCAAATCATCCTAGTTTAAAACCGCAAGATTTTATGAGGATTCTTGTATCGGCTGCTTTACCTTTGCAAGAAGGGATCATATTAGATCCATTCTGCGGTGGGGGCTCCACTATCGCGGCAGCGGAAGCACTTGGCTTTAATAGCATAGGCGTCGAGCAAGACAAAGACTTCTATCAAATGGCTAAGAATGCTGTACCTAAATTATCTCAACTTTATCCACAAAGCGAAAAGTTATTATTCGAAGAAGGGTGAGTACGGGGGTATCGGCAAAATGTCTTTAAGTTTATTACGTGCACTTTTTAGTTGCTTACTATATTGAATTATGTCAGTATTTATGTAGACAGCTCCATCGCGTAATTTATTAGTTCCAATTGAATTAGTAACATAAGTTTCGGTACGCTGACTATTATTACTATTTCTTTTACTCTTGCAATACACCCAATCTGAAATACCCTCTCCCATTTCATATCCATTAATATTTGCAATCAAAGCCTGTATAAATTCAATGTTCCCATCGTCCAGGATTGTATAGCAAACTATAATATGCCATCCTGTATGTCCATTGTGGCTTTCTCCACCTTTTTTATAATTAATACATGCCTTCACTTCAAGTCCTATATTTTTTTCTGCGTACATTAAATCTGGATATTCTTGGTCACTATATGGCTTGTAAAGACTATGTTCACCCATGTAATGAGTAAATAGATTTGAAACTACGCCACTAAAATTATTTTTTTGTATTAGTTGGGATAATTTTATTCCGGTCTTACTATTTATTGTCTTAAAAAAATTCTGAGTATCTTTCATTGCTAAAAAAATGCTTTCTTTTGTTAAGTTTTCCGGTAATAAGACATCTCTTAAATACTTTCTATCGAGCATATGCTAATCTCCTATCTAATGATTCTTATAATATGACTTTAGTATAACACAAAAAGCCGGTATGGAACATCTCCCCGATGCTCCATACCGGCTTTTCTCATGCAATCTTCTGTTTTACATCAGCCACGATAGCTTTGACCGCCTGCTGCATCAGGGTGATATACAGCCTGTTCCGAATCTTCACCCACCAGCTGGTAGTGGTCTGGATTTCCGCTTCCAGCGGGTCTGTGAGGTTCTTCATCTGGGCTTCCACCATCTTCTGGACGTCATCCAGGTCGATGGACTTGATGGCTGCTTCGGCTTCGCTCCTGGCAAAGGATACGACGGCATCGGCGACAGCTTTTCTGATTTCTTCACGGTTCATGGTCATTCACCTCCTAAAATCAGCTGTTCATAATCTGTCACGCCCCTGGCCACGGCTCTGGCCAGGGCATCCTGGGCATTGGCCAGGATTTCTTCATCACTAGGATTGGTGATGAAGGCCAGTTCGACCAGGACAGCGGGCATGTCCGTGTTCGTGAGGACATACAGGCCGTTGACGCCGGGCGTGGCAATCTTCACGCCCCGGTCTGTCGTATCCAGGGCATCGACAATCTGGTTCTGGATGCAACTCGCCAGCATGCTGCCACGGTAACTGCCGGCACAGGCCCAGGTTTCCGTGCCGTTGGCTTCTTCGGCTTCGGCGGCATTGCAGTGGATGGACACGAAGATGTCGGCATCACTGGCATTGGCGGCTTCGCAGATTTCCTCCAGGCTGTCAGACTGGAGCAGTTCTGTTGCTACTCCTGCCGCATTCAGGTAACTTTCCGCAGATTGACCGACTGCCAAAGCGACATCGCACTCACGCAGACCGCTTTCACTATTGACAGCTCCCGGGTCGGGATGGCCGCCCGGCGCATGACCGGGATTCAGGAATACTTTCATGGTTTTTCTTCTCCTTTCTGATGAACGGCGGACTTCACAGTACCGCCGATGTAACCGAGAAGCCCTGACGCAATAGACATGGCCAGCTCGTTCAAGGCATAAAAAATCGCCAGGATCAGTGCTGTGACCAGCCCGATGATGACGATACAGTCGGGGATATTCACTTTCTCAAACATGCCTTACACCGCCTTCGGTGTGACGGTCACCCTGCCATCCTTGCGGACGATATTGAAATCCTCCATGGGCAGGATGCGGTCAGCTGCTGATTTCCAGTGGCTGTCTGCCTTATATGCATCCAAAGCAGCTCTGGGAACCAGGATTTTTGCCGATGCGGGCACCCCTTTGTCTGCATCGGCGGCATCCTGCATGACAAAATCCACATTCACATTATCAATGATGAGATATTCTAAGCTGCTGCAGGGAGCAAACATGTGATAGGTATTGATAGTTTTATTCTTGCTGTTGGATAATGTATCGATATAGACACATTTCAAGCTCGAACAAAAGGCGCACATGCTGTACATGGCTGTCACATTGCCAAAGCCGCTCAAATCCAGGGATTCCAGCTTCTGATTTCCAGCAAAGGCCACTCCCAGATCAGTAATCGCCCCTTTTTCCACATTGCTGAAATCAATGACAGATTCCGCCAGGGTTCCTTCAGCAAAACTTACCTTAGATGGATTGAACATACCGTTCATGCTCGTTGTATTTTTTGTAATATCAACGATGAACAGTTTAGCGCCATCTTTGACCAAGGATTTATTATTGAATTTTCCCTGCAAGTCCTTGTCCATGTACAAGCAGCCATCGGATAAATAAAGGGGAATATATCCGACGGGCATCCTGAGTCCGGATGCATCTTCTATTGCCTCTGTGGCACTGATAACTACGTCCCCGCAAATCAGGCCGTTCTTCAAAGCCCCAGAAATGGTTGGATTGCCTTTAATCCAGCCAGAGTCGGCTATGACTTCTGCATCAAAGGCATAGGAAAGGGCCAGATTGGCCTCGCTCGTGAGTTCGGCAGACTGGCTTCCCGACTTCTTGAATCCCGTCAGGTTTCCCGTAACTTGTGGCGTAAAAGTTACCTCGATAGTCTGATGCGGCACCTGTTGGATGGTGACTCTGTATGGTGCCGCTTCTGCCGCTGTGCCGCCGCTTCCCGTACGGGTTCCTTCCGTATAGTTCCCGTCTGCATCATAGAAGGTCTTGCCCTGGGCCACATCGGAGGCTTTCGCCGTCGTATCCGACACTTCGCAGAAACGGGCCTTCCCGCCGCTTTTCAGCGGAATCAGGACGGACGGTACCCCACTGTAGCTGTTCCCGGCCATTTTCACATCTACCTTCATGTCATCACCCCTTTACTCGATGGTCAGCACCTTGGTCAGACTGTCCTGGGATACGGTCACGGTTGTCAGGCTCCCGGTCACTTTGGTGCCATTGACGTAGGCCGTCTTGCCGCTGATGATAGTGCCGGCTGCCGCTGTGGCATCGCCCGTATCGACGACACTGGATTTGCCGGACACGCCGAGGATGGTCACGCCAGCCTTGATATTCCCGCTGACCAGTTTGGCCTGTTCCTCGCTGCTGATGCGGACTGCCCCTTTGCCGTTATGGAACCCGGCCGGGATGGCATACGTGCCATCGGCCTTGCTGATACTGCCGCTGACGGCTCCGTTATTGGGCATGGAACCCGCGACGAAGCCATTCCCGATAAAAGCGGATTTTCCCGTCAGGATATCCCCCGATGCCGCCGTGGCCCCGGTCGTATCATAAAAGACAGCCGTCCCCTGTCCTTCAGCCAGAGGAATGGAAACCTGCGGCACTTCCGCATACACGACCGAATTGATTTTTACATTTTTCGCCATGTTGATTGCTCCTTTACTCGACTTTCAACTCATAGCCATTAAAGCTGATTCTGCCATAGTTCGACGGGATGGCAGCTACCGTCACCCGGGAAAGGGCCGCATGACCGCTGTCAGCGGTGACGACCTGTTCCTCATCGGATGGGATGATGCATTTTTCCTGATAGTCCCCGGACGGGGCCTGGGGCATGGAAAGGATGCCGATGAGGCTGTTTTCCTTATGCGCCATCGTCCGTCACACCCCTTTCCAGGAAAAAAGGGCGGGGCGGGATAAGGGTATCGGTGTATCCGTTCTCCCGCACCAGCTCTACATCATAGATATAGCGGCCGCAGGGAAGGCTCCGCGTATCGTCCGGCCAGAAAACCAGGAAGCACTCCGCCCCTTCCTGCCGGATGCCCTGTTCCAGTGTCTTGGTCAGGACAGGTCTTTCATCGGGGAGACTGCGCTTCAGCGTGAACGTCAACTCATCGCGCTTTCCAGGGATGAAAGGTTCCCCCGTCACCCGGTCGCAGATGACCAGGCGGATTTCTGCCGAATCGCCCCTCACCAGGCGGATCCGGTTCTGCACCACGGAGAAGCTCATTTCCATCCCCCCTGTTCCGGCTGCCGCTGTTCCATGGCATCCAGCCTGCGGTGGGCATGTTCTGCCAGGGCTTCCACCCGGGACAGCCGTTCCGCCATCTTCTGCCGCTTGGCTTCCGTATCCGACAGCTGGCGGCGAAGTTCTGCGATACAGTCCCGGAGGCTCCGCACCGATTCATTCAGCGGCTTGATGACGCTGAAATTAAAGATGACGCCGCAGAGCATCAGGACCGATACCAAGGATGCGGCCATCTGTAACCATTCAGCCATATTCCTCACCTCCTAGCCTGTCCGCTGGAACATGTACACGACGATGGACGGCTGCATGTTGTTGTGCGGCTGGCCACCACCCGTCCGGGAAAGGCTGTGGGAATGATTCCCATCCCAGGAGGTATGCCCGTCCACCTGATTCCCATGCCAGCAACCGTCGCCATAACCTACGGCAACAGGTGCATCATTGCCTTCACAGGCATCCCACTGGAAGTTGCGCGGCAATGACCCGCAGGACCAGTGACGATGATTTCCGCTGTCTCCGACTGTATGGCCATGAGCCGGAGTTTCTGGAATCGTAAGGTTGTGCTTCTCCTCACCCAGCTTGTCCCCGGCCTTGTACATGGTTCCGCTGTCTGCTGCTCCGGCCCCGATCAGGCAACGTCCCATGGCAAAGGCCACCCAGGTCGTCCCGGGCCAGTATGTCGCGGGATTCTTCCCGTCCGTAGAAATGTAGATGGCATTGACAGGGAACGGGCATGCCTGGATCTTGGCCACGGCTTCCTCGTCCATATCGGCGTAGGTGACCTTGCCCCAGCTGCCGTTGCTGTGCAGGACGGTATTCAGCTTCCCAGCAGAAGGTGACGGGACCATACCGCTCTGGCCTGCCGTCTTTTCGCCGCAGCCGCTGAAATCTGGCAGTGTAATATCCTTCGTGCCATCAAAGACAACCCGGTGAATCTTCCGCCCCGTCTGCAGCTTCGACGCACTGGCCGCATTGCCGCTGATGCCAGTCGCGTGGGCATTGGCGTCCGTCAGATGGGCATTGATGTCAGCTGCCGTAGCGGAAATCCGCTCATAGAGCCGGGCATCATTGCTGACCAGCTGGGACACAGTCTTGTTCTGCTGGTTGAATACAACCGGGTCTTCCGAAAGATACTGTGGGAAAAGCACATCATAATCCAGCGTATTCTCCACAGCTTCTGTGGGCCGGACTTCCTGTCCGGCACGGTCCGGGAAGTCGGCAGACCATTTCTCTTTGCTGTAATCATCCATTTGTCATCACTCCTTTCTTGGATACGATGGTCGCCGTCGAGAAGGTAGCTTCCCCGTTCCAGTGAATCTTGCCATTCCAGGAATAACCCAGGTAGATGGCGTATCCCAGATGGGCCGGCTTGTAGATGTTGAGCTGCGTGATGAGCTTCTGCAAGGTCGTGGTATCTTTGCCGTTCATGATGCAGTACACCTTGAAGTAGTATTCCTCATTGACTTCCTCGATATGGCCGACACTGTAGAGATTGATGATGGAGTTCATGAAATCTTTTGTAGACACATCCACGTGCTGCAGCTTGAAGAAAATCCGCTGCCTGCGGAATTCGTCACTATCTCCGTCACTGGGCTTGATGCCCAGGAACGATTCATAAAGCGGCAGCGCCCAGGTGGCGGTGTTCACGAAGAAGTTGTCCGCCAGATCCTGCAGAGCCAGGCGCAGACGGTCATGTTCCTCATTGCAGGTTTCTGCCGCGCAGTGGAACATCGGGTCTTTGGATAAGAAATTCGGCAAATACTTCAGGATATCCATCCGGCTCTGCCGCATCCAGTCATTGGCTGACAAGGTTCAGCACCACCTTCCCTGCCACGGGGATCTGCTCGTTCGTCAGTTCCACGTTGGCCGCTTTTCCATTAAGCTTCAAATCCTTATAATCCGTAATGCCACTGATGGAAAGGAGGAGTTTCCCCATCTGGGCCAGGCTGACATAAGAAAGCGTGAAGCCCGTCTGCTTGAGATAGGCTGTCATGGCTGCCTTTACGGCATCGGGGCTGGCTGTGCCATAGACATCTGCCGTCAAATCAATGGATAATGGCGCCGGCGAAACGACGGTCACGGTCGCACCGATAGGCCGCTGGCTTTCGATGTAGTCATAGACCTCCTGGATCAGTTCAGCCGATGCCGATTCATTCTCTGCCGTGACGATGATGACCTTCACCGTGCCATTGCCCTGCCAGAGCGGGATGACTTTGCAGTTCCCGACGCCATCGACAGACATGGCCCAGTCACGATAATGATTGGCATTGCCCGAGGTGATAGGCTGGCGCACCCGGAACAGGAGCCGGGCAAGGAGTGCGTCATCCGTTTCTTCATCCGCCCCATCGGTGCATTTCTTATGGTTAACGACTGCCGAGATATTCGGGATGGAATAGGGGATTTCTGTAATCGTTCCTTCGGCCACATTGCCACTCGCCCCGGCATCGGCAGCTTCCACGGGAATCGTAACCTCAGCGGCATCGGCAGGAATGGTGGCCGACTCCAGGGTATAAAATCGCTGGCCGTCTTTTGTCTGGAAGAGACTGCTGCGAATGATGTAGGCTCCTGCCATCCCCGTCACCGTAACTTCTCCTTTGGCCTTGACGGCTTTCTTGCGATCGACGCCAAATTCCGCTGCCCGCAGCGTCAGGTAGTCGCCCCAGGACGTTTCGGCAAAGGCCGCGTCGCGCAACATGGCCATCTCGGCATAGCTGCTCTCAAATTCCACGGCATTGGCGTCGATCAGGTCGCGGGCAAAGGTGCCTTCCATGGTACTTTGCTCTTTTTCCGTAATGGTGTGCAGGGTTTGGGCCATGCGGCTCTCAATCACATCTTTGGTTTGTGCATCAAATAAATTGCTCATGCCTCGCTCCTTCCTGCCGTCACGGTCAATGATTCGTCACTGTAAATGGAAGTGACGTCAACCGTAATGGCCAAATCATCCCGTTCCCGCTTCTCCACCTCGATATGGTTAATGCGGGCAATGTACGGATTCACCATCAATCCCTCACGGATATTCTGGCAAATCCTGTCTGCCGTATACTGGCTGTTTGGCGCTCTCCCCTGATACGGCTCGATGGTAATGCCATAGCTGTCATCATAGGCCAAGTAGCGATACCGCTCGGTGAGGATTGCCTTATAAATCCAGACCTTGAGGGCTTCATTTTCTGTCACCATCAGGTTCTGGCCTTTTTCATCGTAGCGGAAGCACTGCTTATCAAAGTCATAGCCGTATTCTACGAAAAGAGGCAGCGACTCATTCCGGTTCGCTGCCTGGATGCTGTTCATTGCTACAAAAGGATCAGCCATGGCCATCAATCCTCACAATCTCATCCAAAATAATGTACTGCTGAATCCGGTCGTTGATGAGCATGGGCATGATGGCCACGTACATGCCGGGCTTCAGCGTATCCGTATAGATGACGGAATCGGTGTAGGCATTATCGATATCATGATTATGGGACTGGTAAGCCGCATCGCCGCTGCCGCCGGCACGGTTCTGTGTCGCCGATACCAGATGGCCTTTAGCCGTGCGGCCATAACCTGCCAGGAGATAATGGGAAATCCACAGCTCCTCTTTCGTCAGGATGATGCCGTTGTAACGGACTTTAATCTCTGGCGGCGAAGCAAGGATCTGCCCGATTTGAATGTCCGGGCTATTGCTGCTGCGGCTGACCTGCTCCATCAGATTCAGCAGGCTGATATACGGATTTTTCTGCATCTCCTGTCACCCCCTCGATGTCTTGATGATGGTCGCCGGATAATAGTCGCTCCCCATATCGATGCTGCCTTCGTAGTGATGAAAACAGCCATAGACATTGGAGCTGTTGCCCCAGCAGCCGCCGCTTCCGTCATAGACGACGACATGCCAGTTCGGGTCCGGCTTGCTGTAGCGGTTGTACATGATGATGTCGCCCTTTTCGAGCTGCGACGGGTCATAAGGGATAGCCATACCCTGCGCTTCGGCATCGGCGCGCAGCTGGTCGCAGCCTTTCACGCCATTGTTATATTCCTGCGCTGCAAAAGGGGAATAGCCCGCTGCAGCGATGGTCGCCCGGTCGACACAGCCTTCTGAGCCATAGGGAGAAACGGTACCCTCGAAATTGGCCATGCACGCATCGACCACACTGCTGCCAGCGATAGCGCCACCTGCAGGAACAGAAGATGTCGATTCCGTTTCCGCTGGCGGCACATAGTCTGGGTTGGCATTGTACGATGTACTGTCCAGTTCCTGTTTCTGCTCATCCAGCAGTTTGTTGAATACCAGATGCAGCTCCATCAGGTGCTTGTTGCCTTCGATTTTATGGCTGTCCGACTTGATGAAGAACTGGCCCTTGAGCTGTTCTTCCTGGACTGAGACAGAAAGCCCAGCGATGCACTGGATATGACCGATGGCCCGGATGGACATGTCATGGGCGACGGTCTTCAGCATGGCCCTTGCCTGCGAGGCATCGTCCTGCTTAGGGTCGGCCTTGCAAATGGCCTGGATGAGACCAAATTTCTGGATGTCTGTAGTATTGGGCAGCTCCCCCTTCGTCTGTCCCGTACTGTCAACGACGACCACTTTCGATACCATGTCTTCCACCGATTCAGAAACAGACGCGCCCGTCAGATTCGTCACATCGCTGATCAGGAAGTCCTCCACCACCTGGTCATTCATGCAGACCACGTTGAGCTTCCCTTCGGTCATGTAGATATGGTATCCCTTGCCATCCTGTGCAGACTGATAGGATAATGCCTGCTTGATAGCCTCCGTAGCCGAGATATCATCGGCAATGAAATTGCAGGTGACGGACAGGTCGGGAATAGTCCCGGCCGGAATAGAAAAGTCATTGATGGTCTGGCGGATGGCGTCGGCCACTGTGACGTTCGTGTACTTCTTGGTTATGCGGGACTTGGCCAGATAGACGATATTGTCAAAGGCTGTAAAATGCATCACGGAAGAGCCGCTCTCCCGGCTGCGGCCAAAAATACGTCCCTGGAACAGGTGGACAGTCTGCTGCGTCTTATCGTCAATGTGGATAAACAGCACCTCGTCCCCCAGTTCCAGTTCCGGATTCTGCCAAGATTTATCCCGCGTCGTATAGGCCAGATCGAATTCCAGCCTGCGTCCGGCCTGTTCGACGTCCCCGGACCAAGTTGCACAAATCAGCCAGCCCGTAAGGTCTGCGTTCTCGGGCTTTTTCTGGCCTTCCGTCTGAGCATCCTCGGTATTGGTTTTCTTATTGATTCTTTGCAACTGGAACATTTTCATCATTCCTTTTGAGGTTCATCGTCGTCAGGCGGATGATATCCCCGGGCGAAAGACCGCCGTTACGGACGATGCTGCGATAGATCTGGAACTTCGAGAACTGCTCATTGTTGAGCGTCACCGATTTCCCCACGGCCCGGCCGATGACGTTCCCGATACTGTCACCGGGATAATAGGTGATGTTCTTCTTCATCTTCGACCAGAACGATTCCGGCCGCTTCTTCAGCCCTGTCGCAGCATCGGTCTTTCCCGTCTCCGGTGCTGTGACGTAGCGGTACTCTGTCAGGCCCAGCTCGTAATAGACATCGCCGCTGCCGTCCTTTTCACCAAACTTGAAGGACGAAATCAGGCAGGGCATGGAAAGCGGCGTATCCGACACCGTCAGCTGACAGACGCTGTCACCGGTACGCATCGTTTCCAGTTGGGCGATGTATGTATAAGGCGCAAGGCCCATCATGGCAAAGGGATAATCCTGTGCTGGGAAAAATCCGGAAAGGGTCAGTGTCCTGAGTCCCGTCTTTCCCATCATGAGGTAGTCGCCGAAGTTATTGATGTTCACCGTGCCATGATTCGTATTGACAGATACCATCAGCTCCGAAGGCAGGACGGGAAAGACCACCGCTGCCGATTCAGAAGAGAGAGAAATTGTGAGGGAAGATGCAGCCTGGCCGATGGCGTTCAACAGGGATGCTAAGAAAGAACTCATCAGAGGGTCGCTCCTTTCATGCGGTTCATGCCGTACAGTCTCATTTTTTCGACGAGTTTTTCAGCGACGGCGTCGATGTCCTGCTCGCTGCGAACGTTCATCGTATCAATGCAGATGGTGATGCCGCCGCTGCCGGCGTTCATGGCCTGACGGATGCTTTCATCATGAGGTATGACCGTACTGCCGTTGGGCAGGTGTACCAACTCGCCCCGGCGGTCTTCATTGATGACGGCAAAGCCGCCACGAAAGTTCTCGACACCGCTTTCAAAGTGGCTGATACTTGGGATATCAAATCCCACATGGGTCGGCGCCCCTCCCGTCAGGGACGGAATGTCGATAGACAGGCTGTTGATGCTGGAAATCAGGCCGTTCACCTGGTCGATGACCCAGTTCACACCGCTGCGAAAGGTGTCCTTGATGCTTTCCCAGATACTGGAGGCCGTCTCGCTGATGCCGTTCATGGCTCCGTCCCAGGCAGAACTGATCCAGTTCATCCCTGCATCGACGGCGTCCGATACAGCCTGTATAGCCTGTTCGATATAATGCGACACGGTATCCCAGTTCCTCCACAGAAGGTACAAGGCAGCAATAATCGCGGCAATGATGATAATGATGGGATTGGCCATGGCTGCGGCGCCTACGGCACGGATGATGGTGATCATCATGCGTCCGGCAGTCAGAAAGGTACTGCCCATGCCCCTGGCCACGATGGCAATGCCCCGGCAGACCGGAATGAGTCCTTTGAACTGGGTCGAGAGATACTTCGAGACACTGCCGGCTTTGCTAATGCCCGTGGCAATAGAGTTGAAAGTACCAAAAGCCCTGCCGCCGACCGTCAGCACCCGCCCCAGGGTGGAACCGAAGAGCTGGAAGGTCACGATGCCAAAAGCCACCTGGCCAATCAGCGTTTTCTGTTCCGGTGTAAGCGCACGGAACCAGGCAGCCAGTTCCTTGACGCGCATCGACATGGCCTTGAAGTACGGCGTAAACGACACCGCTAAATCCATGCCGGCATTCTTCAGCTGGTTCATGGCAATCTGCATCTGCTCCGACGGGGTCAGCATCTTCTCATAGGCTTCCCGGGTCATGCCGGCAGACTGGGCCATCTGGTCCATGACCTTATCGAAGTCCCCGGCTCCCTTGCCCGTCAGGACCAGGATGCTGTTCAGGCCCTCGACAGAGCCAAAGAGCTGGGCCATCTGTTCGGCATCGCCGCCTGTCGCCCGCTTCACTTCGTCCAGGAACTTCACCCAGCCCACGCTCTGCAGATGAGCCGCATTGAACTCAAGGCCAAGGGACTGAGCCAGTTTCGCCGCTTCGGCAGACGGCTTCAGGATGTTGCTGTAAGCCGCCTTGAGTCCGGTAATGGCCTCGCTGGTCCGGATACCGTTCTTGGTCAGGACGGCGATGGAACCGAACAGTTCCTGGGTACTGACATTGAGCTGTGCCGCAATGGGAATGACATTGCCCATGGACTGGGCCATCTCGCCAAAGGATGTCTTGCCGAAGTTCTGTGCCAGGAGCATCTGGTCCGTCACCGCCGTGGCTTCTTCTGCCGATTTTCCATAGGCATTGAGGACCGTGGTCACACCGTTAACGGCAGTCGTCGTGTCGGTGAAGCCGGCTTTCGCAGCAATTGTCATGTCTTTGACAAAGCCCACGGCATGGGCCGCATCGACACCAGCGGAAATGGCCTGGTAGACCGATTCCGAAAGATCAGCGACACCTGCGCCCGTTTCATCGCTGACAGCACGAATCTCATCACTGACCTTCTGCATGGAAACGACCGTCGTGTCGACCAAAGTCGAAATCTTGGCGATACCGTTGGCAAAGTCGCTGTGCAGCTTGAAGCCTGCCGTTGCGGCTGCCAGGAGGGGGGCTGACAGCAGGGCCATCTTGTCTGATAAGCCGGAAATCTTGCTTCCCGTCTGCTCGATGCTCTTCGCCGTCCGTTTCTGGATGCGCTCATGCTCCGTCAGCTTGTCCGACAGTCCGCTGACCGATTGTTTCGCCGCCGCCATCTGGGTCTTCATGGTCCCCAGGCTGGCATTGACGCTACGCACGGTCGGCGTGAACAAATCCCGCAGCCGGATGGCGGCATCGATGACATTATTGGCCATGCTGTTTCACCTCTCAATGTTGTTACAGATATTAAAAATATAGTAAGATAAAAGAAGTCTATCGTTACGGAGGAATTCCAATGCGCTATTTCAATGAAACAGAAAAAAGATTAGCTGAACGATATCACCATATGGAGCTTGGTACTTGCAAAATCTGTGAAGAATGTCACAAGAAAGAACATTTATCCTTACCGATTGGCTGCTGGTGCGTAGGTTCCGATTTTAATAAAACTTCCAAGAGAATTCTATTTGTCGGTAAAAATGCCAGAAACAATCCCGGCACGATTGAAGACGGCTTTCGCAATCCCTTTCAATATACCCGTGAATCTCTGTGGAACAAAAGCTGGCCATATTGGAGCTATACTCGTGCTATCACTCAGAGAATATTCGGTGACGATTCTATAGAACACATCGCATTTACCAATATTGTCAAATGCAACAATTCCGGAGGAAAGGATACTACCTCAGATTTTGTAAAATCCAACTGTATCCTAAACCTAAAAGTCCTTCAGCAGGAATTAAAGGTAATACATCCTACTCATATCATTTTTTATACAGCTTGGTATTATGACGATTACATACCTAACGTTTTTGACCGTTATAATATTCATTACAACGGTTCTAAAGACATCGGGAAAAGAAAAATGCCCTGGCAGGAAGCCATTTCCACTCTGGGCAATCAAACCTTTCATGTACTACGTGTCGGCCACCCACAATGCAAGAAAAAAAGCGACTTCGTCTATGAAATATCTAAGTGGCTTGAGCCTGCCTTATGACTTTATGGCAGATAGCCGTATTTTCAGCAGTTAATCCGATAATGCTGAAGATACTTTTTTATCGCGTTCTTCCATCTCATAGCGGATAAAAGCATACAGCACCTGCCGTTCGCCGTATCCCAGTTTCATGACCGCTGACGGCAGCAGGTGATGCTCCCGGAACAATAGATACATCGCCTGCACCTCGCCATCGGTCCGAATCAGTTTTTTACGGCTTTGTCCGCCTTTTCCTGGGTCGTATAGCCGTTAAGTTCTGTAATCTGTGCCGTAAGGTCGGCAATCTCGCCTGCCAGGAAGAGCTTGCGGATGATGTCACCAGGAAGTACGGCCCCGAATTTTTCCAGCAGATCCTTATTCTTGAGGTCCGGATCGGCAATCCCCGCCAGGAGCGTCTGGGTCTGCATCTGATAAATGTCGATATTGTCGGCGCTGCCGTTGGTGAAGTCCACGGCCATCTTCTGGATATCGGCGTAGCGTTCCGGGTCGATGGCCCGGAGCGTGATGATAAAATCGAATCCGAACAGCTTCGAGAGCCGTTCCATCTTCACTTTCTTTTCAGGCCGTTCGGCCAGCTTGTTCACTATATCTGCTTTCAGCAGTCGGTCTACCATATTCATGTGCTTGTTCTCCTTATGCTAAATCCAAGAGATCCCAATCCGAAAAGGTGAAGCTGTAGCTTTCCTCGCCCATCTTGTCCACTTCCCAGTCGGCCAGGATCAGGCTGTCAAAGGTCGCATCCTTGATGACGATGCGTTCGCTGCCAATGGCGTCCTTATCGTCAAGGACGGATACGATGGTCACGACGGTCTGCTTGCCCGCTTTGATGTTGTCGTTCATCTTCTTGATCATGTAGCTCGAGACTTTATGGAGCTTCAGCTGCCCTTTGCAGTCATAGCCTGTGACCTTGTAGCCCTTGCCGACATGACGGAGCATCTTCACTTCTTCCTTGGTCAGCGTGACCTCGGCCTTGAAAGCCGTGGCTTCGGCCATGAGGTCGCCGTCGATATAGAGGTCGGCATACTTGCCGTTCATCACCCGTTTGGCTTCCATGCTGTTCACTGTACCTCACCTCCTCAGATATTGACGGCAATCGTGACATCTTCCATGGCATCCAGGAGCGAAGCATCTACGGCTATAAAGACATTGCTGCCGATATTGGCCATCTTGATGTCCATTTCCGACATATCCGCCAGTTCCTCTTTCGTATACTTGCCATTGGATTCCAGCCAGATCTTTGTGGATTCCACATCGATATAAGCCGTATTCTGCCCCTGCTCCAGCAGGCCCTCCTGGGCCAGCTGGTCAAGATACCCCTGGATAGCCGTCACCAGGAGGCATCGGTTGGCATAGCTGTTGGCATACTTGCCAAGGTAATGATCCTGGGCTGTGGTGCGGATATCGTCATACATCATGTCCATCAAATCGACGAGCTTGATTTTCTGGAACGATACCCCTTTGCCCTGGACCGTCGTGACCAGGGAGTTGATGCCGCGGCCCAGCTTGACCTTTTCCCCGTCAAAGAAGAAGAACAATTTGCCGGCATCCGTCATAGTATCCATTTCTTCCTTCGTCCAGACGTCGCAGCCAATGACTTCCGGCAGCGGCGCATACGTACAGGCAATGGTCATCGGCGTTCCTGCGATGATACCCGCGATGCGCCCGCAGTACTGGGCCGTCGTGTAGGTCTTCGTTTTCGTGCGGATGACTTGATTGACGAAGTTGATGACTCCTTCCGTATCCGCTGTGCAGTCCGGCAGGACGGCCTTGATGCGCTTATTCTTATTCGTCCGCATCCCCTTGATCCAGGTCGCGATGGTGTCGATGTGGTTTTCTTCGATGTCCGGGATGACCAGGTAATCGAAGCGCTTGTTCTCGATGGCCTTGAGGACATCGGTATAATCTTCTGCATCCTTGCTGATGATTTCGGCGATGACCTTCTTCGGACTGTTCACGTAGCCGCGAAGGGTCAGTTCCAGCTGCTCACGGTTGCTGTCTGAGAGTTCTTTGGGAATGTCATCTGCCGTATACAGGTTCACTTCCGTCTGGGACGGCAGTGTCTCTTCTTTCAGAATCAGAAGGACAATACCGCGTTCGCTGCGTTCGACGGCACTGATGCCTTTTTCTTTGAACGCGATATTGATGGATGGCATTTTCATGGGTTACGTCTCCTTTCCCTGGTACCGCTGATGCAATACCTTCATGATTTCTGCCGTTTCTTCTTTTTCCCGGACGTCATAGTACTGGAAGGTCAGCGTCAGACGCCCGCCGTCATTGTCCGTCCCCATCAGCTCCTCACTCATAGACACGACAGGGAGATAACGGTTGCCGACTTTCAGTCCGTCCCGGAATAAATTTTCCGCAGCAAAAAGCACGGCGTAGATGGCCGTGCTTTTTTCCTGCTTCTTCGGCAGATACGTAATGTAGAGGTCCGTATCCCGGTAGACCTCGTTTTCTTTCTGCGGCGTCGCTACCGTCATTGTCTTCAGGAAAAAGGCCGGCGGCGCAAAGCCTTCCTTGACTTCCTGCAGGTAGACGGGATACGGGAACCGCTCTTTGAATTTCTGCTGCACCGCCTGCAGAATATCGAGATCATGGATCATGTGCCGCCTGCTTTCTTGAGGAGCTTCTTCGTGAGTCTCTCCAGTCCCGGCTGCAAGTCGCTGGCTTCGAAGACCTTGACGGATTTCTCCGTATAGTGCCGGCCTTCATAATAGCCCACGGTCCTGCCGCCCGGCGTTTTCTTGACATGGCCGTTATTCAAGAGGTGATGGACCGGATGCCTGTTGACCAGTTCATAGGTCAGCTCCGAGCCGTTATACCCTTCCACCTTATGCTTCCAGCCTTTCTTCAGCTTGCCCGTGCTGCCTTCCAGCGTGTTTTTTACGCACTCCTTTTTGAGCTTGTTGCCAAGCGTCACCAGGCCCTTCTCGGCAGTGCCGGGAAACTCTTCAATAGCAGAAAGCAGTTTTTCTGAAAGGTCATCCAATCCTTTGACCTCAAAGTCACTTCCGCTCATTGCCCGTCCCCCTCACTTCTTCCGTGCAGTACAGTTCCAGTGCTTCATGGCGCATGTACGGGTCGACGATGGTGTCGATGTCGTAGAAGTGATCCTGATACTTCACCTTCATATCATGGGTGATATGGGGACGCCAGCGGATAGTGATCTTGCTGTACTCCGTGTCCGCCTTGCGTTCCATCTCATAGAACACTTTGCCCCGGGCAGGCTCGATGGATGCCCAGCAGCGATATACTACGACGTCAGCCTGGGTATCGAAACCATATTCATCCGTCACGGCCTGCTTTCCCAGAATCTCAATCCGTTTGTTCAAAAGCCCCGTCTTCATGGGCATCCCCCCTTTTTCAAAAACAGCTCCGCCGGACCCCGAACAGCAGCCAGCGCAGACGTTTCAAAAGTCCTGCGTAGTCCGCTTCCTCACGGTGTTCATACAAAAAAGCCGCAGCATAGAGGATGGCTTCATGGAACACGACGGGATTCTCTTCGGCATCCGCTTCCTCGCAGCGGGCCAAGTCCAGGCAGAGGGCCTGGGCTGTTTCCAGGGAAGACTGGATGACGTCATCATTACTCGTGTCATCTTCATCAATCCGCAGGTATTCCCTGGCTTCTTCCAGCGTCACAATCATGGCTTATCCCTTCGCTTTCATCTCCAGGGCCTTGACCGCTTCCTTGAGCATCAGCATGCCATCGACGCGCTGGCTGGCAAGGAAGCCGATCTGGCCGTTGGCGGCATACAATTCGTTAAGCCGCTTGAAGGAGCGGTATTCCCTATCGGCAATCCAGTAGTAGCTGAAGTCCCCGAAGAGCATGGGACGGCTGCCCGCCGCCAGTTCCGGTGCAAAGGAAGTGCAGTAGCAGGGACGGTTCAGGATAGTATCCGGCGTACCGGCCGTGACAGACGGCTGCCAGATGTAGTTGCCGTTGTTGTCCTTCACCTTGCGCAAGGCCTTAATGGTTGCATCGTTCAGGAGCCATACGGCCTTGCGGCGGTACGGGATGCGCAGGGAGTGATACAGGTCGATGACATCATCAAAGGTGATGGATGCGCCATTGGCTGTCACGCCCAGCTCCGCGGACGGGAACACGCCAGTCGGCTTGTTCTTCCCGTCACCGGTGAGGAAGGCTTCTTCTTCCTTCGTGCCGATACGGCGGGCAAATTCACCGGCAATGTAGCTTTCCAGGTCGAAAGCGCTGTCGTTCAGCAGTTCTTCCGACACACGGATAGCCGTCCCCAGCTTGTACGCCCCGATGGACTGCTGGCCGAAGGTATCCTGGCTGTCCGGGTAGAGGCCGTTCTCTTCCATCCAGGACGCTTCGCCATGACCCGTCACGATGGGAATCTTGCGGTCGCCGCTGGTGTGGATGACCGTGGCCAGGCCGCGGAAGAAATTCTCTTCCTGGAGCTTGTCGATGAGCTGGTGTTCGAATTCGTCCGGTACCAGATAGCCACCATCAGCATCGGTGCCTGCACTCAGGGCGTTCTGTACATCAATGAAGTTCTTATGGCGGATGCTGTCCCAGAAAGCCTTACGATAGGCATCAGACGCACGGCCTTTCTTTTCTGCTCCATTCTGGCCTGCGCCAGGGAGTTCAGTAATCGGTGTAGTAGTGGGCTGGGCAAGCTGGGCGTCGAGCTGCTGCTGGCGTTCCAGGCGGTCGATTTCTTTGCCGAGATTTACTACATCCGCTTCCATCTTGTCGTAGCGAGCCGCATCTTCTGCAGAGACCATGCCATTTTCATCACGGACGGTATCCAGAAAATTCTTGGCGGCATCCCAGAGGTTCTTGCGTTTCTCACGCAGTGCTAAAATCGTATCCATTGTTGTCCTCCTTAATGAATGAGCAATGCCAGCCGTTTTTCTAAGGATGCGGCTGGCACTTTATGAATCGGTTCATGGGGCTTCAGTTTTTGTACCAACGAATTGGTAACAGTTACTGGCGTATAAATCATGGCTTCCGGCTGCTCTCCATTGTCCTTCTTCTGGTCGAACAGGATTTCATCGGCAAAGCCAAGTTCTACCGCCTTCTTTGCATTGAGCCAGGTTTCGTCATCCATCATGTGAGAAATCTTCGTGCGGGCCAGGCCGCTCTTGATTTCGTAGGCGTTGATGATGCTTTCCTTGACTTCGCTCAGCATGCCGATGGTCTTTTCCATCTCTGACTGGTCACCATAGGCCAGGGTCGCCGGATTATGGATCATCAGCATGGCCACTGGCGACATACAGACCTTGGTCCCGGCCATGGCGATGACAGAGGCCGCCGAAGCAGCCAGTCCGTCAATCTTAACGGTGACGTTCCCCGGATATTCCATGAGCATGTTATAAATCTGGGCAGCGGCAAAGCAGTCACCGCCCGGACTGTTGATCCAGAGGGTGATATCGCCGCTGCCCGCATTCAGTTCTTCCTTGAACGCCTTCGGCGTTACCTCATCGCCCCACCAGGTCTCGTCCGAGATCTGGCCGTCCAGGTACAGCGTCCGTTCACTGCCGAAGGCATCGGGGGCCGCATTGGTCACCCACTTCCAAAATTTATGTTTCATTCGTTTCTCCCTTCCGGGCAAAGGCCCCGGCATCTTTGAGCTTGGTCATGCTGCCGTTCACCAGGTACAGATTACCGCCTTCCTCATCGGGGACGGGATTCATGTCTTCCATCTCCCGGATATCGTTGGCGGACAGCCAGCCGTTCTGCCGGCCGATGCTGTACCCGGTCATGCGGCTCTCGTAGTCGCCGCGCATGAGGCCGTTCACGTTGAACTTCAGGAAATACTGCTTCTTCTCTTCCGGCAGGAATAGGGCTTTCTGCATGGCCTGCTCCCAGCGGATGACCCATGGGTCTAACGTGTATTTCACGAATTCCATGGACTGCTGCTCGATGTTATTGAAGGAACTTTTCTCCAGGTCGCCAATCATGTGTGGCGGGATGCGGTAGAGCCGGGCAATCTCATCGAGCTGGAACTTCCGTGTTTCCAGGAACTGTGCTTCTTCCGGCGGGATGCCGATCTGCTGGTACTTCATGCCTTCTTCCAGCACAGCCACCTTGTGGGCATTGCCCGTCCCCCGGTAGACGGCATTCCACGAATCCCGGACTTTGGCCGGATCCTTCAGAACGCCTGGATGTTCCAGCACCCCGCTGGGGCTGGCCCCGTTCGCAAAGAAAGAGGCACCGTATTCCTCGCAGGCCATGGTCATGCCCACGGCATTGCGGGCCATGGCAATCGGCGAATAACCGACCAGGCCGTCAAACCCAAGGCCGGGGATATGCAGCACTTCTTCCTTCTGCAGGGCCACCTGACCATACGGCTTGATGTTCGGATTCTCATCTCCCGTCTTGGTATACAGATAAAAAATCTTTCCCCGGTCATCCCGGCAGACGGTCATCTTGTCCGGCCTGAGCGGGTATAGTCCCTGTACCCGCCCTAATCGGTCGCGGATGATCTGGGCGTAAGCATTGCCCCAGATGAGCAGGTGGCTCATGAGCGTTTCCCGGAAGATAAACGAAGTCATCTCCGGATTCGGCTCATCATGGAGTAGATGGTACAGCGGATGGTCATAGACCCGCTCCTTGCCGCCAGGCGTGTAACGGTACAGCTGGAGCGGCAGGGCTGCCAGAGTTTCCGCCAGGATGCGGACGCAGGCATACACTGCCGTCGTCTGCATAGCCGTGAACTCGTTCACCGTCTTGCCACTGGCAGAGGGGCCGAACAGATAACGGAAATCCGTGCCGATATAATAGTTCTGAGGCTTGTCCCGGGTACGGAACAGGCTGGATAAAAAAGGGATGTGCATGGAAACCTCCTATTGCTCTATCGACAAATTTATGATATTTTCAAATTACGAAAGGAATGATGCCCAATGAAAAAATATCTATCTTATCTTGCCGTATTTTTTATCTTTTGCTTTTCACTTTGGCTTTTCCCACAATCTGCCGAAGCCACTGACATCTGGGCATATACTGCCGCTCCTCAGGATGGTAACTACCAAGCCTATGTTGTCAGTGAATCAATTCAATGGAACAACGACTATTCAAAAATAACTTGTGCTGTAAAACAAGTAAAAGATGGTTCTGTCCAAAAAGTAGTGTTCTGGAATTTTGACAGGCTATCTGATGAATGGCGATATCAAACCTCTACAATGCAAAAGCCCAATTCATTCGGTCATACCAATCGTGTATATCCTAATAGCTGGGGAGCCTATATCCTTAAAATCTGCATAGATTATTTACGTTAATCAAAATGCAATAACGCCCCGTTCATCATAGACGCTGCCGCTGCCAGTCCCGTTGCGGACGCAGCGGTCCAGTGCCATGATGGACGCCACGATTCCGTCGATCTTTTCGACGGATTTTTCTTTGTCCGGCTTGATGTTCCCCGCAGGGTCTTGGCGCATGACGACGTTGCCGGCCATCCATTTGAGGACGGGATTGCCGCCATGGTTGATATTCCCTTCCATCAGAAGCTTGAACAGCTCCTTCGACGGCGGCGACATATCCTTGAACCCCTGGCCGAAAGGCACCATGGTAAAGCCCATGTCCTCAAGATTCTGCACCATCTGGGTGGCGTTCCAGCGGTCATAGGCGATTTCCCGGATGTAGTACGTTTCCCCCAGGCGTTCGATGAACTTCTCGATAAAGCCGTAATGGATGACGTTTCCTTCCGTCGTCTGGATGAAGCCCTGCTTCTGCCAGACGTCGTAGAGGACATGGTCACGTCGGCAGCGAAGTTCCAGTGTGTCTTCCGGCAGCCAGAAGAATGGCAGCAGGATATATTTTTCCTCTTCCGTCCGGGGCGGGAAGGCCAGTACCAGGGCCGTGATATCCGATGTGCTGGACAAGTCCAGCCCGCCGTAGCACATCCGCCCCCGCAGGGAATCCAGGTCAATGGGGAGATTCCCCTTATCGTAGACCTGTTCCGGTATCCAGCGGATGCTGGCCGAAGTCCAGATATTCAATCTGAGTTGTTTGAACACATTCTCCTCGGCCGGATTCTCGATAGCGTTCTGGTACGCTTCCCGGACGCGGTCGATCTGGATGGTGTGGCCAAGGGAAGGATTCGCTTTGTACCAGTTGGCTTCATCTGTCCAGTCCGCTTCCCCTTCCAGGCCATAGACAACGGGGTAAAAGGTGTAGTCTTTCTTTCGGCCCGCCATCAAGTGAAGGGCCTTTGTGTGCAGCTCATAGCAGATACTGTTCTTGTCGTTGCCCGCCGTCGTGATGATGAAGAAGAGCGGCTGCTCCCGGGCATCGCCGGAGCCTTTGGTCAGGACATCATAGAGCTTGCGGTTCGGCTGGGCGTGGATTTCGTCAAAGACCAGGCCCGACACATTGAGTCCGTGTTTGGTCCCGGTTTCCGCCGACAGCACCTGGTAGAACCCGGCGTTGCGATAATTGATGATGCGCTTGCCCGCCGTCCGTATCTTGGAGCGGCGCATCAGGGCCGGACTCATCTCGACCATCTGCCGTGCCACATCAAAGACAATGGACGCCTGGTTTCGGTCACAGGCCGCACCATACACTTCGGCACTCGGTTCGTTATCGGCATAAAGAAGGTACAAAGCGATAGCGGCAGCCAGCTCGCTCTTTCCGTTCTTCTTTGGAACTTCTATATAGGCCGTCAGGAACTGCCGCTTGCCGTTTTCCTTGACGATGCCGAAGAGATCACGCACAATCTGTTCCTGCCACGGCAGGAGCAGGAACGGCTGCCCGGCCCATTTGCCTTTGGTATGACAGAGATGCTCGATGAAGGCAACCGCCCTGTCGGCCTTGTCCTTGTTGTAATGGGAATCCGGCAGCATGAACGCTGACGGCCTATATACAAACGCCAAACCACTCACCCCCTTAGAATCAATTCCATTTCATCCACTTCCCGTTCGCCGCCCGTGTCTTCTCCAATCATGCGGCTCCGGGCAGACGGCGTCAGGCCGAACTGCTCGCAGAACTTCAGCATGATCTTGAGGTTCGTTTGGGCGATGGACACCTGCGGTACCTGCTGCAGGTAGCCGTTCGGCGTCCGTACCATGTCGCCGTGCTGGGTAATGAATTCCTCAGCCCCTTTCCAGCGGGCGTAGGCCTGACAGTAACCGGCGAAAGCGGCACGATCGATTTCCGTCAGCATCCCCATCTCGGCGAGGACTTTTCCCAGCCGCTTCCATTCTTTCTTGGCGTCATCTTCCAGCCACTCCGGGCAGCGCGGCAGTTTGCCTTTGGGCATGGGTTCTTTCTTATTGAGCGGCCGATGGCCGGGATTGCCCTCCAATACTTTGAGGGCTGTCGGTTTCGGCTTCCTTCCTCGTACTGCCAAGCCATACACCTCCTTTCTGTAATAAAAAACAGCCCCGCAGGGCTGTTTGTGTGTTAAGTTAGAAATCTTCCAGTTCGTCCGCCACACTTTCCAGCCAGGGGCCGACTTCTTCAAGACTGCTAAATTCGGCTCTGGGAAAATCGTAAGGGCTGTCCATGGTGCCGTTTCCAAATTCTGTAAGCCAGAGGCTTTCGTCGGTGATGATGTACTTCCCAAGGTAATGGAAAAGGTAAGCAGTGTCATCCAGGTAACCCAAAGCTTCTTTCGCCTTTTCGGAAAGGTCTTCCGGCCAGTCCATCGCTACTGCGGTGGCTCCGTATGCTCCGTCCAGGTTCTGTTTGTCGATTGCGTTCAAGTCTTTCATGTTTTTCCTCGCTTTCATGTGCTTTTCCTTTGTGGGTGTTCCCATTTGGTATGTATATATATCACTCTAAAGGCACATAATAGTGAGCTTTATATTGAGAATTTATGCATTTTCTTGAGGAGCTTGATGAGAAAAGAGGGCTGATTCCCAGCCCTCTTTTGGCGCCTGCTTCTTAGCAGAAGCTGATGGTCAGCATCCCTTTCCCCATCCACCAGCTGTTTTCGACCCATGGATCTTCCATGAAGGTCTGTTTCGCTTCCTTAATTTTTCTTTCCATGTCTTCCTTGCCGAACTGTTCACAGGCGGCTTTCTTGCTGATTTTCTTTCCATCCAAGGTAATGATTGTTCTCATCGTTATTTCCCCGCTTTCTTATGCTTTGAGTGTTTTCCTTTCGGTATGTATATATATCACTCTAAATGCATAATATAGCAAGTCATTTCTGATAGATTAGTTGAGGATTTTCCATTCATCGACTCCCGGCACCAGACCAAGGCTGCAGCCCGTATCCCATGCCACGTGGATGGTCCCTATATCGTCGATGAACTGGACGGTGCCTTCCGTCCCCAGTGCCGGTGCCTGCGGGTCCTCCATATAGATTAGCTTCACCCGCATCCCGGCCATGCCTGCTTTACTGGCTTCCAGTGCTTTTTTCAGGATGACGCGGTCGAAGCCGAATTTCCGGTAATCCCGTTCCATCTGCTCATAATACCAAGGGAATGGCATCCCGCAGTGACGGTCTTCATGCATGATGTAGACCAGCCCTGTAATCGCCCCATCTTTCATCTGCACTTCGATATCCTTCTTGTAGTAGAACGTCGGGAAGCCTTCGTAACGGTCCAGCCGCTTCTCGTCGGCCTTGGAGATGGCCCAGACCGTGACGGGAACAGTGCTTTCTTCCTTGGGTTCGATGGTGGCGTAGCAGCCTGTCAGCGAGCCTTTGAAAAGCAGCTCGTATCCCTGAATGAATCCTGTCCCCACAAGGCCGGCGTCGCGGCACCGTACGGCCATCTGCTGTTCGTCCATATTGCTTCCGTAAGCGATGTAGTATTTCTTCATATTGCTCATCCTTTCTGAAGGGAATGTCCTTCTACCCCCTTAAGGGCAGCCGGGGCTGCCCTGTGTGTAGTTTATCGTTCCCTTCAGGCGGCTGCGTGTCTCCATGCGGCGTTGCCCGTCAGGTTCTTCAAAAGGTGATGGCGGCAGGTCTTGAACTCGTCGCCAATCAGGCCAAGCCGGAGCATCCAGCAGCGGAAGGCGTATTTTTCATTGTCCGTTTCCGTTTTCCGTGCCGAGGCTTTCTTCTGGGTCAGGGCCTGGTGGGTCATGGCAAGGCAGAACTGGATGTAGGCTTTGATTTCGCCGGCGTGGAGGGTGCCGTTGAAAAGGCGGAACTCGACGGTGCCTTTGGTGAAGGTGGCGTGGATGTTCAGGCCGTGGTAGCGGCTGCTGTTGTAATGCATGTTCCGTCCGCAGGGGGCTTCCATGTACCAGAGGTCTGCGAATTTCGCCATCGTCGCCGGCCGTTTCTTATTCAGCTCCCTGAGAAACTTTTCATTGGTCTTGCGGCAGTAGCGGTGTTCCCTGCCCGGGTTGATGCTCAGTGCGCGGTAGATCAGATCTTCCTTGCTGTAAAAGACGTTCACCAGATTCCGCAGTGTCTTCGGCGTGAACCGTTCCGCCCCCACATGGATGTGGATGCCGCAGGAGCTGTTGGCGAAAGCGCCGGCCTTGCGCAGGGTGCGGATGAGTTCCTGCAGGCTCGGGATGTCGTCGTAGGAAAGGATGGGGCTGACCACTTCGGTGCGGTAGTTTGTCGAGGCTTCAACAGTGCGTCCGCCGACCTTCTTTTCGGGAACCAGGCTGGAATCGTTCATGGCTTTCCATTTCCGTCCCTGTCCGTCTTCTGCGATGTAGGTGTCGTAGGCGCCGCCTTCGTGGTATTTGCGTTCCGTCCCGAAGAAGGTGGCCATCAGGCTGGCCGCCTTGCTGCGGGTAATCCCTGTCATTTCGATTTCGATGCCAAAGTGCTGTGTTTTCATAATTCTCTCTGTCCTTTCTATGTGTGCGTGTGTCCTCTCGGTACACCATATATCACTCTAAAGGCACACAATAGCAAGTCATTTTGAGAATAATTATGGATTAATTTTACCGGTTCCGGTGTGCTTTCACCCGCTCTGCATGACGCTTTGCTTCTTCTTCCGTGCGGAAAGCACTCCAGCCGTTGAGGTCCTTCATCAGGGCCATGCGGGATTCATGGCTGGCCTTGGTCCCCATGCCGATGCGCAGGAGCCAGCTCCTGAAATAGTACTTTTCGTTCTCCGGTTTCTTCACCGCAGGCTGTACCCGCTTTGCTTTGCGGGCCGCGCTAATCAGGAAGGCGAAAAGTTCCACCATGGCCCGGTTCTTTACGGCGTTCCCCTTGTCGGCAAAGCAGAAGGTCGCCGATTCTTCATTCAGACGGATACCCTTATTGCCGCTTAGGCAAGTACCGTACACCTTGAAGAAGGAAGCAGCGTCAGTAAGTGCGGCTTCTTTCAGGGCCGTCACGCAGTCTTCTGTAATATGGAAGTTCTCGGAGCCTGCTGCGCGGTTCAGCAGGTACTGCTGGGCGCTGAGGGTGAAGATCAGGCTGCGGAGATGGATGCCGTCCATCCCGTCAATGGGAACACCGACTTCGATGGTTTCTGTTTCGGCTTCTGCTTCCGGTTCCACCAGCCCTTCCTCTTCGAGGAAGCGGCGCAGGGCCTGCTGCGTCTTTTCGTCATCACATTCGATTTCTCCGCTTCGGAGGATGCGGAAGCCGCAGCCTTCAAAAGCAAAGGTCGGAGTTCCTGCATAGTGCAGTTTTTCGTTATGGTTGAAGGGAATCAGGTGTTTCGCCAGTTCCTTGCGGTCGTCCAGATTGGTTTTGATGGTCATATGTATGTACCTCCTTTTTTTGTTAGTACATATATCACTCTGAACTCCGATAATAGCAAGTTATTCTGCATCTTTGGGAGAAACTATTCATCTGTTTCAGGTGCAATATCACCATAGGGGATTTTTTCATCCCCGCGCAGGATAAACACACCCGCGTCCCCATATTCACTGATGTAGCGCCTGACGATGACGTCGACGAACTTCTCGTCCAGCTCGATGCCGTAACAGATGCGGCCCGTCTGCTGGCAGGCCATGAGCGTAGAACCGGAACCGAGGAACGGGTCCAGGATGATGCAGTGGCTCATGGATGAATTCTGTATAGGATAGGCCATGAGAGCTACAGGCTTCATGGTGGGATGCTCTTTGCTGGCTTTCGGCCGGTCGTATTCCCAGATGGTCGTCTGCTTGCGGTCGGAATACCATTGATGCCTGCCGTTCAGCTTCCAGCCAAAAAGGCACGGCTCGTGCTGCCATTGGTACGGGCTGCGGCCCAGCACCAGGGCGTTCTTCTTCCAGATGCAGCAGCCGGACAGGTAAAAGCCTGCGTCCTTGAATGCCTTGCGGAAGTTCAGCCCCTGGGTATCTGCGTGGAATACATAGATGGAAGCATCCTGCTCCATGTTCTGTTCCATATTGACGAAGGCCGCGAAAAGGAACTGGTAGAACTTGTCATCCGGCATATTGTCGTTCTTAATCTTGCCGGCCGTTTCTTCGACATCGACGTTATACGGCGGATCCGTCAGCACCATGTTGGCCTTCTTCCCCACCATCAGCCGTTCATAGGTTTCCGGCAGCGTCGCATCGCCACAGATGACGCGGTGGTCACCCAGGAACCAGATATCTCCCGCCCGGGCGACGGTCGGCTTTGCCAGTTCACCGTCGACATCAAAGTCATCTTCTTTCACTTTCTTGTTGTGGACTTTGGAAAAGAGCTGTTCCACTTCCGGTGCCTCAAAGCCCGTCAGGTCGACGTTGAAGTCGACGCTCTGCAAATCGACGATGAGGTCGGCCAGGAGCTGTTCGTTCCAAGCACCCGTGATTTTATTGAGTGCGATGTTGAGCGCCTTGACCTTATGCTCATCCTCGATATGGACAACGACACACTGGACTTCTTCGTAGCCCAGATTCTTCAGTACGGTCAGGCGCTGATGCCCGCCGATGACCGTCATGTCGTAATTGACGATGATGGGTTCCACATAGCCAAACTCCTGAATGGACTTCTTGATTTTCTCGTATTCCTTGTCGCCAGGCTTCAGCTGCTTCCTGGGGTTATATGCCGCAGGCTTCAGCTGGCCGATGGGCATCATCTTCCATTCCATATCCGATGTCTTCACACGCTTGCTCCTCTCTGAAGGCAGCCGCCACCGCTCTGCCGTAACCGGCGAGGTGGTGCCACCTGCAATAATTCCGTACGCTGTCCCGTGACAGCTTGGTCTTCCTGGCGATGGCTTTGTAGCCCATCCCCTGCTTCCGCATGGCTTCTATCTGCCGACGCTGGCAGTCGTTCATGACAGGCTCCTTTCACACAACAAAAAAGCTCCGGGCCAAATAGCCTGGAGCAGATGATTCGATTTTAGATGCCGGGTATCCCCCCTTATGAATTTCGCGTTTTTTCACGTTTGAGGGGGCGGCGGTCATGGACGGAAGGGTCACAGAGATTTGCATCCCCCCGCCCTACGGACGGATTCAGTACTTGTACTCGATGTTCCGGTCTTCGGTCATCGTCTTATGGTCATGACAGCTCTTGCAAAGGGGCTGCCAGTTCGTTTCGTCCCAGAACAGTTTCTCATCACCGCGATGCGGTTTGATATGGTCAACGACCGTTGCCGGGACGAGACGGCCTTTTGCTTTGCAGCGAATGCACCAGGGATGGCGTTTCAGGAAAAACTTTCTAGCCTTCTGCCACTCCCATCCGTAACCACGTGTCTCTGCACTGGCCCGGTCGCCCTGGCACTGCCGTTCATGTTCCTCACAATATTTTCTTCCATACGGCACCAGCCTGGGGCAGCCCGGATATTTGCAAGGCGTATTCGGTCTTCTGGGCATTTACATCATCTCCGGCATCAAAAAAGGACCGATAGCGTTCAAACCTCGGTCCTTCATTCTTTTCTTGCTGATTATAGTATATCTTACAGAAGCCTGTGACATCAAGTGCTGCTTTAGTGACATTCAGTGACATTCGCCAGGAATCTCGATGTGTTTCAGGGCTTCGTCATGCAGGCGGTACACCTGGCGGACATGAAGTCCGAGGGCATCGGCAATGGATGCCCAGTCTTTAAAGGCCAAGTAGCGGAGTTCCAGGATGACCCGTTCCCGGGCATCCGGAATCCGGCTGATGGCTTTCATGATATCTGCCTTGAGTTCGATCAGGCCGTCGATGGCTTCATCCACTTCATGCTCCATATCCATCATGCGGGCAATGGTTTCTTCCAGTCGGTGCGGGTTAGGCGTCCCGCTCGGCGGCACCGGGCTGAGTGTCGATGACGCCTTGATGGCCAGCTGCCGCAAAGACGATACCTGCTCCAGCTTGCTGTCTATCTGTATGTTGATGTTCCGTGCCTGTTCCAGGTACGCCTTGGCTTCCATACGCTTTTCTTCTTCTTCTGTTTCCTGCTTCATAGTATACCCCCATTTCCTGTTTCCGTCATGCCCAGGTCAGCCTTTACGGCATCAATCAAAGCCGCCTGGGTTCCGTCTTTGTGTTTCAAGACGTTCAGGATGCGTTCATCAATCGTGTCCTTGGCTACGATGTGCTGTATGATGACCGTCTTGTCCGCCTGCCCCTGCCGCCAGAGCCGGGCGTTGGTCTGCTGGTACAGCTCCAGGCTCCAAGTCAGGCCGAACCAGATCAGGATGGAACCACCCTTCTGCAGGTTCAGGCCGTGTCCGGCAGAAGCTGGATGGATGAGGGCCACAGGAATCTTTCCTGCGTTCCAGTCGGCGAAATCCTGCGGCTCCTTCAGTTCCCTGGCTTCCATCCGCTCCCGGATGCGGTCCTTATCGTGCTTGAACCAGTACGCCACCAGGACAGACTTCCCGTTGGCACTTTCTACTAGGTCTTCCAGGGCCTCCAGTTTACGGTCATGGATATTCACGACGTTCTTGTCATCTGTGTAAATGGCGCCGTTCGCCATCTGCGAAAGCTTCAGGGTAAGCGATGCAGCATTAGCAGAGGTGACCTCGCCGCCTGGAAGCTCCAGTACCAGGGACTTCTTCAGCTCATCGTACCGTTTCTTTTCCGTTTCACTCAAGCGGACCTCTTTCGCTACGCTCACCAGTTCCGGCATCTCCAGATAATCTGTTGCCTTCATGGACATGGTGATGTCGGAAATCTGGTGATAGATGGCTTCTTCCGCTCCCGGCAGGGGCTTGTAGGAATACACCACCATGCCGTTGCGCTTATCCGGCTTGAAGTATAAGTTACGGTACTGGCTGATATATCTTCCCAGCCGCTCCCCCATATCCAGGATACGGAACTCGGCCCAGAGATCCATCAAGCCGTTCCCGGTTGGTGTCCCCGTCAGCCCTACGATGCGTTTCACCTTCGGCCGCATGGCCTTCATGGCCCGGAACCGCTTCGACTGGTGGTTCTTGAAACTCGACAGCTCGTCCAGGACGACCATATCGAAATCCAGGCGGCTGTTCTCATAGAGCCAGGCCAGGTTCTCGCGGTTCACGATATAGATATCCGCATCCTGCTGCAAAGCCCGCCGCCGTTCTGCCACGGTTCCCACGACCACACTGCAGGTCAGCTCTTTCAGGTGATTCCACTTCCTGAGTTCATCCGGCCAGGTGTCTCTCGCCACCCGCAGCGGAGCTACCACCAGCACCCGCTTAACTTCAAAGGCATCATACATGAGGTCACGGATGGCTGTCAGCGTTGTCACCGTCTTGCCAAGGCCCATGTCTAGGAACAGGGCTGTAATGGGATGGGACTTGATGTATTCGATGGCGTATTTCTGATAATCATGCGGCATGAACTTCATGCACCTCCGCCCCCTTTCCCATCAGGCATGTGGGCGATAGCCTTCAGGACTGCGGGAATATCCTCCATGGCATCCAGGACGAATACCTGGTAGCCCAGCCGTCGCAACATGGCATGGCGCTTCAGCTGCAGCGGCCTTGGCTTCTGCCCCGGCGCCTTTACTTCCACAAAGCCCATCTTCCCATCAGCCAATAGAATCAAGCGGTCCGGCATACCTGCAAATGATGGCGAAACAAGCTTCACTGCCTTACCGCCAGCCTTCTCCGTTTCCATCACCAGGTGGTGTTCGATTACTTTCTCTCGCATATTACTCACCCCTTTTTTATAGGGGTGCAGGTCGGTGAAGGTCGTTTCATAAACTTCCCTTAAAGACATTTTTTCTATTTTTCAGCCCTAAAGGGGGTTTATATATTGACCTGCACCGACCTGCACCCTTCCCTTTTTCTTACAGGAAATCTGTGACTTTCAGCTTCAGCCCATAAATGAAATACCCGGCTTTCCGCTTACGCCTGTCAAACCCAGTTTTCTCTAATGCTCCGTAAAAATCCGTCGTACTGCGGGTATACTCGTTCATCTGCTGGCAGTACAGCCGATAGGCCGTATAAAGTTCCCCGGACTTCTCGCTGAAAGAGGCATCTTCTTCACAGCAGTCATCCAGGAAATGCCGAAGCCAGTCATTCTGCCCGCGGTATTCATTGATGGCAGATGCGACGCAATCAGGCGTATCCAGGTGATAGTTCTTGGCAATGACCCTCTCCGCCCCTTCGATAATCCACTGCAGGATGGCAGGACCGGCTTTCTCCACCAGGTAGTCTGCGTAGTTCTTGATGTCGCTCTTCCCTTCGAACTGGGCCTTGAAGGGCATGACGATAAGACGCCGCCATGTCCCTTCGTCATTGGCGCCTACCCTGGGCAGGTGGTTCGTATAGAGGACCAGCGTGTGTGTCGGTACGAACTTGAAAGGATCCTTATACTTCTTTTCGCCGCTCACTTCATCCGTCGAGCAGAGCTGTTTCAGGATGGACGTAGATAGCCGGACACCTTCTTCCATTTCGGCGGCAATGATCATGCGCTTCCCCTTCAGCTCCGCCATTTCCGGACGGACGTTCCGCTTGCAGCCTGCCGTCAGGGCATCGGCAGAGATGCCGCCGCAGTAGCTGCCAAGGACGCGGGCCAGGGAATTCCAGTAGGTCGACTTGCCGTTGCGGCCGTCGCCGTATGCGATGACCAGGGCTTCTACATAGACTTTGCCGATAGCCATGAGACCGCTGATTTCCTGGGCGTAGTCGATGAGCGCCGTATCGCCGGTAAAGAACTGCCGGACGGCCTGTTCCCAAATAGCTTTCCCTTCGATGCCCGGGTCTACAGAGGTACATTTCGTGATGAAGTCCGTCGCTCGGTGTTCCTGCCGTCCCCGCATCCCTTTCCGCAGATCATATGTATAAGACGGGGTGTTCAGCAGGAATTCATCTGCATCCAGTGACTGGATAGGCATCTGGACCATGGGTTTCAGTGCCTGCAGGGCCGACAGGATATAGCGCATATCGCGGCGTTTCAGGACAAACTTCCGGTACGCTTCTGCGGCAAGGTAGGCGGCGTAGACTTTGGTCTGCTTTTCCTCGATCATCTTCTCCAGGTTCCGTCCGCCCTTACGGATGATATCTTCCGAAATCCCTGTCCCTGCTAATTCCATGAGTGCCTGCTCGGACTGTTCATTAGCATCAGCCAGCTGCAAATCCAGGAATTCTTCCGCTGCACCGACCGCTGCCTGCCGCGATTCTTCCCAGCAGATGCCATCGTAGCGGATGAAATCCGTGCTGTCGGTGTAGCGCAGCTCGTTGCCGTATTCTCTGGCGATGACCTTGGCCTGGCCGATATCCGAATAATCCTCCGGCCGCAAGGAGTCCCGGGTGCCGAAATCGTTGTTGTATTCATCCGGGCTGACGTAACCTTCCTGCTTTGCGATGCGCTTGCCGAACCGTACGGCACTGCCCCAGATAGTGTTCAGCTCGGTGTCGGGAAGCGGCGGGTCGCACTTTTCCGCTTCGTCGAGGAAAATCTGGTACGCCTTTTCCGTCGCCCCGTAACGTTTGATGACGCGGCCGGCAAAACGGCTCATGGTGCTGTTCCGGCGTCCGGCCGGGATACTGCGTGACTCGGTATCTCCCACTTTGAGTACCTGGTCGATTGTCGTTTCCCCGTCCTGCCACAATACTTTCTCGACAGGGCAGCCATAAATGAACCGGGCTGCATCGAGAGCCGCTTCATCAAAGAAGGGATAGGCACGGTGGATTGCCCGCTTCAGTTCTGCATAGTGCTGTTCATCCGTGATATCCGGAATCCCGAAATAGGCATGGAAGCGTGGTCTGGCACACTTGCCGTCCTTGGGTTTCATGTGATTCCTTGACGGCACGATGGCCACCGAGACTTTTGGCAGCATGGCCAGGAGGTTTTCCATGGTAATCCAGTCAGCAGGATTCTCCGAGTGAGTGTTGTCACAATCCATGACCAGGACGTCGGCGGAGAGAAAATTCTCCCGCTTCCGATAACAATCTTCGAAGGCTACGCAGACATGATCGAAGGCGGCTGCCGCCTTCAGGTCCTCGGCACAGCTGATTTTCTGCTGCCTGGGATAGCGGCAATTCGCTTCCACGCCAGCAAAGTCTGACCTATAAAGTGTAAAATCCATCTTATTTCACCTCGTTAATATACCGAATTGGTTTTCCTTTTCTTTGGGCGTACTGGATTTCTTTTTCCATTCCCGCCGAAATCACATCGCCAAAGACCCAGAGTTCGACGCAACGGGACAATAGTGCAATATCCATAAAGAGTGCCAGTTCCCGTTCCGATTCTTCGTCGAGGAACTGCGGTAGATACAGATGCGGTGCCAGAGGGATATATCCCTGGTCTACCGTATAGCGGCAGTAGGCACAGGCTTTCCGGATATTTTCTTCCACATCCCCGGCATAGGGCGAACACACGTACACAACAGGCATGAACGGGAACCTTTGTGGTTCCACGTTCCTGATTGCCTGATACGCTGTCGGGTCCGGATAGTACTCTGCATTACGTTTCGGATTGTTTTCCATGCAGTTCCATCCACCCCTCCGCACATTCATCGCACAATACTGCCGTTCCCACCAGGTCAGCGTCACTGTCTGACAGGACATCCTTCAGATTGACAGGTACTTCCCTGCCACAGACCGGGCAACGGCAGAAAACGTTTTCGTCATTGATTTCGACCGTCACATCGACACCATCCTTAAGTGGTTCTTTTACGTAAAACATGTTTCATCCTTCCAGTTCCGTCTTGTAATAGGTCATGAGCATCTGCTTGCGCTGCTGGAAATCCGGGCAGGAATACAGCAGGCCGTAATCCAGGTGCTGCAGCCGGTCCAGAGCATGGATCTGCTGTGCAGTCAGATAAGGCCGGATGCTCTGCCCTTTTTCGATGCCGTTGGCCAGCCGGAACTGCTTGGCAGACATCCCCAGCACGATGCGGTTCAACATGTCACATTCATTGCTGAAGTGGTACGGCTTCGGACTTTCATGCAGGCGGCAGATCATGTCCGTCAGCATCGGGAATTCCTGCCGGGCAGACAGGAGCGACCGGATGCACTGCTCCATCTCATTGAAGCGATGGATATAGAGTTCCTTGAAATGCATCGCCTTCGAGCCTGTGTAGCCCATGACCAGCATGGTGAACCCATCGCGGGTCAGTAGGTAACGTGGCAGTTTTCTTCCCCTGGCATCACGATATGTATTGCCCTCAAAATTGAGTGCAATGAATTCTGGGCTTAATCCAGAATTGGATGCAGTGATTCGTCCGATATCACGCAGAACGTTATAATGCTGTTTTTCAAAAGTCGCTGCAACAAACAGGCTGTCGACCCTTGGTACACCTCTCTGATCAGCAAACACGCCAAATTCATCTTCCGGAATCAAAAACTTCATAGCGAATCCCGCCTTTCTTAAAATAAACATCCGAGGAAATTCCCTCTGATAGTGAAAGGACAGGAATCACTATGTTAAGTACCGGGAAATCAATCTTTTTTATAAAATTCGCACTCATACCCGTCTGCCCGGAGCAATAGCCCTTCAGCCCACGACGGCGTCCGGCCCATCTGCTCACAGATGGCATCGACGCTAGTGTCTTTGGGACACTCGATAATCAGTTCATCATGGACATGGCCGACGATGGCGCAGCATCGCAGCGTCTGCATGGCATAGCAGAGGATGTCCCGGCTGATGCCCTGGACGATGTTCTCCACGAACTTCGGGCCATAGCTTTCGAGCCGTTCCCACTTCTTCGTTGCGCCGATGCCTTCATAGGTGACGGATTCCCCACCGAAGCGGTTCTCGCCTATCCGGGGCTTTACGTAGGAAAGCCGCCGTCCACTGGGGAGCTGTATGAACAGCATGCCGCTCTGATACAGAAAGCGGATGCAGCCAGTCCGCATGGGGATACGTTCCTTGATGGCTGTCTTCACGGCGGCGTCCACCTGCCACCAGAAATCGACGATGTGCAGATTGGCCGACCGCCAGGACTGCACCAGAGGATACAGCTCATCTTCCGAAAGTCCCATGTCCAGGGCACCCATGGCCTTCAGCGCTCCTACGGAGCCGCCATAGCCAAGGGCCAGTTCTGCGATTTTCCCTTTCTGCCTGAGATGCCCGTTGACACCATGCTTTTCCACGGGAACGCCGAACATGGAGCTGGCCGAGGCGCAGTAAATGTCGCCGTTCCTGGCAAAGACATCCGAACGCCATGTTTCTCCTGCCAGCCATGAAAGCACCCTGGCTTCAATGGCCGAAAAGTCAGATACCACAAACTTCAGCCCCTGCCGTGGTACAAAGGCGGTGCGAATGAGCTGGGAAAGGACATCGGGGATGGAATCATACAGGAGTTCCAGGGCTTCATAATTTCCCTGGCGTACCAGTTCCCTGGCTTCCGAGAGGTCCGGCAGATGATTCTGGGGCAGATTCTGCAGCTGGATGTGCCGGCCGGCAAACCGCCCGGTCCGGTTGGCTCCATAGAATTGGAACATGCCTCTGGCCCGGCTATCCTCGCAGGCCGTCATTTCCATGGCCTGGTATTTTTTGACCGAGGATTTGGCCAGCTTCTGCCGGAGCAGCAGTACACTGCGCAGCGGTTCTTCTGCCGTCTTCAGCAGTTCCTGCACCTGCTTCTTTCCCAAAGAATCGGTCTTCATCCCATGCTGTTCCAGCCAGCCGATCATCTGGATAACGGAGTTCGGATTCTCCAGGCCCGTCTTTCCCTTCAGTACAGCCATCAGGCTGTCCCGGCTGCGGGCATCGATGACGATGGCATTTTCAGCCAGCGTCCGGTCAATGGCGATGCCCCGGTCGTTGATTTCCTGGTCGAGATGATATTCATCCCATATCGGTTCCGGTACGGGATACTTCTTCAGCCGCTCTTGGATAGCCATTTCCACTTCCACATCCCGTTTGTTGTAGGACTTGAACAAGATCCATTTGTCTAAATCATGCTGAGGAAGGTTCCTCGTCCTGCCGCCGTTCGACTTGGTTTCCTTGCAGGGAACACAGAAATAGCGGATCAGGTCTTTGCCTTCCTTCATCTTCTGGCTGTCCAGCCTCAGCACGGCCCCCACGCCTTCCAGAGAAAGGGGCAGCCCCATGTAAGCCGACCAGATCATGGAACATTTCCATCCTGCCGAATTGAGGAATCTGGCACAATTCCGGGAAAGCGGATGATGGTCATGGAACGGATCCAGGCTCATCCCCAGGTCACGCAGATACCGTGACAGGCAGACCCGTTCGAAGCTGGCATTGAACGCCCACTTGGTAACGGATTCATCGGTCAGGGCATCCAGGATAGCATCCGGGATGCGCTCTCCCTGCGTCAAGTCAACGACCTGTACCTCGCCGCCGTCCACAGCATACCCGAAGAGGAGGATTTCAAAGGCTGGCGATTCTGCGTATTTGTACACGCCGCATTTCGCCAGATTGACATCGCTGAATGTCTCAATATCGATACTGATTGTTTTCATACTCTTCACCTCGAAAAAGCGGCGAGGCACAAGGCCCCGCCGCCGCTATTCACTACTATTTGTTCCGGAAGGATTCCATCTGCTTGCGATGATATTCTTCTTCCCGGTGCCGGGCCATTTCTTCATCCCGCTGGTCTTTTTTGATATCCGTATAAATCATAGACACGAAGAATCCACAAGCGCACAGCGCAAGCAGGCAGTACAGGCACTCCAGAATCAGCTTCATTAGTGTTTCCATCATCACGCCTCCTTATGCCAGGAAATCATCATCGTCAGCTGTAGCAAAATCATCTTCTGCACGGGATTTGCCACCGAGGGGTTCGCCATCACGGATTTTCTGCAGATTGTTCAGTCCGCAGGCAATGCCTTTATTGCCGTTGCTGTTAAATGCATAGAAGTTGATGGACGCACGGCCATAGACGCCGGAGTATACTTCAGAGCGTTCCAGGATATGCTGGCAGTCGGCATCGACGATGCCCGGCTTGGTCGCCGAGTTGGCATTGACGAAGAAGCTGTCTTTATAGGCATCATCGCCCGGGCGTTCCAGGTCACCGTCACGGAGCGGCGTCTTGATGGCTTCGAGAGCCGGTACAGCGCGGCCATTGCCCTTGAGCTTGCTTTCGCCTTCTTCGTAGGCAGCCTTGATGGCGGCGCGGATTTTTTCTACGGTCTTCGTATCCGACTTGGGGATGATCAGGCTGACGCTGTACTTTGGCGTACCGCCATTGATGGACTTCGGTTCCCAGACGTTGGCATAAGACCATCTGGTGTTGACTCCGGTAATCACTTTGCACGGATTGACATAATTCTTGGACATAACAAGTTCCTCCTTATTTTTCATCATTGAATTCATCTGCCGCGGTGTACATGGCCGGACGCTTATCCGATGCCGGCACCAGGACTGGCTTGCCCTGCGGCTTTTCCACTAAATCTGACAGCAGTTCTTCGAACCGCTTCTTGCCGAGCTGTTTCGTCATCGCCGTGATGCCGAGCAGCTTCTTTTCATACGGGTTGAACCCTGCCTTTTCTACAGCTTCTGCTACCGCTTCTTCATTTACGTAGCGGCGGTTCGACCGGCCTTCGACCAGTTTCCATCCGTCCCACTGCTTGCCGGAAAGAGCCTGCTGCAAAGCATATTCCTTGACATCCCCGGCCCAGTTCACCAGTTCATCGGCCCTCTCCAGGACGGCTTCGATTTCTTCATCCTGCAGCGTGGACGGGACGGCGAAATCATACCGGGCCAGTTCCAGATTGTACTCGGCCCGCTTGCGGCAGGTTGCCTTGATCTTGCAGAAGCGGCAGTGGTCACCGGCTTTATATTCGCCCTCACCTTTCGCCGCCAGTTCTGCCGCAGGCTTCAGCACCGTTTCGGCCCACTGGAGCAGTTCTTCCTTGCTCATGGTGCAGGTGCTGACGTTGTCCCGGCGGGGCTGGAAGATCGTCATGGACACCTGGCGGATATCATAGATGCCATCAAACAGGTTCAGCGCACCGAGGGCATAGCACATCATCTGCGGATTCTTCTCGGAATCCACCAGGACTCCCAAGCCATGCTTGTAATCGATGACTGTCAGGGTATCGTCGGCTACGATGAGGCAGTCGCCTGTTCCAAACCCGCCTGGCACCCACTGGGAAAAGTCCAGCCGCTGTTCGATCATGATCAGCGGGTCCTTGCAGGATGCTTTGGCTGTGGCCAGGCATTCCATGACAAACTGCGCGTATTCATCAGTGCATTCCGCCATCTCCTCATCAAAGAACGTGAGTCCCTTCGTCGGGTTTTCCAGTTTCTGGCCCAAGGCCGTCTTCACCTTGAATTCACAGAGCGTATGGGCATCCGTCCCCTGCCGGGCGAATTCACTGGAGGTATCCGGCAGCTTGGCACATTCCTTTGCAGATGGTGGGCAGGCCAGCCAGCGGTAGCAGGAAGATGCGGACAGCACCGCGTGTTTATCCGGCATGTCCAATCACCTCCAGTTCCTTCAGGAAGGCTTCGTACTGCGCCGCATCAATGCCGGAGAGCTTGTCCGCCCCGTACTTCTGAATAAGGCTGCGGACTTCTTCCGTGAATCCCTTGCGGGCCTTGTCGGCAGCGACTTTGCGGACATCTTCCAGTGCCAGCGGCTTTTCCGCTTTTTTTGATTTCGCTTCCGAAGCTGTCGGATTATCTTCTTTCACCGCCATGACTTCGGAAATCTTCAGCAGCGCCTTGCCGCAATCGCCCAGGGCTGCTGCCAGTTTCTGCAGTTCATCGTTTTTCATGTGGATTGACTCCTTTCACATGTCTTTGCATTGATAAGAGATAGATGTTCCTGGCAATACTGCGGGTCGTGACGCTGATGGACATCAGCACCGCCGCCAGTTCCCGGTCCAGCTTTTGCTGCTGAGCCAGTTTTTCAGGTGTCTGTGTGTACATCATCTTGAGTTCCTCCTTCCTGAATGGCTTCTTCGTTCGCCCTTCACCAGTAATAGGACAGCCGCGTCATCGTTAAGTACCGATTCCGAAAAAAATCCGGCCACATTTTTTGTGACCGGATCTTTTTCTTCTTAACGGAAGTCTTTGAGATGTTCCTTCAGGAGTGCATACAGCTTGTGTTTGCGCTTATTCACCGCTTTCTGGCTCAAGCCGACGGCCTTCCCGGTTGCCGCTTCGCTGGCACCGTCGGCAATCATCAGTAAGATGGTCCGGTCGATATCCTGCAAGGCCGCCAGTTCATGGCGCAGTGCTGCCAGCAACTCTTTCTTCACGACTTCTTCCTCTAAGTTGAAGTCATCAGGCACCTCCAGCTCGTAGTCATCCCGCACTTTGTCCGCCGATACTTCATCGGCACCATGCCGCTGCTGGCGCTTATCTTCCCGCCAGAGCGGACGCATGTATTCACGATACTGTTCTTCAGTTGCCGGAATCAGGACAGTACGAACCTTACGGCAGCCGATTTTTGACCAGCGGACTTCACAGTCCTTGTATTCCTCGGTGATGACGGTTTCTGGAGTGCGTTCCAGAGGAATGTAGTATTGCTTCTGTTTGTTTGTCTGTAGATTGGCCATGCGCGATCTCCTTCGCATAATGCGAAGCGAGAATCCACGCAGGCAGCCTGTCGAAATTGACCATAAGATGCATCCTCGCTTCTATGGCCAACCATCCCAGTAGGCTGACGTGATTAACTTTCCAGACCGTCTCTCGGCTCTGGGCACACCCGCGTCCGGGAGTGAACGTTGAGACGGAAATTTCATTCAAATGTCTTTATAAGCTCATCTATTTCCCCAAGGTATGATAAAATATAAGTAATTCATGGTGTTTCCTTGGTTGTCCAGATGCTTGCTCATTGGTTCTGCCTTAATTCTAGCAATTCCCTCTCGTCAAAAATCGGACTGGATGGACAGCCTCGGACAATTTCGGACAGCATCAATCGGTTAAAGGGAGGTATATGATTTGAACTTTTCAGAATTTGCAACCGGGTTGTTTCCTTTTTGCTCTGGTCACCTAGGCAAAGAACAATACTTTAATGAAATTATTGGAAATTTTATTCAGGATTCCGCCATGGATTCATGTCCGATTCTTGAGAAGAAGCCTGACACTAAATATCGTTATTTAAGCGGCAAACGTGTTATTCCACTTAAAGAGGCTAAATACATTTATAATCATCGTGATAAGAAAAAATTTTCCCAATGGATTGCAACTCAAACCGATGAATTTGATTCATATGACGGTGTAGTAGGCTGGTTAAAAAGCAATGGTATAAATGATACTTATGCAGACGATGCTTGTGCCGATTTATTCGAGCAGATTTTATGTGATATTGTTTCTTCATCAAAAAATAAGCGCTCTCTTAAACCACCAATATCAAAGCTATTATCAGGCAGAGACTTAGAGCATCTTGATAAATTTATGAACGATTTTAACGAAATTCTGAAATTTTGTATTAGCACAGATCCTACAATTGAACCTATGCCACTTGAACTTCCAACACAATTCGATATGTTATATGAAATGTGGAAATATAGAGATACCGATTTTAAAAATGCGAAGCTCAATTCACTAAAATATGATATTATTAATAATCTCTACGATTATTTTTCTTATTGGGGACTTTTGATGTCATATGATACAGTTAGCGGCTATTGTGTATATAAAAAGCCACTTTATCCAAGAAGTGAAGAAGTTAAAAAATCCCATCAAAAAAAGATGCTTGCTTTTAGAAAGATATTTGCTAATTTGCATGAAAATCTATGTGAATTCGTTAATAATGCCGATTTGCCGATACAATAAAAAAAGAGCTATCTACATGACCTTTCAGTCAATATAGATAGCTCCATTTTACAGCTCCGCATAAAACACATCGGGCTATTGAGGTAACTTCTACTTTATCTTAGTAAGCTTATATCTTTTGCTGCATCCACCTGGGATACAACATCTTCCCAAGGGATCTGCACAAGTTTTCTTTGACTAGTCTTAATTTCGAGTATGACTTTATCTCCTTCAACGATAGCATCAAAAACTCGTTGTCCATTAAGAGTTGTATCGTGCAAATTTCTAATCTGTTTCCTAATTTTCACCATATACACTGCCTCCTCTTTTAAAATGGAATTTCTTCATCAAACTGTTGTGGCGGATCATCCTCATTTTCACCTTTCATGAAAGAATCAATGATATACCTGAATTCCTGCTTTACTTTTGGATGCTTTGTATTTTCAGCCACTGCTGCATAAAGGTTGTTAATGAACTCTGCCAGTTTGGAATCGCCATGATCACTGCACAGATATTGCGGTTCTTGTCCCGGTATGCTCATCCATATCTCTTTTGCAAAGACCTCCGAGTCATTGGTACGATACACACTCTTAGAAATATTCATGAGGTGCAAGTAGGCTCCATTCTTTAACCTCAATTCGAAACAATCCCCATGAATCGAAGTATGAACACCGAACGAATTTGAAACAAATACGACTCTTGAAACCTCTTCCGGGTACTCGCTCTCTCCCTCTTCATAGAAACGATGAAAATCAAATAATGGATGATTTGTAATACCATTCTGATCCGTTTCCATGTTGTTTAAACTTTCTGCCGAAACTCTTTCCCAGGCTAACAAATCATGAACTGTATCATGTTCCAACTTTTTCAAAAATGATATTAAATATCGTTCCGTCGGTGTGAGCGAAGATATATCCACTTTCAAAAGAGTATCGATACTAACATGGAGTACTTTTGCTATATTCATAATGAAATCAATACCTGGCCGACTTCCACCGTCCTTGCTAGTTCTAGATATATATCCGGCGCTGACACCTGCATCACTTTCAACCTCACCAATTTTCCGGTTCTCACTTTTTATTAAGAAGTCAACATTGTCAAACAGTACCTTAGGATTGAACTGTTCCGTCATATCTATCATTCCTCCTTTGATTATATGTAAATAATATCATGTTTTTACCTATACGTCAATATTTTAAAAAAGTTGATTTATAGGCCAATTATTCCGCAGTTCTGGTATCTTATTGAACTTAAGGATTTTCCCAGCGGTCATCCTCTACGGCAGTAACGATAAAAAGCTATCGTTACTGCCGTATTCTTATTGCCGTCTTTTTCTTCGCCTTTGCCTTAAGGCCACTCCCCTATTTCCAGGCACAAAAAAAGCCGGCCATCTGCCGACGTTTGCCAAGCCCCCGCTATATATGGACTTTTCCACTATGCACACCGTCCCCAATATTGTATCAATCCCAAGCATCTTTGCTCTAAAATATTGCCTGTGGTAAATCCCATGCGCTCCACGGTGTCATAGATTGCCTTGATAACCGTAGGACTGGTGTAATGAGCATTTAAGGTGGATGCTCTTGCCATTTCGTACTCATCTTCTGATAAAACGGATTTAAGTTGTGCAAACTCGCCTGCGTAGCTGTTGTTGTCCTTGTCGAACACCTCCGGCAATCCGCCCCAACCGATGTACTTTGACAAGGTTTCCTGTTCAGTTTTGGTGGCAGGGCGGTTTTCCTTTTCAATGCTTTGCAGGGTGATGATAGCAGCAAGGTTACGCTGAAACTTCTCACGCTTGCCGCCTTCTCCTAAATGCTCATCGGTAATGCGGAAGTTTTCGCCTTTTTCCTGTGCTGTTTCAGGCTGTGGGTAACGCTCCAAAAGCTGCAAAAAGCGCTCACGGCTTTCGGATCTCAGGATAGGGTAGAACAGTGACGGATCACGCAGGGTAATATCATACTGCCCGATTTTCTCAATGATGAAGGCTGTATTATTTTCAAGATAGATCGTATCACCGGGGATATATGGAATGGAGGGAGGCTCTACGGTAAAGCGTTGGGGTTCGCTCTCAAAATCGTTATAGGCAGGTTCTGTTTTAGTGAGAAAGTTATCTTCTGCAATGAGCTTTGCTATATACCTTTGCACCTTTGCCCATGGCAGTTCCAGTGTCAAATCGCTTTTAACGACGATAAAAGCAGGGATGTTACCTCCGTACTCATTTTTCAGCCATTCAGCTGTGTTACGCTCACGGCTGTGGTCTTGCATATACAACACTACATTTCGCTTGCTCTCTGTATTGCCATTCCAAGCCAGCAAAGCGGCGTCAATGTCCGTCTGTGTGATTTCCTGTGCTATGGGTGCAGGCTGTGGAGACTGTGACGATTCATGCTCATGGAGGGGGGTATCCAGTCCCGCGAAGGATCTTTCACGGCTCTCAAGCTCGTTTTTTTCTTCGGTGGTTAAATAGCGGTCAGCTGCAACCAAGGCACGAAGATGTTTTTCTACATCTGCCCATTTCAAAATGATATTGTTTTTGGCGGTGTAGTTCTGAATGACCATGCCTTTCGATGGCTGATAATTAATAAATCCGCTTGTACCATCTGTAAAGGTGTGGCTATGTCCATAAAACCCATATTCTTGTTTCAGAAAATCAATAGCAGTTTTGCTATCAGGCATGGATTGATAGAGCTGATGAACACGGAATTTTCCGTCCTGTGTGCCTGTACCACGAAAAAGCTCGTGTTCTATCTCTACCAAGGGCAAAGAAAAAGCAGAGGGCAATTTGCTCTCTGCTATACGCTGTATTTGTTCTTGTTCAGTGGGAAAAAGATTTAGCTGTATATAAGCTCCGTCAGTATCATTTCCTCCGCCTCTGCTTTCAGGCTGTTCATGTACCCTACCCATTCCATCTGATGCGTCATCTTGTCGGGTGGGGGCTGCGTTTTCTGCAAGTCGATCATTATCTGAGTGATCCGCCTGTTCGCTGTCTGGTCTATCTCCAGCAGGTGTGGATAAAGTTTCTCGCTCAGGAGCATGGAATTGAATAATGCTGTCCGATGCTTCTGAAGGTAGGTTTTCCGCATCCTCCCGTATTTGCCCAAGGATTTCTCCGGTGAGGTTATGCTCAGATTGGGTATCTGGTAATCTCCGTTCTTCTGATAAGTGATGCTGTTCATGTTCATCGCTCCTTTCACGTTCTGTTTTTGTAATGGTTATGGCAATCTGCCTGAAAATTTGCTCTGATTGTTCACTGACTGCTGTACCCAAAAGGCAAACTGCATCGGTGGTATTGAAATCGAAAATAGGGAGAAAATCTTCGTGACTGAAATATTCCTGCGTATCAAGTCCACATCGTTTCATAAGGGTATAGGTGGTGCTGACTGTAGCAGCATCTACAAAGGCAGAACGAAGGCTGTCCTCATCATATTCTGCTAAAAAGCTATTTTCCGTAAGAGACCGAATATCCTCCCTGTGATCTTCATAATACTCCTTCGATAGATTTCGGGCAATGATGTCAAATGCCTCGGAAAGAGAACTATTTTTAACGTCGAATTTATCAGCAAGCATTTTAAGAATTGGCTCTTTGTGGTGGTCTTGAATTTCCCAAAGGAAAGGGCGGCGAGAATTTTCTCTGCCGCCCGTATCGGAAACATCAAATACATATTTAAGCCTTGGCTTATCACCTGTGGAATCGAGCAGAGCAATGCCTGTTGAGCCACGGTGAACAAAACGGTTCATCTTGTCATTCCAAAGCGCATAATCGGCACAAGCCGTTGCATCGGGTCTTTGTGCGTAAATCATAAGTTGTTCATGGTAAGGGTATTTATACAGCCGCCCTACGGTGGTAAGAAAGCCAGTCCAGCTGGTGAGGCTACTTGTCAGGTGGGTGGCGGTATCCTCTGCAAGCTGTGCAAAGGCTTGTGCTTTTGTTGGCATTTTTATTCCTCCTGTTCCTCGAAATCGGGGATAAGCTCTGCTGAAAGGCTCTCAAACTCTAAGTCATTCATGGCTGACAGCTTATCCATAACCGTTTTGGTCAGGTCAAGCAGTTCGGTTTCGTCTGCCTCAAGGTGTTTTTGCATTTCAGAAAGCTCGGCCAATAAGTCAGCCCTTGAGCCTGTGTTGTAAATGCACATCAAATTGGTTTCTTCTACGGTAAATTTACTCATAATCATCGCTCCATTTCCGCACCTATAGACGGTGCTTTTTTCGATTTTTCTTTCTCTTGTGATGGCTTGGTCTTTAGCTGTTCCACTACTGAAGCCCGTTTATCCTGCTTTTCTGCTTGTACAGCCTTGGCAAGGTCTAAAAGGGAGATAGTACCACCAGCTTTTACGGTCGCCTCAAGCCCTGCCACAGTCGGCTGATTGTTTAAGACACCGTCAATCTGATTGTAGTTTTGCTCAGTTGACATTTCGACAGTACGAAGGGGATTACCCTCATTTCTAATGGCAAATGCACGAGTCCCGTTTCCCATGATATGATAGTTACCATTATCAGAAGTGTGATGAAAACCATAACCGGCTGCTTCCATCTGTTCTTTTGTCATGGAGGTCAAGGAAAAACTTCCCCGTGGTGTATCGATCCGATCTCCGGTTAGGTAATTATCCGGCACAAGGGGGGAAGATTCTAAAAATTGAGGAAGTTCCTGAAAGCCAAAGCTATCTACATAATGAGAGGATACAACATCGTTTATCTTTAAGGCAATGATGTCACTGACGGATAGGGAATGTCCTGTAAATCCATTTGGGTGATTAATATTGAACTGTTCATAAATCTGGTTCAAGATGCTGTTTACATTGCCATTAAAATCAGTAAGAGATGCGGTATAGATAAAGTCATAATTCTCATGCTCTACTTCAAGTCCGGCATTTTGTAAACGCTCCAGTCCTTCAAAACGGTAATCCCTTAATTCATCGCCACCTTTTAGCTGATAAATGGCAAAGGCATCATCGGTACTTTTCATAAAGAGCTGTTCTCGTATTTCGGGAGAGAGTTTGCCATCGCCTTTCATTTCCTCATAGTCTTGCAGGGCAGACCAGTCGGCTTTTTCTATTCCAAATAATCCGCTGTGATTGTCAATGTCCTCACGCTCAAAAGCCATTGCCTCAGTATTGTCCTCATAAAGCAGATACACGGTTAAGTCCTGTTCGAACAGCTCGGCAGCTCGTTCTTGGGAGAGGGGGAGCATTTCATCATCTAAGTAGCCGTAAGAATTGCGGTTTGCAATACTTACACAGGAGTCGGGCATAGGATAGCTGTGTTCCTCGGCAGGCGGTTCCGGTAATGGGTCTTTTGCAGTATCAACCACAACTTCAAGGCTATCAAAATATTCCTCCAAATCGGTAAATCCATTCCAAACATCATCTAAAACAAGCTCGCCCTTAGCATTTATAATTACTTTTGCCGCCTCATCGCCGTGTTCCTCATGCTCAAGGAGAAAGTATTCCGTTCCGGTTATTTCGGTAGTATCAATAACATACCAAGTGCCGGTATGCCCCTTCACCTCAATATTGGTGCTGTTTTGAGAAACAGTCGGTTTTTCCGTTGCCCTCATGCTTTCTTGCCAAACCTGATCCGCTTTGGCGGTCAGCTCGTCATAGTCAATGGAGGTTGCATTTTCTCGGTCTGTAAGAGCCGATATACCACTGATGGGGTCATCTTCAACAATCTGTTTGATTGCCTCATGGATGGTTATGTCGGGGTTATCGTAAACACCACCGTCAAGGAGATTATAGTCTTTATCATAAATGGAAAAATCATAACCGCCCTCGGTTTCCTGAATGGAGAAATATAGCTCGCCTACCTGATAGGCTAAGTGTTCGGGAGCTTGCTCCAAGTCTTGCTCCTTGGCGAGTTCGGCAAAATGACGGTCAATATCTCCAATGAGGGCGGAGGAAGTTTTGTTAATAAGTTCAAGGGAAGAACGCAGCTCAGAAAGCTCTTTGCCTTTACTCCACGAGGCGATATAGCCAAAACTATTTTCATCGGTTTTGATACCGTAGTAGGTGCATACAGCAAAGGCGATACTCTCTGCCTCTACTTCTTCGGTGCGACGGTCTTTAGGCATGGGAGGTGGTGCGGCTTCATCATCTTTGACTGCTTGTTTTTCTTTTTCATAATTATGAAGCTTTGAATGGGCGATTTCATGTATAGCCGCTGCTACGGTCTGTACCTCACTCATGCTCTCACGTAGAGCTATTCGCTGTTCACGGCTACTGAAATATCCATCTTTTCCTGCTTCCATGTGTTCAAAGGCAATGGGAACAGGGGAAGAGCGTTTCAAAGCTTCCATGAATGTTTTATACTGATTGACATCACCTGTCAGGTCAGCAGCGAGGGCAGGCAATGGCTCGCCCTCAGTTTGGGAGAGATCAAATACGGAAACCACCTTAAACATCGGTATCTTGATTTCAACTTCTTCGGTCTGTACTTTGCCGTGCTCATCAAGCATAGGGGCATGAGTTACAGGATCAACCTTTTCCTGCTCCTTTTTTATCTTATATGGGGTAGGAGCAATGATTTTTATGCCACGTTCGCCTTTTTTTACATAGCGGGAAAATTGGTCACGCCATTTATTGAAGCCTGCCACAAGGGTGGCATCAGGTTTTTGCATAGCAATGAGAAGGGTGTTGTTAAGGGAATAGTTATGAAATCGTGACATGGTACGAAGATACTGTATATATTTATCGCTTTCAAATAGCTCCATAATGCCTGTTTCTATGCTATCAGTTATTTCTTTTAACCGTTCTTTGGTTGTGTTGTTATCTGCCATAATGGTTTACTCCTTTCGGTTTTTCAAAATGAGGGGGAATTAACATAGCGCTTTAGTCCCTATTTCTTCCTCACCTCAAACTCCATCGTGAAATTCACATATTTACCGCCTGTATCATCAAGCGAAACAACCGCATCATAGCTCTTACCGGTCTTTTCTGAATAACAGCCTGTGAGCTTTACTTTGCCGTTTTTCAATAGCTCTGTTGCAACGGCTTTGGTAAGGCTTTTTTTCTTTGCAGTAAAAAACTTGTTATCTTTCCAAAGGGCAAAGCCGCAGGTCTTGTCCAGGCAACAAAAGCCTTTCTTATTTTCAACTACATCATTGCCACAGCGAGGACATTTGCCTAAAGTTTCCTGAGCGGACGGGAATAGGACATTAGCCCCCTTGATTACCTCATAGGTTTTGACAAGACTCACGGTCATTTCAGAAATATCCTGCAAAAAGCTGACGGGAGAGAGATCTCCACGCTCGATCAGCTTTAGCTTTTCCTCCCATTCGGCAGTAAGCTGTGAAGATTGGATTGTTTCTGGCAATACAGTAATCAGAGAAATTCCCTTTATAGTAGGCAAAAGGTACTTCGCCTTTTTATCGCCTTTACGCTCCAATAATTCAGTTTTAATGAGCTTTTCCAAAATCCCTGCACGAGTGGCAGGAGTGCCAATACCCTTACGGTCGTTGTCCTCCAGTGCGTTGTTGGCATTTTCCATTGCTGCAAGAATGGTATCTTCCGTATAATGTTTGGGTGGAGTGGTCTTGCCCTCCTTTACAGTCGCTTTTGAGGTAAAACTATCGCCCTGGTGGATTTTCGGAAGTGCCTTTTCTTTATCTTCCTGCGGCGCTTCTTTTTTATTGGTGAGGTAGAGCTTTTCAATGCCACGAAAGCCATCTGCAAGGATTGTTTTGCCCTTGGCAGTAAACTCTGCACCGCCTACATTCGCCTTTACAACAGTTTCTCCATAACGGCAGCTCTCGCCCACAGCACACACCAAACGCAGGACAATAAGCTGTAAAACTTCACGTTCCCCAAAGGGTAAGGAAGCAATGTCACAGCCTTGTACGTTCATCGTGGGGATAATGGCATGGTGGTCGGATACCTTGCTGTTATCGGTCACTTGCTCCATAGAAATAGAAAGCTCTGTGCCTTGGGGCATAAAAAAGCCTGCGGCGGCTTTTACCACAGCAGGGGTGTTTGCTGACATATCCGAAGTCAGGTATCGGCTATCAGTACGGGGGTAGGTTACGAGCTTTTTCTCATAGAGGCTTTGAGTGTAAGAAAGGGTCTGTTCAGCGGTAAAGCCGAGCTGCCTATTTGATTCTCTTTGCAGGGTGGTAAGGTCATAGAGCTTGGGTGGATTTTCGGATTTTTCTTTGCTTTCCACACTATAAAGGGTAATGCTCTGACCATCACATGTTTGGCACAAGGTTTTTGCCGCCTGCATGTCTTGGAGCTTTTCACTGGAGAGCGTGAAACCGCCACAATCAAGTTGTACCGTGTAAAACGGCTCCGACTTAAATACTGAGATAGCTGTTTCACGCTCCACAATCATGGCAAGGATTGGTGACATGACTCTGCCCACGTTCAAGGTTTGCCCATAGAGAACTGAAAACAGTCTTGTGGCGTTGATTCCCACAATCCAATCTGCTTTCGCCCTGCACAGTGCAGAGTGATAGAGATTATCGTAATACTTGTTGTCACGGAGGTTTTGGAAGCCTTCTGCAATGGCACTTTCCTCCATAGATGAAATCCACAAGCGTTTCACAGGTTTTTTACAGCTAATTTTTTCGTACACCAAGCGGAAAATCAGCTCTCCTTCACGCCCTGCATCGGTAGCGGATGTGATAACGGTCACATCCTTTCGATTTGCCAGCTCTTGTAATACTTTCATCTGTTTTTCCTTGCCCTTAGAAATGCTGTATTGCCAGTTTTGTGGAAGGATAGGTAAATCGGAATATTCCCACTTTGCGTAACGTGACTCATAGGTATCGGCGGTGGCAAGCTCAACCAAATGCCCTATGCACCACGATACGATAAAGCCGCCGCCCTCAATATATCCGTCTTGTCTTTTATTTGCACCGACAACAGCAGCAATGCTTTGTGCTACTGATGGCTTTTCTGCTATAACTAAATTCATTCGCCTGTTTTCCTTTCCTTTTGAAGGAATATAATGCCACGGTAGTGCTGTGACTTATCCTCTTTTTTTGGATGCTTTACAGTCGTAGTGGCAGTAGTGGCAGGTGATTTTTGTCCCTGCCCATAACATGGATTTTGTTTCGCAATTTTCTTATTGTCGTTGTTAATAAATAGGCTCACTTTGCATCATCCTCACTTTCCGTATTGTCTTCAGTTTCGTATTCTTCCTCGACGGGATTGTTCTCGTCCTCGTCCTCATCATAGTCATAATCAAGCGGGTCAGTATTACCCTTGGTTTTTGGTTTGTTCTTAAGTGCCTTGAAAAAGTAAAATACGCCAACACCCAAACCGCCTGCAAAGATCAAAATTAGGAGTAGATTGCCTGTGTTGCTCTTTTTCTCAGGTGTTGTCTCAATAGGAGCTGTTACCTTGCCGGCACATTGATTTAGGTCACTCATACAGACAGTGCAATCGTTTTTAACATGGCCTGCCTCGCATTTCTCACTACAATTGCATATCTTGGGCGCCTCTGACTTTTTGTCTTTGTCTTCAATGAGTGCCATTAAGTCGGCTTCGTCTACTAGGTTTAGGAAATATACATTTTCCTTATCGCCTGAACGGTCAATGACTAAGTAAAAGTAGTTGCCATTTTTGGATTGTAGCGTTACAAACTGTTTATCCTTGGACTCTTCGCCCTTAATATCATCCACAAGGGTCAGGTTTCCGTCAGGAGTTAAAGGAACAGTTACGGGAGTAGGTTTATCAGTTACTACGGGAGATGTAGCCTCGCTATTCTCACCACCGTTTGCAAAAGCAGTGGTGGGGAATACGCAAAGACACATCATTACTGCAAGCATGGTAAAAAGCCATGTTTTAATTTTTTTCATGTTCATTATCCTCCTGTGTAGTTGGCTATAAAATAGGCGCATCGCTTTTTTCACGATACGCCTTTAGGAAGCTGGAAAGCTCGCTGGTATTCATCTTCAGACTACGCACAAGCTCTACAATTTCCGTATTCTCAATTTCGGTTTTTTGTTGTTCCAGCTCACGAAGCTTAGATTGATGCTCAGTAATTTTTAGCTTGATCTTGTCTATCTCCATTTGAAGTTTGCTTAGCTTAGTATTCATAGCGTCTCCTTTCAATTCATTAGTCCATATCCCATAATGACATTGCTGTTTATATCATAATCTCTTATGCGGCAGGAATCGCCGCTGTTGCCTTCTACTGTATAAACTCGCTGGCCGTCGGTACCAATGACGATACCTACATGGTCTGCACTGCCGTCGCCTTCCCAATCAAAGAAAATCACATCGCCGGGAGCTAAATCCTTGTAATTACCGTTTGCCCACTGCCCATTATTACGAAACCAAGGAATACCCTGAGATTGGCAGGCGGCAAACTTTGGTTCACTGTATCCTGCTTGATTTAAGCACCACGATACAAAGCAGGCGCACCATTCTACACGGCTGTTAAAGCCATACCATGACCAGTAAGGTTGACCACCTTCATTTCCAACTTGATCTTTTGCGATGTTCACAATATTTTGATTGCCTTCTCGTGTTCCATTTTCAAATTTTACACCGCTTAAATCGGTAGAAGGAGCAGAGTTGTTTGTACCACCACCAAAGATAAATGGCTTATTGCCCCTTGTTTCGAGGTAGATACTATACATTTCAAGCTGTTCAATATTTAGTAGCTTGTTTGCGATGGAAGTGACTGAGAAATTATCAAGTTTTACATTTAAAATGTAGTAATTATAAGGGACTTCCACGGTATACGTATCTCTGTGGGTATTTCCATCATCATCAGTCCATGTATCCGTCCTTGTTTCGGTTCGGTAGCGTACCTCCACCACTGGGGTTAAGGTCAGCTTATACTGCAAATCAAAGACACGCTGCAACTCGACCTGCACCTCGCTTGGCTTGTAGGTCTGGAACAGTGAAGTTAAGTAAGCTGCAAGCTCATGGGGGTTATGCCCGATGGTATCAAGGTCATAGCGGTACTCATCATAATCGGGATACTCACTTTCAATGTTGTCAATTCGTTGTTGCAAGGTATTTTCAAAGGCAGTGTAGTTGTTATCGGTGGCGATAATATCTGCATCCTCTGAGGTGTAGGAAGTTCCGATAATGCTATTCAAGCCACCCTCAAGCATGAGAGAGCAAGAAGAAATTGTACTCATTAGAACGATGATAACAGTGGCAATAGCAAGGAACATAAAAAAACCTTTTCGGTGACTGACAATAAACTGCATCAGTTTATCGGTTGTATCTGCCACTGTAGTAACAGCTTTTTTGGTATTGGCAGCAGTCTGGTGTGAGGTCTTTGCTCCTTTGCCGTACCTTGCAGCGAGGTATTCCTTTTTAATCATTCGCTTTTGTTGCCATCTTGAAAGCGGATTGGAGGAGAGCTGTGGGTTGTTTTTTATATTCTTGTTGTATAGGTAGTTGATCTCTGCATTTACCGTATTTTTTTCTGCTTTTGCAAGCTGTAGGTAAGGCTTAAGCTTGTGGCTGCGATAGGCTCTTTGCATACTACTTGCCACAAATTCGGCACTTTCCTCGGTTTTATGTGCTGCTTCTAAGCCCACGTTATCATGTTCATCTTTTCTAATTTCTTTATGAACCTGAGAGAGTAGCTTCTTTTGAGGAATGGACTTGATGCCATGTGTAAGCTTGGTGGGAGGCTTTGGTTTGTCGATTTCTTCAAAGTTCAAATGCACCTTACTTTTACCTGTGCTGGTATTTACAACACGTTCTGGGACAATGACTTTCTTTTTAGGGATTCTCTCCTGTGATTTTTCTAGTTTGTCAGCTGCTTTTTCTGCTTTTTTAAGTGACTTTTCTAGGGTGGGGACAGCACGTTCTTCTTCCGTAAAGGCAAGGCGAGATACCTTCCCAACAGGACGGAAAGGCTTTTGTCTCTTTTGGCTCAACTAATGATCCTCCTTCCACGCAAAAAGCCGCCTGTATCGCTACAAGCGGCTTAAACGCACGATATGCTAACGTTTTGCTGACCTCAGCAAGACGTTCAAACTGCCTATTCATCAAGCATAGGCGGTTCTTTTTTTTCTTTCAGTTTTTTAAGTTGCTCTTTGCCAATTTCGGCAATGCTCTTTTCGGGAGTAGGTAAATCCTCTGGCATTGTACCCTCGTTTTTTGCTATAGCTTCACGGACAGTCTGTCCGACTTGGTAATGGATGCCACTTGCCGTTTCTAGTCCTTTCGGTTGTTCACGGCGGAGCTTTGCTTCGGTCTGCGTAATGCGGAATAGGTTTGCACCGAGTTCTTCACTGCCCATATGGTCGAGGATTTTTTCACTTGTTTTGAGTTTTTTTCGTCTGTGAATATCTGCGGCAGTCAAGCCGCCATACAATCCCATATAGCCTGCATTTTGAAACTGAGCATATTCCAATTGATCTGTGATGCCCGCTTTATGTGCCGCATCCACTAGCATAGCGTTCCAACTTGTGACCTCACCACGTATAACAAGGCGTTTATTGTCCTCGTCAAGCTCATTAAAACGATCCGCTATTTCCTGTCTTCGGGTCTGTATAGCAAAATAGGTTTGACCGAGAGCGATAGGCTCTTTGCGTGGATCGCCGTTCTGTACAATCAAATAGCAGGCATAGCGTGACAATTCCAAATCGTTGATTTTTTTGCTTGCCCTGTTTGGCATCGCTACCATTTTGCTGATCTCAACAAAATGGTCTGCACACTCAAAACCACTGTTCTGGCAGGACAACATCGATTTATCAATTACCTTTGTGAAATTACGCCATTGGGTGTAATCAAGGACACTGGCAAGCTCACGGGCATACCAAAACTCAATGCCGTTTTTATCAGTGTGCTTTATATCTTCAAATTGTTTATATTCTGCTGCAATTAGTGTTGCCAATTTTCTCACCGCCTTCCGCTCATTATATCATTTTTTCCCACATTGTAAAATGGGAAAAAAGCTTTTGAAAAACAACAGGGGGATAGATTGTCCCCTTGTTGCCTTTTACCTATGCTTTTTCTGTTTCAGTTGGCTTGGTAGTCATAATTCGGTACAGTTCAGTATCCTTCGGAAATTTATCTGCAAAAGGTAGAATAACGTTGCCATAAAAGAGAAGCCCCTCGCCCTCACCCGAATGGGTTACATAGGAAAGTTGATGTGGCGAAATATTCAGCTGCTTTGCAAGGATTTGTCTATCACCTGATGCCTGATTGAGCATATATACAAAGTCGGAGTTTTCAAAGATATTCTCCACTTCACGAGAGGAAAGAAGGTCTTTCACGTTCTGTGTTATTCCTGTTGGGATGCCGCCCCATTTACGAAAGCGTTTCCAGATCTCCACAGAATAGGCGGCAGTCTGTTCCTCTTTTAAGAGTAAGTGAAACTCATCTATATAGTAGCGTGTGGAGCGTTTTTCTGCACGATTTACCGTTACCCTGTTCCAAACTTGATCTTGTACTACGAGCATACCTAGCTTTTTAAGCTGCTTGCCAAGCTCTTTAATATCAAAGCAGACAAGTCGGTTTGTAATGTCCACATTGGTGCGGTGGTTGAATACATTGAGTGAGCCTGTAACATAGATTTCAAGAGCTGCCCTGACATGCTGTGCCTCGTTTTCATCCTGTTGTTTAAGGGCATTATACAAGTCCTCTAAAATTGGCATTTTTTCAGGCACAGGGTCAGAAAGGTAATCAGCATAAATGAGACGAACACAGCGGTCTATGATACTTTTTTCAACAGGCATCAGGCCTTCTTTCCCTCCAACAATCAACTCGCAAAGGGAGAGAATAAAGTCGGATTTCAAGGATAATGGACTTTCATCCTCACTGTAATTTAAGTTGATATCCATCGGGTTTACAAAGTCGGTGCTCGTTGGTGAAATTTTCACCACCTGACCGTTAAGACGATTAACGAGAGGGAAATATTCTGCCTCTGGATCGCAGATAATGATGTCATCTGTAGTAATGAGAAAGATGTTGGTAATCTCACGTTTGGCAGAAAAACTCTTTCCGCTGCCCGGTGTTCCCAAAATCAAGCCGTTGGGATTTTTGAGCTTTTTGCGGTCTACCATGATGAGGTTATTGGAAAGAGAGTTCAGTCCATAGTAAAGAGCCTCGCCGCCTGACTGGAATAGCTCTTGCGTAGTAAAGGGAACGAAAATCGCTGTTGAAGATGTGGTTAAGCTCCGCTGAATAACAGTCTGATTTAAGCCAAGTGGGAGAGAGGACATAAATCCTTGCTCTTGCTGGTAATCAAGCCTTACCAATGTACAATTATGCTTTTGGGCGATGCCTGATGCTTGAAACACAATGTTTTCAAGTTGCTGTTTGGTATCAGCCGTGTTCATCAAAAGGAAGGTCACAAGGAACATTCTTTCATTTCGGCTCTGCAAATCCGCAAGGAGTTTTTTCGCCTCACCACCATAAGTGGCGAGGTCGGAGGGGATAATATCCATATCATAGCCACTGCGGACAGCTTTTTTCTGTTCCTCAATCTTCATCTTATCCAAATCAGTAATCTTGCGTTTAATGGTTTTGATTGCTTTAGTTTGGTCTACTGATTGAATGTGCATGGTTACAAGGAGATTGCTTTCTAAATCGAGAAAGTCTGCTAAAATGCGGTCATTCAGTTCGGGGGCAAGTATCTGTAAAAAGGATACCGCCCCAAATTTAGCACCTGTTTTAAATATTCTGCCCTCACGAAACTCAAAAGAGGAAGGTGCGATAAAGTCCTTTACTGATAGTCCGGAAGGCACAAGCCATTTCCAGTCAAAATGAAAGGTTTCATTACCGTCCATTCTCAGGATATTGTGACAGAGCCTCAGTCTTTCTTTTCCATCGAGGGAGTCTACAGATGCACCAAGCCTCTTAAAGGCGTTCCACAGGTCATTTTCAATTCGCTCCAGTCTTGGTTTTGCGATTTTAACGCTATCAGCTTCTATGCCAAAGGTTAAATACTTGGTTTTCATCAAGCCATTATTCCCCTTAGAAAGCTGACTTTGCAGCATTTCTGAGTATTCACTACGGATACTGTCAAAATCGTCCTGTTGTGGATTGATGGTAACGCTGCTTTCATAGTCATTGGCATTGGCAGTCATATTGAGGAAAGAGAGCTGAAAGTGAATGGAACTGTCAAAGTAATTGAGGAAATCACACCAGCTCTCAAAAATAGCGGTCTTGTCCTCATTTTGGGCAAGCTGATAGTTGATGTCCTGAAAACGAATGGTCTTGGTGTAAAGCTTATCCGTCACACGGCAGATGCCATCGGGGTACATTTTTTGAAATGGGATAGAGTCTTGTGCGGTTTTCTCCTTCTTGTTTCTGTTTCTTGCCATCAAAATGGCAGCGTTAATTTTCTGCCGTTCTGCCTTTGTTAGCTTTAGGCGAGATTGTTTTTCTTTGTTCAACAATGTGTTGTACCTCCTTGTCCAATTTGTCTTGCCTCATTAGAACAGCATAGAAATTGTCGGTTTTATAGGGGCGCTGCTTGGGGTTTAAGAAACGCACCTCAATATAGTGTCTTAGGATAACCTCCAGTGGCTGCCCATGTTTTTCGTAAATGGCAAACATGAATAGAGGTAGCATGGAAAAAATCATCAATAGAGATGATGCACTTGTGCCAACACTGTCCTTTGTGAGGAAAAATATGGGCAATCCCACTGCAAGTGCGGCAGAAAAGCAGATAAGCTGTCGTTTGGTTAGATTTAAGACAACCTTTGTTTTAACGGTGCTTAAATCTTTTGGTACGGATACATAAGCCATAAAAGCTCCTTTCGTCCCTTAGTGGGCATTAAACAGGCTTTTTGCCATTGAACTTGTCTTAAATAGGGTAAAGCAGAGTAGTACTGTGTAGCCAACACAAGTCCACACTGCCTTGATAATATCGCCATCGGTGGAAATGGACTGTACAAGTACGGCATAAATACCTACGCACACCATGATTAGGAACGCCTGAAAGCCAAGGGCGAGCATGGCTCTTAAATAGTTCTGACCCATGCTGCCCCATTCACGATTTACCATTGTTGCAAGGGGGATTGCAGCCATTGAGGTCATTAAATAGATCTCTATCATTCTTCCGTAGATGATGACAAAAATGCAAATAGATAGTGCGGTCATGGTGAAACCTATTAGAGTGCTTTGTAACCACAAGCCTAAAAGAGGGCCGAGTTCCATTTCTTTAAGACTTTCCTCCATGTTGGCTATTACTGTGGTTATGTCGATATTGGTATCTGTGATGATTACACCTGCGGCATTTGATACAACATGCTGTGACATATCAAAAATCCCCATGATGATATTAAAAGTATTTGTGAGAATCAACACAGCCACAAAGGTCTTAAAAATCCATTTAAAAAACATAAAGGATGGAATGTTCCGCGGCTGTTTCAGCCGAGTGTTCCTCAGCATTACGACAGACAATGGCAGTGAGTTTTCTAGCCTGTCGGAGCTAGAGAAACTAAGTCACACACGGATCTATTATGCGCATCCGTACTGCTCCAGCGACAAAGGTACGAATGAGAATCACAACGGCTTATTCCGTCGATTTCTTCCCAAAGGGAAGAAAATCCAGGATTACCCAGTGGAACACATTTCCAGAGTAGAGTGCTGGGCCAACACCCTGCCAAGAAAAATACTCGGCTATAAGACACCCGAGGAGTGCTTTAGGGAAGAAATGCTTGCAGCACTTACTGCATAAAGGTTCGCCGGGTGTTCAACTTATTATTGCAATTCGGGTTTCTTTCTTAATACTTCCTAAATGTAGCTATCGGATCTCCCATTGCAAGAACGCGCTACGAACAGGGAAAGCCGTTTTCTTAATAAAAAAGCCCATCGGTATCGTTCTGAAGCACGATACCGATGGGCCTTTTTAAAATGATCAGGCAAAATCGTTTTCCCGAGGCCTCCAGCTTCAATCCTAAGCTTTTTTGGGAACGGTCTTTGTGATTGCCGCTATCGCGACAAGGGTCATCAAGAGATTGAAAAGCAAGGCCACAGCAGCGGCAAACCTCACTTCCACATTATCGGTACGGCCTATGAAAAGTTCATGCCAGTAAACAACCTTCTCACTGCTTAACCCCGTGAAAATCGCGGCTGAGATTGCAACTCCAAAAGCCGCACCCAAGCTGGAGGCCATCTTGTAAATCCCGGCCGCAGCACCCACCTGGTCCTGTGGGACGTTCGACAAGGCCGCGTCAGTTGAAGGAGTTGCGTAAAACCCTAATCCTATGCCAAACAGTGTGAAACCTATGACTGAGGCTATCATATACTGCCAGGCATAAAGAAAGCTGAGGCAGTTAAGCAGGATGCCCACAGCCGTAATACTGCAGCCCAACAGCATTGGCTTGCGCGGCCCCCATTTTTGCAGGAGCTTTTCCCCGACCCTTATCGTAGCAAGGATGGCAGTCAGGTAGCCCAAGGTAAGCAAACCGGCCTCGAAGAAGGATAAGCCGGCACCCTTCTGCACAAGAGTAAGTGTGACTAAAATCGTTCCTGCGGCTCCATTCAGCAAAAAGTTTGACAGCGTTGCGCCGGTATAGGTGCTGTTGCTGAATAATTTGAAATCAACGAATGCGTTGGCCTTGCTCGACTCAATCTTAAAAAAGGCAATGGCGGCAATCGCAAATGCTATAAACAGACCAATGATAACATTGCTGGTCCAGCCAAGCTTCGAGCCCTGACCGATAATAATGGTTCCTCGATTACAACCAAAAATTCGAGAGCTGAAGTTTAACCTTCAACCCTCGGAAATCCCCTTATTTCAAGTCCTTTTCACACATTACTTCTGAACCCTTGACATCAACGCTACGCACTCCACATGGCTGGTCATGGGGAACATGTCCACGGGTTGGACTTCTTGTAGTTCATATCCGTTATCTACTAAGATGGCGATGTCCCGGGCCATGGTGGCTGGGTTGCAGGATACGTAAACGATTTTCTTTGGTTCCATAGCAACGGCAGAGGTTAGGACTTCTTCCTTACAGCCGGCGCGGATGGGATCGAAAACGATAACATCGGGACGCACACCGTTTTTGTAGAGTTTTGGCATTTCTACGGCGGCGTCGGCTACGATAAATTCGGTATTGGTAAAGCCATTGCGTTTCGCATTTTCCCGTGCATCTAGAATAGCTGGTTCTACTATTTCGATACCGATGACGTGTTTTGCTTTATGGGCTAGGAACAAGGATATAGTTCCTGTGCCACAATACGCATCGATAACGGTTTCATCGCCTTGTAGGTCCGCATAGGTTAATGCTTGATCGTACAGTACTGTTGTTTGTTCAGGATTAACCTGAAAGAAGGAATGTGGAGATAGATTAAAGGAGATGTCCTTGATGCTATCTCGAATGTACTCATCACCATATAGTAAAATATTTTTTGGTCCCAAGATGACATTTGTTTTCTTGGGATTAATATTTTGTACGATGGATGTTACTTGTGGTAATTGTTCGCGAATGGCTGCTACCCATTTGTCTGCATTTGGTAGACTTTCACTTGTGGTAACTAGGATTACCATCCATCCACTTTCACCAATACGGCCAATAACATGGCGCAATATACCCTCGCCGGTGAGTTCGTTATATGGCTCGATACTTAAATGAACGACTGTATCGTAGCAGACCTGAGCGATTTGGTTATTTTCATCTCGTTGGATAAGGCAATTGGTGCCCTGCACGATATCATGAGAACCCATGGCATAGAAGCCCATTTTGATGTGTTGTTTTGTACCACCTACAGGCATTTGCATTTTATTGCGGTACGCCCAAGGATTTTCAGGCCCCTTCGTTGGTTTTACCAAATCGGGATTGAGGTGACCGATACGTTCAATGACATCACGCACTTTTTGCGTTTTAAGGGCCAGTTGTCCTTCATATGTAATATGTTGTAGCTGGCAGCCCCCACAGGTGCCGTAGAGCTCACATTTCGGCTCGATACGATTATCTGCCGGCATATCCACTGATACTAGTTGACCCACCGCATATGTTTTTTTCAGTGTTGTAATTTTTACGGTTACGGTTTCCCCTGGTAACGCAAAAGGGACAAAGACAGTAAAATCCTGTACTTTGCCCACTCCTTCGCCACTAGAACCGATACCATGAATATTGACTGAAACAATTTCATCCATAGAAACAGGCAGATTCGCCCATTTCTTGGATGTTTTTTCTTGTTTTCGTTGTTGTTTTCCCATTGTATCCTACTTATGATTAATGTTACTATTTTCTTGCTTTCAATTTACGGTATGCCTTGATCATCGCTGTTACGATAAGAACGAAGAATACGGTACCAATTTTAAAGAACAATTCCTCACCTTGTACGTATGGCATTAAAATTGGGTCCTCTACCATCATTTCACCGGCAACCCAACCAAGCAAACCACCGCCAAATAACAAGATGATTGGGTATTTACCAATTAATTTAGCAAATATGGAAGATCCGTAAATGATGAGTGGCACCGTAATTAACATACCGACGCTAACAAATTCCAAGTGACCATTGGATGCACCTACTACACCGAGTACATTATCGATACTCATCATGGCATCGGCCATAATGATCGTAAATACGGCGCCACGTAAGGAATCCTTAGCTTCGATATTGTGTTCCTCGTCATCACCTTTCAATAATTGAATGGCAATCCACAACAATACGAGACCACCGCCCAAATGAATGGCTGGAATCAAATGTAACGCCTCTACTAATACCGTTGCAAATAACAAGCGCAACGCGATGGCACCAAATGTCCCCCATAAAATCGCTTTCTTTTGGAGGTCCGGGCTCAATTTTCCTGCGGCCATACCAATAACGACAGCATTATCGCCAGCTAGCAAAATATCTATCATAATAATCTTGCCAATAATTATCCATGTACTTAACTCTAAAAATTCCACATTTCCAACCCCTCATACTCAATCCAACTTAGGTTTCTATTATTTATTTTCTTAATAATCTACCTTGTAGTATAGCATAATTATAGTGCTATCGACTATAGGTAGTATAGAAAAATCCCTCCTGGTGAAAGCTAGCTTTCACTAAGAGGGATCCTATTAATTATGTTGAATCGTATTAATTATCCTGAATCATATTGTATTTATTATTCAGGTAATTCATGAACATATTGGAATTGTTATTCACATACTTACTTGAATATTTCCAATTATTATTCAGCTATTTGCTTATTCTTTTTAGCTTTCACCAAGAGACTAATACCTAACACAAGCTTAGCTTTCACCAAGAGACTAATACCTAACACAAGCACCACTGCGGCAATTTTAATCGCCAATGCATATGGTTCCACTGTATGTTTAATCAAGTTATCCTCAAGACTCATAGCCGCGCCAACCCACGCAAGAATACCGCCACCTACGTATAGGATAATTGGGAAGCGTTCAATGATTTTCACGAACAATGTACTACCGTATACGATGATAGGTACAGTGATAAGCATACCTCCAGCTACAAGCATCATGTCGCCACCTGCGACACCCACTACGCCCAATACATTATCTATGCCCATAATACCATCGGCAATAACGATTGTTGTAATAGCTGCACGAAGATTATCCTTAGCCTCTACATTATGCTCAGAATCATCACCAGCTACAAGTTTGTAGCCAATCCATAATAACAAAAGACCGCCCACTAAACGTAATGCTGGAATATTGTTGATGGCCTCTACGAATAGGAATGCCATAATTAAACGCAACGCGATAGCACCAAATGTACCCCAGAAAATAGCTTTCTTTTGTAAATGTGCTGGCAAATTACGAGCCGCCATACCAATAACAATAGCATTATCTCCGGCTAACAAAATATCGATCAAAATGATTTGAACAATAGCTAATATACCGGCTGCACTAAAATAATCCAATGATTTTCCTCCTAATTAATCACATCTGTAGCAATTTCACGCAGATGTATTACACTGTTATCCTGCTCATAATCCATTGAACATGGTTTCAGTGTATCCTCATGACTATATCGAATATATTAATTATACTAAAAAAATAGATATTAAATCAATGGTTTTATCAAAATTTACATATCAATAAATAATGCATACTACATCATTATTATTTAATACCTTCAGCACAATAAATTCTATAGTTTTCTCAATGCTACCTTATTTCCATCTACTCTGCTATACTATATATATCAATTAAAAGCGTAATGCTGAAAGTACAATCATAGCAATCTGTGTGCCTACACATAGTTTGCTTTTTATTTTGGATTAAGGAGATTTCATGAATCCAACTAATACGATTATAGATAAAATAATCATGTTTATCCGCCTCTTTACACCGATGGCAGTGACACAATTTGCGCTGCTAGGTGGCTCATTCATTGCCATCTTTCTCACCGGGCAATACGGCACCGTCGATCTAGCCGGCGTATCCATCGGATATAATATCTGGATTGCCCTCTACACCTTTATGATGGGCATATTACTAGGCATCACACCAATCGTATCCCAACTATTAGGGGGGCGAAAAATCAAACATATCGGCAACATCACTAAAGAGGGTCTCTATATTGCCACTGGTCTAGCTCTATTACTATGGTTACTGGGATACTTTGGAATGAAGCCATTTTTACTATATCTTAATATGGAACCAGCAGCTTATGAAATTTGCGTCTTCTATTTGAAAGCTTTCTCTATCGGCCTCTTCCCTATTTTATGGGGTTGCACATTACGGAATATTATCGACTCTCATGGATTAACTCATTTTTCCATGGCCATCGTAGTCTTTGGATTTGTCCTTAATGTATTCTTTAACTATGCCTTGATCTTTGGCCACTTTGGCCTTCCTGAGCTTGGTGGCATCGGCGCAGGTTATGCCACAGCTATTACTTGTTGGAGTAATTTTATTCTCTACAGTTTAGTCCTCATTTTCCATCCTACATTTAAAGAATATAATATTTTCTCCAACTGGAAATTACCCTCCTGGACCTATATTCGTGAACAATTACAAATCGGTTTACCTATTGGTTTTTCCATCTTCTTTGAAACAAGTATTTTTAGTATTGCCGGTCTATTGATGGTTCAATTCGGCACCGCTGTTGTGGCTGCTCATCAATCTGCCTTGAGCTTCACCAATATATTTTACTGTTTCCCATTGAGCATTAGTATGGCTGCCACTATCGCGGTTGCCTATGAACTAGGTGCAGGCAAGCCAAAAGAAGCGCGCCAATACGCCTACATTGCACGTATTTTTGCACTAATCGTAGCTACATTACTCTGCTCCTACTCCTTCACACATATGGAAAACATTGCCGGCCTATTCACCTCCGATCCAGTAGTATTCGATTTGATTATGAGCTTTCTATCCTATGCTGTATTCTTTGCCGTTATCGATGCCTTCGGTACACCATTACAAGGTATTTTACGAGCCTACAAAGATGTACGCATCATCTCCTATATCTCACTATTCTCCTATTGGGGCGTATGCTTCCCTGTGGCGTATATATTAAGTAGGATGCCGGAGTATGGGCCGTATGGTGTCTGGATTGGACTCCTTTCCAGTGTGTCCGTGGCTGGGATTTTATTTACGGCTCGGGCCTGGTATATCCAACATAAGAGATAACCATAATTTGTCAGAGTTGGTTTAATCAAATTCAATCAAAAGGATAGCCCCCTCATTTTCTCGCTTCAAAGAGCAAAGCTCTAAGGCGCGTTAAAAAGAGGGGGCTATCCTTTTATACTTTGAGATTAATTTAGTCCTATCCCAACTCTGACAAATTATTACCTTATTCCTTATGTTGCGATTTACAAGCCTCCTTGGCGATAGAATAAAATCCCAAGCACGGTACACACTTGAACATCGTCCAAGATTAGTTGGTGGTGATTTAGGTATGTAGGAGAAAGAGGAATTTTATGTTACAGCTTATAGCAATTTACGGTCTAAGCACCTCTTGTTTTTCGGCTTTGCTCATTCGGAAGAAATTATAAAGCGTCTGTGCGGATTTCCGGTTCATAGATTCCACCTGCTCTAATTCCTCCACACTCGCTTCTTTCATCTTCTCCAACGTACCAAATTCTTTCCACAGTGCTTGTCTGCGTTTTGGTCCAATGCCTTCGATATGATCAAGGATGGATTCAAGATTACGTTTACCACGGAGTTTTCTATGATAGGTAATAGCAAAGCGATGGGCTTCGTCACGAATTTGTTGGAGTAGTTGTAGTTCTGGCGTATGGTGAGACAGGATAATACTATCTGATTTACCTTCCACGAATACTTCTTCGATTCGTTTTGCCAAGGAAATAACTGGTACATCCACAACACCTACTTGGCGAATCAATGGCAAAGCAGCATTTAACTGCCCTTTACCACCATCGATAACGATGAGGTCTGGCATAGGCCAATCTGTTTCATTGCCATAACGACGTTCCATGATTTCAGCCATGGATTTAAAGTCATCTGGCTTGCCTTGGGTGGTTTTCAACTTGAAGCGACGATATTCCTTCTTTGCTGGTTTACCACCTTCGAATACAACCATAGATGCCACCGTTTCCGCACCTTGGGTATGGGAAATATCAAAGCATTCCATACGTTCCGGCAAACGAGGTAAATCAAGTACCTCTGCCAAGCGTTTCACAGCACCACCAGTTTTATCGATTTCATGTTGCCACTGACGGCGGCGTTCATTGAGGAAGGTTTGAGCATTTTCATGGGCCATGTTGATCATATCCTTCTTGTAACCACGCTGTGGCACGGATATATCTACATTTTGGCCTTTCATATCAGTAAACCATTCCGTAAATAATTGTTGCTCGGAACTTTCCATAGGCAGCAATAATTCCTTCGGAATGAATGTGGTAGAACCATAGTATTGTTTGATAAATTCCGTCATAATTATTTCAGCTTCATCGCCTTCAGTATTGACGAAATAGTTCTCACGACCTAGCAGACGCCCACCACGGATGAAGAGCAATTGAACGCATGCCAAATTACCTTCCATGGCAATGCCAAGCACATCCAGATCACCTCTCTGGGTTACCATACGTTGTTTTTCTTGGATTTTACCGATGCTCGTCAATTGATCACGATATCTGGCAGCCTGTTCAAATTCCAACTGCTCTGCCGCATCTTCCATTTTTTTCTGAATTGTATCTAGCAATGGTGTATGCTTGCCTTCAAATAACTGCATTACCTCATCGATGTAGGTGCGGTATTTTTCAGCTTTCACCAATCCCACACAAGGGGCCTCGCAATAATGCATGTGATACTGTAGACACGGACGGTCCACCTTCATGGAACGGCATGTGCGCAATGGATAATAGAGGTACAGTAATTTCAGCACTTGATGCACCGCCGTTACGTCTGTGAAAGGTCCAAAATATTTGGCCCCATCTCGTTCCATGCGGCGCGTCATGTACACGCGAGGGAAATCCTCCTGCACGGACACCTTGATGTACGGATAGGTTTTATCATCGCGGAGCATGATATTGTATTTTGGATGATGCTCCTTAATGAGGGTGTTTTCGAGGATGAGTGCCTCCATCTCCGTTTTCGTTTGGATAATTTCCACATCTACGGCGCGGCGCATCATAGCCGTTACCTTCGGCGCCCGATTTGCATCCTGACGAACATAGGAACGCACACGATTCCGCAAATTGATGGCTTTGCCTACATAGATGATTCGATTGTATTTATCATGCCACAGATACACACCGGGTGTCGTTGGCAGATGGCTCACCTTTTCTAATAATTCTTCAGAAACCATGTACGTCCTTTCTTATTTCTTAGCGGCAACTTTCATAAATTTCTTGGTTTGTTCCAACACAGGTTTTAGGAATTTGCCGGTATAGCTTTCTTTCACCTTGCAAATGTCCTCAGGTGTACCTGTGGCTACGATAGTGCCACCGCGGTTACCGCCCTCTGGGCCAAGGTCGATGATGTAATCCGCCGTTTTGATAACGTCTAAATTATGTTCGATAACCACAACTGTATCGCCACCATCCACAAGTTGTTGTAATACGGATAATAGTTTACGAATGTCCTCAGCGTGAAGGCCTGTTGTCGGTTCATCCAAGATATATAGTGTTTTGCCTGTACTGCGACGTGCCAATTCTGTTGCGAGTTTAACACGTTGTGCCTCACCACCAGATAATGTCGTTGCTGGTTGACCTAACCGAATATAGCCAAGGCCTACCTCTTGGAGTGTCACCATTTTACGGTAAATTTTAGGAATAGCGGCGAAGAATTCCACAGCATCATCGACGGTCATATCGAGTACGTCAGCAATGGATTTACCTTTATATTTTACCTCAAGGGTTTCGCGATTATAGCGATCACCTTTACATACCTCACATGGCACGTATACGTCAGGTAGGAAATGCATTTCGATTTTGATAATACCATCACCACGGCAGGCCTCACAACGGCCACCTTTTACGTTAAAGCTAAAGCGCCCTTGTTTATAGCCACGCATTTTGGCCTCTGGGGTTTGACTGTACAATTCACGAATGGCATCGAATACACCTGTATAGGTGGCCGGATTGGAACGCGGTGTACGACCGATTGGGCTTTGGTCGATATTAATGATTTTATCAATATTCTCTAAGCCTTTGATTTCCTTATGTTCCCCTACGCGATGATAGGAACGATACAATTTATTCGCTAAACCTTTATAGAGAATTTCATTAATCAATGTAGATTTACCAGAGCCACTCACGCCTGTAACGACATTGAATAGACCGATAGGGAATTTCACATTGATGTTTTGCAAGTTATTTTCCTTGGCCCCACGAATTTCGATGCAAGCCTTGCTAGGTTTACGGCGCTCTTCTGGGAGAGCAATAAAGCGTTTCCCACTCAGATATTGTCCAGTAATGGATTCCTCCACCTTCATCACATCTTCTACAGGACCTTGGGCGATGATTTGACCACCGTGTTCACCAGCACCAGGGCCAATGTCCACAAGATAATCAGAGGAGCGCATCGTATCCTCATCATGTTCCACAACGAGCAATGTATTACCTAAATCACGAAGGCCTTTCAATGTTTCGATGAGGCGATCATTATCTCGTTGATGTAAACCGATGGATGGTTCATCAAGAATATATAATACGCCTACAAGACCAGAACCTATTTGGGTAGCCAAACGAATACGTTGGGCCTCCCCACCAGATAATGTACCAGCGCTACGGCTCATGGTTAAGTAATCCAAGCCTACATTGTTCAAGAAGCCAAGACGGGCATTGATTTCCTTCAAAATTTGAGCACCGATGATTTTTTCACGTTCGCTCAATTCTAAACCCGTAAAGAATTCCAATGCTTCTTTAATGGTAAAATCAGTGACTTCATCAATATTTTTACCATCCACCAAGACAGCCAATACTTCTGGTTTCAAACGAGCGCCATGACAAGTCGTACATGGTTTAATGGACATGAATTTTTCAAATTCTTCACGCATCGTATCCGTGCTAGCTTCACTGTGACGGCGTTTTATCATTGGCAAAATGCCCTCGTATTCTGTGAAGAATGTCTTGATTTCACCACGCATGTTTTCGTAGTCAAATTCAACTTTGTCCGTTGTGCCATGCATGATTTTATGTTGCAACGCCTTAGGCAATTCATCGTAGCAATTATCTAACGAGTAGCCATTGGCTTTCAACAAGCCCTCTAATTGACGCATAAACCACGCATTGGGATTGGAACTCAAGGCAAGAACCGCACCGTCGGCAAAGGAAATGGAACCATCTGGAATCACCAATTCCTCATCGACCTCCATGGTGCTACCAATACCTGCACAGGCAGGACAGGCACCAAAGGGGCTATTGAAGGAAAACATACGCGGTTCGATTTTAGGAATGGAAATATGACAATCTGAGCAAGCAAAATGTTGGCTGTACAGGTGTTCAGGTCCGTCCACCTCTTGCACGACCACAAGGCCCTCCGCCCATTTGCCGGCGGTTTCCATGGAATCGGCGAGACGCGTTTCAATGCCTTCTTTCACCACGAGACGGTCAACGACAATGTCGATGGTATGTTTTATATTTTTCTCTAAATAGATGTCCTCATCCAAGGTGCGCACTTGACCATCCACGCGAGCACGGGCAAAGCCCTCCTTACGCAATTGTTCAAATATGGATTTATGTTCACCTTTTTTGCCCTGAATCATAGGTGCCAAAATGAGGATTTTTGTCCCCTCTGGGAAACTCATTACATCATCCGTCATTTGTTGAATCGTTTGTTGTGTGATGGGTTTACCACAATTTGGACAATGGGCATGACCGATACGTGCAAATAACAAACGCAAATAGTCATAAATTTCTGTTACCGTCCCCACCGTGGAACGAGGGTTACGGCTCGTTGTTTTTTGGTCGATGGATATGGCTGGTGAAAGCCCCTCAATGTAGTCTACATCAGGCTTATCCATTTGCCCCAAAAATTGGCGGGCATAGGCAGATAGAGATTCTACATATCTTCGTTGCCCTTCCGCGTAAATCGTATCAAAGGCGAGTGACGATTTACCGGAACCACTCAAACCAGTGAGGACAATAAATTTGTCCCTTGGTAGAGCGATATCTATATTCTTAAGGTTATGCTGACGCGCCCCTTTAACAATTAATTGGTCCTTCATGTTATACCTTTCATATATGTGTATATGGTAATAACTATAGTAAAAGTAACGTAACTAGTATACAGGATGTATCACAATCTATCAGTAGCTCTAGTCACGTTACTTATTTTATTTTTTCGGCGTAGTCCGTTTTCGGGTCGTCGATTTTGGTTTTACCAGTTTACCGTCCTTTGCACTATGCATATCGGCCCATTGCTGGCGTAATTCGCCTAAGGTATCACGTAATTCTGCAGCCAGTTCAAAGTCTAATTGTTTTGCTGCGGCCTTCATATCGCGATCCATTTTTTCAATTTTATTATATAACTCTTCTGGCGTTAATTCAGCCACATAAGCAGATTCTGCGACTTGGTCATATACCAAGACTTCTTTTGCCCCTCGCGTACCACCGTTAGATGATCCACGCCCATTAGTGGAACCAGACGCACTAGCGCCACTGGCGCCCGATTTACTAGCTGTCTTGCGACCACGTCCACCAGATTTAGAGCGTGTGGCGGAGCTTTCACCAGAACCATACGCATCAGCCATGGTATCATCGGATAATTGATCAATCATATCCGTACCATCATCATCCAATTTAGTTAATTCAATGAGATCCTTAACGTCCTTTTTAATTGTGGTAGGTGTAATATTACGCTCTGTATTATAGGCCTGTTGAACCTCGCGACGCCGTTCTGTTTCATCCATAGCACGTTGCATGGAACCCGTGATGCGGTCCGCATACATAATAACGTGACCGTGTTCATTACGAGCGGCACGTCCAATGGTTTGAATCATAGCCGTATCAGAACGCAAGAACCCTTCCTTGTCCGCATCTAGAATAGCCACCAAGGACACCTCTGGCATGTCGAGACCTTCACGAAGCAAGTTAATGCCAACCAATACGTCAAAGACACCGGCACGCAAATCACGAATGATTTCAGCCCGCTCGATGGTCACGATATCGGAATGGAGATAACGAACGCGAACGCCCATTTCCTTGAGGAATTCCGTTAGATCTTCAGCCATTTTTTTAGTCAATGTCGTTACTAGAACGCGCTCATTTTTCTTAGCTCGTTCATGAATTTCCCCCAAAAGGTCATCCATTTGGCCCTTAATAGGACGCATTTCGATGGTTGGATCCAATAAGCCTGTAGGACGAATGATTTGCTCCGCAATATTCGTTTCCACTTCCATTTCATAGGGACCTGGCGTAGCAGATACGTATACGATTTGATTAATACGCTCTACAAATTCCTCAAATTTTAATGGTCGGTTATCCAGTGCTGACGGCAAACGGAAACCATATTCAATAAGGGATTCCTTACGAGCTCGGTCGCCATTATACATGGCGCGCACCTGTGGCATCGTCACATGGGATTCATCCACCATGATGAGGAAATCATCAGGGAAGTAATCAATTAACGTATACGGTGCATCCCCTGCCTTACGTTCAGACATATGACGGGAATAGTTTTCGATGCCCGAGCAATATCCCATTTCCTGCATCATCTCTATGTCATACCGCGTGCGTTGTTCCAATCGTTGTGCCTCGAGCAAACGGTCCTTGGATTTCAACATTGCTAGTTGATCTTCTAATTCTTCTTCGATACGTTGTACCGCAATATCCATTTTCTCTTTTGTTGTTACATAGTGAGAGGCTGGATAGACCGCTACGTGTTTACGTTCCGCAATGACATCACCAGTGAGGGAATCCACCTCCACGAGGCGGTCGATTTCATCACCGAAGAGTTCCACGCGAACCACTCTTTCACTATAGGCGGCTGGGAAAATCTCGATGGTATCCCCTTGCACGCGGAATGTGCCACGCACAAAGTTCATATCATTACGAGTATATTGAATATCTACAAGCTTGGACAAAATTTCATCGCGAGATTTCGTTTGGCCCAATCGTAAGGACAATACGAGTTTCGAATAGTCCTCAGGGTCACCCAAGCCGTAAATACAGCTCACAGAGGCCACGATGATGACATCACGGCGCTCGAACAAGCTCATGGTCGCACTATGGCGTAATTTATCGATTTCATCATTAATAGAGGCATCCTTCTCGATATAGGTATCACTAGATGGAATATATGCCTCTGGTTGGTAGAAATCATAGTAGGATACAAAGTATTCTACGGCATTATTAGGAAAGAAGCTCTTAAACTCGCTACATAATTGCGCGGCCAATGTTTTATTGTGCGCAATGATGAGTGTCGGTTTTTGAACGGCTTCAATAACCTTTGCCATTGTATAGGTTTTACCAGTACCAGTAGCACCGAGTAAGACTTGTGCCCACTCGCCACGATTAATGCCCTCAGTAAGGGATTCGATGGCCTGCGGTTGGTCCCCACTAGGCACAAAGGGCGCCTCCACCTTAAATGGTTGGCCCCCTTCAATAGATTGCATGATTGTTTTTTTCATATATTGCCTGCTTATTGCTCATCCTGTGCTTTACGGATAGCTTTCATTTCGGCCTCTGTTAGTCGTGTACCTACATTTTCGCCTTGGTTATAAGTATCTTCACCTTCCAAGACCTCCATAAGCATAGCTACGGAAAAACGATCAAGCTTTGGTGTGCTCTTTTGAATTTCTGTAGCCAAAGCCCATTCTTCTTCTGTATAGTGATTAATACGCTCACTAACCTCTGCCCAGTTTGATAACAACAAACGTGTAATAGGTCGATATAACTCGATACCAAAATGTTCAATTAAATCAACAATTTTGTTCATATCTTCTAGACATACATTATAGCCATTGGCTGTATTTTCAGATTCTACGTATTCTAAAAGAAATGGACGGTTAAATTTATTTGTCACCACTCATCATTCCTTTATCAAATAGTGCATTTGCAAATTCCCTCGCATTGAAAGGACGCAAATCATCCATGCCTTCCCCTACGCCAATCCAACGTACAGGAACACCTAATTCTTCCTTGATGGAAATAACTACACCACCCTTGGCGGTACCATCAAGCTTCGTTACTACAATACCATTTACAGGTACTGCTTGTCCAAATAATTTTGCTTGGCTTACCGCATTTTGACCTGTTGTACCATCAAGTACTAACAGTGTTTGGTGCGGTGCACCTTCCACATGATTATTAGCAACGCGACCAATTTTCTTTAACTCTTCCATGAGGTTGACCTTTGTATGTAAACGGCCAGCTGTATCAACAATAACTAAATCTGCATTGCGAGATTTAGCCGCTACCATTGCATCAAAGACAACGGCTGCAGGATCTGAACCTTCTTGATGTTTTACAATAGGCACACCTACACGATCTGCCCATATTGAAAGCTGATCTGCCGCAGCGGCACGGAATGTATCACCTGCCGCAATGATAACCTTCTTCCCTTCTTTAGTATAATAGTTAGCTAATTTAGCAATTGTAGTAGTCTTGCCAACACCATTAACACCAACCACAAGGATTACCTCAGGATGGTGCAAGGTGATATCATCCTCTTGTGCATCAAGCATTTCAGAAATACGATCTTCCATAAATGGCATAACCTCTCCAGTATTGTTGATAATACCTTCTGTAACACCACGACGGATTTCTTTCATCAAATACTCTGTTGTTTTAATTCCTAAGTCACCTTGAAGCATGACTGCTTCCAAATCATCTAGAAAATCATCATCAATTTGAGCGTAACCAATAATTACGCGTTCTACATTCGATACAAAAGACTTGCGAGTCTTTTCCAAACCTTCCTTAATCTTATTAAAGAATCCAAATGCCATTATGCTAGATCCCCTTTCACATCTTCAAATGCTACTGTCAATAAACGAGATACCCCACGTTCCACCATGGTAACACCTTGTAATACTTCCGCTGCCTCCATCGTTTTCTTACGATGAGATACAACAATAAATTGCGTTTCTCCATTCACTTGATGCAAATAATGACTAAATCGTTCTACATTGGCTTCATCCAGTGCAGCATCAACCTCATCGAGCACACAGAATGGTGCTGGACGATAATCCAAGAACGAAAATAATAAAGCAATAACCGTGAGCGCTCTTTCACCACCCGAGAGCAGGCTCAACTGTTGGCGTTTTTTCCCCGGCGGTTGAATATAGAAATCGATACCACCCGTTAAAATGTCATCAGGATTTGTCTGCACGATTTGTGCTGTACCACCACCAAAGAGTTTACTAAATACCTCTTGGAATCGTATGCCTACAATATCGAGTACCTCTAAGAGCTGTGTACTCATAGCCTTATCCATTTCCGCAATAACGGCCTGTAATTGTTCCTTCGCCGTCACTAGATCCATATGTTGCGTATTAAGGAAATCATAGCGATTTTGTGTGTCCTCGTATTCCTCTACGGCGTTCGGATTAACCGTGCCCAACTCGGTGATTTCAGCTAGCAAACGAGCTTGCTCATCTTTCCAGTCATTCACGGAGCCAACCAGGGATAATTGCGCCGCTTCCTCAAGGGTAAAGCCCATGGCCTGTAATTCTTCCACAGCACGCTCGCATTCCATGCGATATCGTGTCAGCTTGCCCTCCATATCGAGCAATCGGCTCTGCACTAATTTATGCCGCTTATTCAGTTCCTCTTGAGTGCTTAGAATATCTTCCAATTCCTTGCGAGCCCCAGAGGTCTTCGTATACGCCTCATCACGTAATTTGCCTAGTTCTTGAACCTTGGCGCTTACCGTTTCCAGTTCCGCTTGCAATTTCTGTTGCTCCTGTGGCAATGTATCATTTAATCGAGTCTGAATAGTTAGCAATGAACTTTGTAATGGTGTCATACGCTCATCCATGGATGCTAACGATGCTTCACGTTCACGCTGTTGCTGTTCCCGACTCGTCATGTTCTGACGCAATTGTTCACATTGCATTCGCATATTAGTGAAAGCCTCATAAGCCTCTTGTTGAGCTTGTTGCAACGCTGACAATTTGGCCATCCGTTCCACTTGGTTTAAACCAGCTTCTCCATCACCAGCTAGGTCCTGTAGTGCTTGTTCCGTACTTTCAATAGCCTGTTCTAATGTAGTCTGTTCTACATCGAATTGAGCGAGTTTCTGTACTTGTTCTTGCAACACACGTTCTTTACGAGCCATTTGATTAGTTATATTGTCTACCTTCGTTTCATTGGAAACGACGATGAGATTCATGTGTTGGTATTGTTCATCTACTTCGCGACGTTCTTCTTGCATCATCACGAGGCGAGATTCTAGTTCCTGAAGGCTATGAGTAATCTTCGCCTCAGAGTCTATATATTTCTGAATATCTGATTCCAAACGTTGTGCTTCATCCTTGCGGCTTAACACAGAACTACGTTTGCGCTTGGTAGCACCACCAGTAAGAGAACCCCCAGGTTGGAATTGTTCCCCTGTAAGCGTTACTAACCGCAATTGTTGATGGTATTTTTTTTGAATTTGGATAGCTTGCTCCATGGATTCTACAACAAGTGTACGGCCCAATAAATATTGGAATATATCCTTGTACTTCGTATCAAAGGAAATACAATCCATCGCAGTGCCTAGAACACCTGGTTCCTTTAGGGCTGGTGTATCAAAAGGCCGCCCTTTCACAGATTCCATCGGCAAGAACGTTACACGCCCGCCTTGCGTTGATTTCAGGTAATTCACAGCCTCTGCCGCCGCTCTAGACGTAGTAGTGATAACATGGTTAACACTGCCACCCAAGGCCGTTTCAATAGCGACTACGAATGTATCGTTTACAGTAAATACATCCCCAACAGCACCTTTTAATTCAGAACGCCACGGTCCTTTACCATTCAATACATGTTTCGTACCTTCTAGATAACCTTCATGTTGCTCTGCCCATTGGCCTAATAGTTCCAATCGACCTTGCGCCTTTTGTAAATCACTGCGCAATTTCTGCAGTTCTTTACGCTGTTCACGAATCGTTACTGTCACATGTTGCTCTTCGTCCATGAAGGACTTGCGTCGATCACCCAATTCAGTAAACTTGTTATGGATATTGGCAAACTCATGTTTAGCTGCATCTAATTCCACTTGAACATCTTGAATTTCCTTTGTTAGCGTTGCTTCCAACACTTGTGTTTCACGACGACGTTCCGCTAGGGAACGAATAGCTGCCTTATTGGATTCAATAGAGGTCACGAGATTCATATGTTCTGCTTGACGGTTATCTATTTTATCCTGTGCCGCCTGCCACTGAGATTGTTCAGCATTGACTGCCGCCATAGCCTGTTGATAGTCAGATTCCAATGTACCTAAAGAAGATTCCTTCGCCTGTAATTCAGCAGTATCCTTAGACATCAACTGTTCCAAGATTTGAATTTGTTGCGCCTCACCTTGTTTGATGGCCTCCAGCTCACTTAAACGAGCTGTGGTTTCCTCAAATTCGCGACGCGCTGTACTCAACTGTTCCTCTAATAAACGAAGATGACCCGCCACGCGTTCTTCCTCGCGTTGGTACTGGGCAAATTCCGCTTCCCATTGCTTCAACTGTTCTTGGTCAGTACTCGTAGAGGCTTGCAATGTATGACGTTTCGCATCCAATGTGGACAATTCCGTTTGTAACTGGCTATCTTCATCATTATAGGATATATGCTCATTTTCAAAACGCGTTAACAAACGATCTGACGTTTTATATTGGTGAAAGCCCAATGCGCCATCGTAATTTCGTTTATCTCGACTCAAGACCATATATTTTTTCGTCGTTTCCGCCTTGATTTGTAATGGCTCTAATTGATCCTCAATGGTAGCCATTACGTCTTGAATACGCTCCATATTACGCTCTGTAGTAGCAATACGACGTAATGCATCTTCTTTGTTTAATTTAAATCGAGAAATACCCGCCACATCTTCAAAGATTAAACGGCGTTCCTCTGGCTTACTATTCAAAATCGCATCGATTCTATTTTGACCGATGATAGCCATGGAATCACGACCAAGACCCGTATCAGCCAAAAGCATGTGAATATCCTTTAATCGACAATTGCGTTTGTTGATTTGGAATTCACTTTCACCACTGCGGTAAATGCGACGAGTGATAGCCACCTCTGTCACATCTATATCAAGTTGGCCATCGGAGTTATTAAATACCAAAGTGACCTCTGCAGCGCCCATAGGTCTACGTTTTTCCGTACCGGAAAAAATGATATCCTCCGCCTTTTGACCACGCAAATTACGCACATTGGATTCGCCCAATACCCATTTCATGGCATCAGTGATGTTACTCTTGCCACTACCATTAGGACCAATAACGGCAGTCATGCCTGGTGAAAATTTAACGATTGTTTTGTCTGCAAAGGATTTAAAGCCTTTTAACTCAAGACGCAATAATTGCATGGCTGCCTCCTTTCCTTTGAACTATTAAATCAGAAATATCTCTCTATAGAAAATATCCATCTAGTAATCAAAATTTTACTACTGTACAGAATATATGCTAACGATGATTTTCATTTTTATATAGAGTCTTATCCATATATTATATCACATATCGTATATCATCTATATCAATAGATACACTTTGATTGTTTACACTCAATCTATGATGAGCATCTGATTTTCTAACCTGCCAACACCATTGAAAATCTGGATAGTACTGAGCAAAGTATTTCATATTACATTGACGAACACCACGAATCTTTGAGGTCAATGATTGGGGGTAAGTAATCACAATCTGAGGCTTAACACATCGAGGTCTAATACCTCTTAAAACGTCATCTACCACATTATCATCTTGGTTTAACGGTATAAATAACCCCGATTTTATAGCGCTTCGCAGAAATTCAAAATATTGCTCATGTGATACTATACAATCCTCAATGCGTATTCTCCATTGTTCATTCACAACCAGTTCACCCATAGCCGGCTCATAAGGACCTGCCACAAGGCCTGTCCCGAAATCAAGCTCTTCCGTACTTTGCAAGCCAGTACGGATAACTTCTATGTGATGGTCTTCAAACCAGGTCTTCATAAACGCAGAGTATCTAACTGCCTGCTCCACCGTTAGTGGTTCATATAATCCCTGTCTATACATAGTAGCTAATTCAGTGTTTTCAATCACCAATACAGGATAAATACGTACAAAATCCGGCTGTAGCTTTGAGATTTCAACTGCTGTTTCAACAATAGTATACATCGTTTCACCTGGTAATCCGGGTAAAAGTTGTAATCCTATTTTAATTCCTTTATTCCGTAAGCGTTTAACTGCATCACGTACATCCTGTGCCGTATGACCGCGCTTGGATGTCTCTAGAATAGCATCATTCATAGATTGTACACCAATTTCCACAGTACGAATACCATGTTCATAGAGGAAATCAATATCGTCATCATAGAGCGCATCAGGTCGTGTAGAACATCGAATGCCATCAATGAGACCTACATCGAGAGCCCGCTTGGCCTCAACCAAGAGTTCTGTTTGTAATATACGTGAAATAGCCGAAAAGCTACCACCATAAAAAGCAACTTCCCAGAATTTATTTGATCGATTATCTCCTACATATTCGCGGATAGTATGGGCAATCTCAGCACGGGATAATCCTGGTGGCATCTGAATCAAGTTAATACTTTCACCAGCTTTATTATCTACTTCTCCGTAAATAGGTTCTGTACTAACCACCACACTGCTAGCTAATTCATGTTTCGACACATCATTATGACCTGCAATTCTAGTCTGATTACAGAAGACACAAATATGAGGACAACCCAAATGAGGAATAAAGAATGGAATCATACCATATTTTTTTTTAACTGGTGTAGTCATGTGCTCCTCCTATCATCCCACTATATAAGAAAAAGGAGCGGATATCCACTCCTTAATCGTTCATAGCATCTAATGACTTTAATGTCATTTCTGCTGCATGTTGTTCGGCTAATTTTTTACTTTTACCAGACCCTGATTCATAGGACTGTCCATCAATTTGAACCTCCATACAGAATGTTTTTGCATGATCGGGACCAGATTCACTTAACAGTTGATAGTGAATATGTTTTTCCCCATCTCGTTGCACAAACTCTTGTAACAAAGTCTTATAATCTTTACCACGCTTGCCGGCAATGGCTTGATCAATATATCCTTGCAAATGACTCAATACAAACTGCATGGCTGTAGCATAATCAGTAGAAATATAAATACATCCTACCAAGCATTCAAAAGTATCCGCTAAAATGGAGTTACGTCGACGTCCACCTGAGCTATTTTCCCCATGGCCTAATAATAGATACTCACCCAGCCCTAAAGCACGACTGCAAGAGGCTAAAGAATCCTCACAAACAGTGGCCGCTTTAATTTTAGTCAGTTCACCCTCAGTCATTTGAGGATATGTTTTAAATAAATGCTCCCCTACAATTAAATCTAATACAGCATCACCTAAAAATTCTAGCCTTTGATTATGCTGAATCTTCTTAGATTTATGTTCATTTGCATAAGATGTATGTGTAAAAGCTCGATTCAATAGGGAAATATCTTGAGTCGGCAATTGTAAACGACTAACAAGCTCCTGAAGGGAAACTTCACGAGCTTGTGTCATTTTATTCTTATGCGACCTTGCGGCACTCATTAGTCCTCGTAGCGACGAACAAGTAATGTCGCATTATGGCCACCAAAGCCAAAGGAGTTAGAAAGAGCATAATTAACTTTATAATCGCGAGCACCTTCACGAATGTAGTCTAAATCAAGACCTTCATCAGGATTATCACAATTGATTGTTGGATGAACTTTACCAGTTTCAATAGCCATAGCCATTACGATAGCTTCAATAGCACCAGCAGCCCCTAACAAATGACCTGTCATAGATTTTGTAGAGTTAACAACGATGTCTTTTGCATGATCGCCAAACAATTCTTTAATTGCTTTTGTTTCGTTCAAGTCATTAAGACCTGTAGATGTGCCATGAGCATTGATGTAGTTAATTTCAGATGGATCAATACCAGCATCTTTAATTGCCAATTCCATACATTTACGAGCTTGTAAACCACCTGGAGCTGGAGCTGTGATATGGTAAGCATCACCATTTGTACCATAACCTACTACTTCTGCGTAGATATGAGCACCACGTTTTTTAGCATGTTCTAATTCTTCAAGAACAACGATACCTGCGCCTTCACCCATTACAAAGCCATCACGATCTTTATCAAATGGACGAGATGCTTTAGTAGGTTCGTCATTACGAGTAGACATTGCTTTCATAGCAGCGAAACCAGCTACAGCTGCAGGAGAAATAGCAGCTTCTGTACCACCGGCGAACATAATATCTGCATCACCACGAGCAATGATACGGAATGCATCACCAATAGAATTTGTACCAGACGCACATGCAGTAACATCAGTAATCGCTGGTCCACGAAGGCCCAAACGAATGGATACACGACCAGCTACCATATTTGCAATCATCATAGGAACTGCAAAGGGGCTAACGCGACCAGGTCCTTTATCAAACAAAGTTACATATACATCGTGGATAGAGTCAATACCGCCAATACCAGTACCAACAACTGTACCACAACGATCAAGGTCTTCTTCGTCTAATGCTAATTTTGCATCATCTGCAGCCATAACAGCTGCACCAATTGCTAATGCAGAAGAGCGGTCCATACGACGAGCATCTTTTTTATCCACACCAAATTCTGTTACATCAAAATCTTTAACTTCGCCAGCAATGCGAGTTGCATATTCAGATGCGTCAAAATGCGTGATAGGTCCGATACCGGATTGACCCGCTAACAATGCATTATAAAAGTTTTCTTTACCATTACCTACTGGTGTGATTGCACCTAAGCCTGTAATTACAACACGTTTTTCCAATTTTCCACCTCTTATAAGCAATATATAGGATTTATATTAATCTATTTCTGCTACTTGTTGTGTTAACTGTGCAAAGATTTCTTTAACTGGTAAAATGCTTTCAACTTTACGCATATTATTACCAGAGAATACTAATCCAGTTTCCACATCCCCTTGTTGTGCTCTTGAAAGAGCGCGAATAATACAGAACTTATGTGAGCAATGTTTTAGACAATTATCACATACTGTTGGTGGAGCAACGGTACCATCCAATACACTTTCCGCAAAGCGGTTGCGAATGGCTTGACCTGGTAAACCAACAGGACTCTGAATTAATACGATATCTTCAGGGTTTGTTGCACGAACATACATTTTTTTCAATTCATCAGAGGCATTACATTCATCACTCGCTGCAAAACGACTGCCCATTTGAACACCATTTGCACCAAGTTTTAACATTTCTACAATGTCTTTACCATCTAATACACCGCCTGCCCCAATGACAGGGATGTTTTTTACAGCCGCCACTACTTCAGGTACGATTTCACGAGATGAACGATTTGTTCCCAAGTGACCACCAGCTTCACAACCTTCTACAATAACAGCAGAAGCGCCAAGACCTTCAGAAATTCTTGCTAATTTGGCAGAAGAAACAATCGGCACAATAGGTGTACCAGATTCTTTGCCCATTGCGAACATATCTCTTGAGAAACCGGCCCCCGCCACTACAAGATCAATGCCCTCATCGATGGCAGTTTTTACTAGCCCCGCAAATTGCGTAGCCGCTACCATTGCATTTATACCAATAATACCCGTAGGTGATAATTTTCTAGCTAATTGTATTTCATATCTTAATTCATCAAACGGCAAACCAGATGCTGCAATTAGGCCTATACCGCCTTCATTTGCAACGGCTGCTGCCAACCGAGCTGTAGATAATCTTATGGCCATACCACCTTGAATAATAGGCACCTTAGCCACTAGATTCCCAATGCGAAGTTCAGGGAGCTTCACTATCAATTCCTCCTGTAAACAAAACCGTTTGGGAGACCACTCGGTCTCCCGTACGGCTGAATGTCAGCTTATACAGCTTATTTAGCAGAATCAATAAATTCTACTGTATCCTTAACGGTTTTGATTTTTTCTGCAACATCGTCAGGGATTTCTACACTGAATTCTTCTTCAAATGCCATGATTAATTCAACGATATCCAAGGAGTCTGCGCCTAAATCGTCGATGAATGTAGAATCGATGGTAACTTCAGCTTCATCAACGCCTAATTGTTCCACAACGATCGCTTTAACTTTATCGAAAGTGTTCATTGTTGGTTCACCTCCTTTCAATTGAGATTTATATAGTCTACATTGTTAATTACATTACCATGCCACCATCAACATTGATGACCTGACCTGTAACATAACTAGCAAAGTCGCTAGCAAGGAACGTCGCTACATTAGCAACTTCATCAGCTTCAGCCATACGACCTAATGGGATTTCAGTTACCATAACTTCTTTTACTTTTTCAGGAAGTACTTCCGTCATATCGGTGTTAATAAAACCAGGAGCAATGGCATTAACAGTAATACCACGACTCGCTAATTCTTTGGCACAAGATTTTGTAAAGCCAATAACACCGGCTTTAGAAGCACTATAGTTAGTTTGACCTGCATTACCCATTACACCTACTACAGAGGTCATATTGATAATGTGACCAGCTCGTTGTTTCATCATAATCTTGGAAACAGCTTTTGTTACTAAATATACACCTTTAAGGTTGATATCCATAACAGCGTCCCAATCTTCATCTTTCATACGCATCAATAATCCATCACGAGTAATGCCTGCATTATTCACGAGAATATCAATGTGGCCAAATTCTTTATGAGTTTCTTCAACCATAGCCGCTACTTCTTCAGCATTAGCTACGTTTGCTTTTATTTTAATTGCTTTACGGCCTAAAGCTACAATAGCATCTACAGTTTCTTGAGCAGCTGCTTCGCTACCACTGTAATTAACTACTACGTCAGCGCCATTTTGAGCCAATTTAATAGCTACCGCACGGCCAATACCACGAGATGCACCAGTTACTAGTGCTACTTTATCACTTAAATGCATTTTATCTAACCCCTTTCAAAAATTCAAGAGTTTTTTCTAAGGATTCAACATCTTCAACATTCGCTAATTGCATTTCTTTGTTGATTTTTTTAGTAAAGCCAGTAAGTACTTTGCCTGGGCCTACTTCAACAAAAGCTTCTACACCAAAGTTAACCATCTCAGCTACGCAATCTTCCCATAATACAGGGTTGGCCGCTTGAATAACTAAGGATTTTTTAATTTCTTCTGCATCCGTCAAAATGTTACCAGTTACATTAGCAACTACAGGGATTTGTGCATTTCTCACTTCGATTTTATCGAGTTCTTCTTTCAAGCGAAGTGCTGCTGGTTCCATCAAACGACTATGGAATGGTGCGCTAACAGGCAACATAACCGCACGTTTAGCGCCAGCTGCTTTCATTTCTTCTGCAGTGGCTTCTACAGCAGCTTTTGCACCAGCAATAACGATTTGACCTGGGCAGTTAAAGTTTACTGCTTGTACAGAACCTACAGTAGCATCAATTTTGGCACAAATTTCCACTACTTGTTCACGAGGTAATGCCAAGATAGCCGCCATAGCACCTTCGCCAATCGGCACAGCTTCTTGCATATACTCACCACGTTTATGTACTACAGATACAGCATCTTTAAAATTCAATACACCCGCAGCTACTAATGCACTGTATTCACCAAGGCTATGACCACCAACAATATCAGGTGTAAAACCTTTTTCTTTTAATACTTCGTAGCATGCTACGGAAGCTGTCAAAATAGCTGGTTGTGTATTTGCAGTCTTAACTAATTCTGTATCAGGACCTTCAAAGCACAATTTAGTAATAGAATAGCCAAGCGCTTCATCAGCTTCTTCAAAACGTTGTTTTACAATTGGGTATGTATTATATAAATCTTGTAGCATACCTACTTTTTGGGAACCTTGTCCAGGAAAAACAAATGCAGTTTTCATGAATGCCTCCTATTTGCCAATTTTTTGTAAATTAGCAATTACTGTTTCTGTTTCACTCATAATATCTTTAATGATTTGATCACATGTTTTTACAGAGTCTAACATCCCTGCAATTTGACCAATCATTACAGAACCTTCTTTTACATCGCCATCAATAGCAGCCTTACGAAGGGTACCTGCACCCAAGTTTTCTAGTTCTTCTTTAGAACCACCACCAAACTCTAGTGATTTATATTGATGTGCCAATGCATTATCAAGAATACGAACTGGATGCCCAGTCGTCAAACCTGTCATAACAGTAGCACGATCTTTTGCTTTTAATACAGCAGCTTTATAGTTTTCATGAGCAATACATTCTTCTGAAAGTACAAAACGAGTACCCATTTGAACTGCGGAGGCACCTAATGCAAAGGCAGCAGCTACACCACGACCATCAGCAATACCACCAGCGGCAATAACAGGCACATCGACAGCATCCACAACTTGTGGAATCAACGCCATAGTTGTGATTTCCCCAACATGACCGCCAGATTCAGTACCTTCTGCGATAATCGCATCAATTCCACCGCGTAACAAACGTTTTGCTAACAATACGGATGCTACTACTGGGATTACTTTTGTGCCAATCTCCTTAAGAGCTGGGATATATACACCTGGATTACCTGCGCCAGTTGTAATCACTGGAACGCGTTCTTCCACAACAACTTCCATAACTTCTTTCACAAAAGGAGACATCAACATAATATTACAACCGAATGGTTTATTCGTACGTTCTTTCAACTTGTGAATTTCATTACGGAATACATCAGGCGGCATGTGACCAGCACCAATAATACCAAGGCCACCAGCTTCAGAAACAGCTGCTGCTAATTCTGCAGTACCTAACCAAGCCATACCACCTTGGAAAATTGGATATTCAATTTGTAACAAGTCACAAATATCCGTTTTAATCATCTGATTATTCCTCCTTAATACCATTTCATGACTAGGCTAGCCCAAGTCAATCCAGCCCCAAAGCCTGCAAACGCCACGTTATCGCCACGTTTCAAGTATCCACCACGTACTGCTTCATCTAAAGCAATAGCAATGGAGGCTGCTGAAGTATTACCATACTTTGGCAAATTAACAAATACTTTTTCATCTGGCAAATTCAAGCGTTTTGCAGCAGATTCAATAATTCTAATATTAGCTTGGTGTGGGATAAAGAAATCTAATTCTTCTAATGCCATACCAGCACGTTCTAAAGATTTTAATGCTGTACGGCCCATGACCTTAACAGCAAATTTATATACTTCTGGGCCATCCATATATACATAGGTTAAGCCTTCTTCAATGCGTTTATCATTGGCTTGCATAGCAATACCACCAGCAGGAATCGCTAATGCCATCCCTTTGCTACCATCAGCACCAATATCTACACCTTTAATACCATAGCCTTCTTCTACTGTGGAAACAACAGCAGCACCAGCACCATCACCAAAAAGAACACATGTGGAGCGATCTTTCCAGTTCAAGATACGAGATAAAACTTCGCCACCAATAACAAGGACATTTTTATAAATACCAGTATTGATATAGCTAGCCGCGGTTACCAAACCATAAGCAAAACCGGAACAAGCCGCTTGTAAGTCAAAAGCAGCTGCATTTACAGCACCTAAATTTGCTTGTACTAAACAAGCTGTAGATGGTAGCGGCATATCTGGAGTCAATGTAGCCATGATGATACAATCAATATCTTCTGGTTCTAAATTAGCCATTTGTAATGCCCGTTTAGCAGCTTCTGTAGCAAGGTCAGATGTATTGACACCTTCTGGAGCAATTCTACGTTCTTCAATACCTGTACGTTCACGAATCCACTGATCATTTGTATCAACGATTTTTTCAAGATCAAAGTTGGTTACCACATTATCAGGTACACAACTGCCCGTGCCAATAATACCCACAGGTTTATTCATCATACTCATATTTAAAGGCTCCTTCTACTTCAATCGTTTTTTGTATATGTTCAATAATTTTTCTATCCACTAAATCGCCAGCAATATTGATAGCTGTTTTGATTTCTTTAGCTTTAGAACTACCATGACAAATAATAAAAACACCATTAACACCAAGCAATGGAGCACCACCATTTTCTGTGTGGTCTAATCGCTTGCCGATTTTTTTAATAGCTGGTTTAACTAGTAATGCACCTAATTTAGCAAAAATACCACCTGCCATAATGCCATCTTTCACCAATTGAGTTACAGCAGTGACAAGTCCTTCTGCAAATTTAAGCACTACATTACCTACAAAGCCATCACAGACAACCACGTCCACAGTGCCCTTAGGTATATCTCGGCCTTCTACATTACCATAAAAACTAATAGTTTTTAACTTTTTGAGAAATGGATACGTTGCTAAGACAACTTCATTACCTTTACTCGCTTCTTCACCAATACTCAATAAGCCAACTGTAGGATTCGCTTTGCCTAACAATAGTTTAGCATATTCAGAACCCATTAAGGCACCTTGAACAAGATGTTTAGGTTTACTATTTGCATTAGCACCAGAGTCCAACATAACTGTAACACCATTAACTGTTGGAATCGGTGTAGCAATAGTAGGACGATCAATCCCTTTGATACGACCCAAACCAAATAATGCAGCAGCTACCGCTGCGCCAGTACTACCTGGTGCAATAACTGCATCACATTGTTTATCTTTTACTAATGCTGTTGCAACTACTACTGACGCGTCTTTTTTCTTACGCAACGCTTGTGCTGGATGTTCATCCATACCAATCACTTCACTAGCATGATGCACAGTAATACGCGGATTCTTTTGTTCATTATTCTCTTTGAGAATAGTAAAAATTTGTTGCTCGTCACCGACAAGGACAACTTCCATATGCGGATTTTCACGAATTGCTTCGATAGATCCTAACACAATTTCTAAGGGAGCAAAATCCCCGCCCATTGCGTCTACTGCAATTTTCATAGCTTAACCCCTAGTATCTACGGACTCCATAATAAATTTAGCTCTAAAGACTTCTTGAACTTTATCTTTTATCGTCACCCATATAAAGTATTTAGGACCTCGTTGCCGTACAATTTCTGCTTTAGCAATCAAATTAGTACCTACACTTACAGGATTTTTATGCTTGATATTACCTACTTCAGCCAGAGCTACAGGGACACCCATAACTGTTTTTGCCAAAGAATTTGCTTGAGCATATAAAAATTGCGGATCAATATATCCAGAGCGATCAACCATATCCTGTGTAGTTTTCATTATGGATAGAGCTTGTTTACCTTCTGTGACATCAATCAATTCACCGAACCCATCATAATGCAAAGATTCATTGACCTCTTGATTGTTCTCAGTTGCCATCGCCCGAATACGTTCCCGCAATTCAGGAATACCCAATTCTAATCGATCCAAACGAATGGTAGGCACACTCACACTAAAGTGATTGGCTAATTCTTCGTCTGTAAGAAATGGCGTATTATTCAGTTTTTCTGCTAACTGGAGTTGTCGCTCTTGTTTCTTTAATCGACTCATGGGACCACCTTTTATGACCAAGTAATAATATTACGTATCAATTATAGATGATAAATCCCCACAATGCAAGACTTTTCGCATATATTGTAATATGTATTACATATAACCACAAAATATAGCCCAAACCAAATGCAATAGATATAATATTTTCTATATAGATTTTATCATTAATATAGGGTATTCGTCTATGAAAGCCACACATTCATACACTATTACTTTTCCAGTATTCAAAATTAGTTCACCCTAGAGTCAAAAGACTAAACTACATACACACAGGGCTTAATAAACAAAAAAGACCCTATCGCTTACGCAATAGGGTAATTCTCCGCTTTTATTAAGCTTTTGCAACTACTTGCTCACCTTTGTAGTGACCACATGTAGGACAAACACGATGAGGCATCATAGGTTCGTGGCATTGAGGACACGCTACGTAACCAGGAGCTTCTAATTTCCAATTAGCACGACGACGGTCGCGACGGCATTTAGACAATCTACGCTTAGGTACTGCCATTATCTGCACCTCCTTAACATAATCATTAGGACAATCTATCATCTTTCTCATCAAGCAACGCTCGAAGAGCTGCAAATCGAGGATCCACCACAAAGGATTCACAAGAACAAGGTGAAACATTTAAATTTGCTCCGCAATGAACGCACAATCCTTTGCAATCATCCTGACATAACACTTGAGAAGGCTCATTGATGATTAATGTATCCCGAATCAGTTCGGTTAAATCAATGGTCTCTCCATCGAAAGGGACGATATCGCTATCATCCGCTTGCATCCGACCCCGAGGATCAGCTACAAAGGTTTCTTCGAACGAATCAAGTTGTTTATGTTCTGTCGGTTGTAAACAACGCGAACATTCATAATCACCATGTGATTCTACAGTGCCCATAACGATGTAATTTTGACCATCAAACCAAAACTCACCACTAATGGTTATATCATGACGGCTCCAAGGAAAAGCAGTTACATTCCCAAGCACAGATGCCGGTTCAGTATAGCTATAAGGGAATTTCTTTCCTATATGTTCTTTTGCTTGCTCTACTTGCAGTTTCATAATCTTACCTCGACTTATAATATTATAAACATCGCTAGTCGCTTTGTCAATAAAAAAGACTACCTCGGTCACCCGAGATAGTCCATTATGTATCGAAATTACATTTTTTCGAATTGGTCTTTGCCTACGCCACAAAGTGGGCATACATAATCTTCAGGTTGTTCTTCGAAGCTCATGCCTTCAACTTCAGGATCATAAACCCAACCGCATACTACGCATACATATTTGTCCATTGATAAATCCTCCTTCACTTGTTTTTTTATATCGTCATTATCATACAGATACTTTATCTGAGATTAGTATAGCAAAGGTATCGAAACTTTTCAATACTCTATTTAAAATTTTTTTTGTTTATTTCACATACTCAATATCTCACAATATCATACATCATCATTATTGAAAACAATTATTATTTAAACAATAAAAACCATTTACCCATTTTTATCATGTATATGGCTATACATCTAACTATACCTTATATATAATATATAGTGTATGGTTAATCCATCGACATAAGGATTGGGCAAAACTAAGGAGCCCTCTTTTCAAATTATAGATTTTATTTATGGAGGTACTATGAAAACAACTTTCACCGAATTACTCAATATTCAATATCCTATTATCCAAGGTGCTATGGCCTGGGTATCAGAACACAAATTAGTCGCTGCAGTAGCGAATGCTGGCGCAACTGGTGTTATCGCATTAGGTGGTCGCGATGCAGAATGGACTCGCCAAGAAATTCGTGATACTCGCGAATTAACGGACAAACCATTCGGTGTTAACCTTATGTTAATGGCCCCTAATAAAGATGAATTGTTAGAAGTTATTTTAGAAGAAAAACCTGCATTTGTGACATTAGGTGCGGGCAATCCAGTACCTTTTATCAAACCATTACAAGATGCAGGTATCAAGGCCATCCCTGTTGTGCCAAGTTTAAAATTAGCTAAACGCATTGCTGACGCTGGTGCTGACGCGATGATCATTGAAGGCCAAGAAGCTGGTGGTCACATTGGTACGCAAACTACTATGGCATTAATGGAAAATATTTTACCTGAAATCAATATTCCAATTATCGTAGCTGGTTCTATCGTTGATGGTCGCGGCTTAGCAGCTGCTCTATTAATGGGTGCTCAAGGTGTACAAATGGGATCTCGCTTCCTATTAGCTGAAGAGTGTCAGGTACATCCAAATATGAAGCAAGCTATCATCAACGCTACAGATACAGACTCTGTTGTAACAGGATTAACATCTGGTCACGGCGGTGTACGTGGATTGAAAAGTGACTTTACTACACGCTATATTGCTGCTGAATTCTCTGGTACAGCTACAAAAGAAGAATTAACAAACATGTCTAAAGGTACCAATAAATTAGCGGCCGTAGATGGTGATGTAGTAAATGGTGTTGTCCAAGTTGGTCAAGGTTTGAATCGCCTTACAAAAGTTGAATCCGCACAAGAGATTGTAACTTCTGTAATCTCAGAAGCACAAGAGGCAATTAAGAACGTACAACGTTTCCTATAAAATATAAAGGAGAACAAATGAGACCATATCACGGAAAATATCCAAAACTCGATGCCAAAAGCTGTGTTATGCCAGGTTGCGAACTTATGGGTGATGTAGAATTAAAAGAATTCGCCTCCTGCTGGCTAAATGTCTCTGCTCGTGGTGACGTTAATAAAATTATTGTAGGTCGCTATTCCAATGTACAAGACAACTCCGTTCTTCATGTAGATGACGAACAACCCTGTGTGCTAGGTGACTTTGTTACTATTGGCCACAGTGCGATTATCCATGCCTCTACCTTAGAGGATAATGTTCTGGTAGGCATGGGCGCCATTATATTAAGTGGCTGTCATATTGGGACAGGCTCTATTATTGCTGCCGGCGCTGTAGTGAAAGAAAACTCAGTTATTCCTCCTCATTCATTGGTTGTAGGTATTCCTGCTCGTATCGTTCGTACTGATGAAAGTATGATGGAACGCATCCATAATCAAGCATTAAAATATAAAAACTTATGGACAAAAGAATACGGTTTACTTCCAGATGCTGATGGCGAACAATATACAAAGGGTTCTAAAATCGTATAAGCCTATACCATGTATATAAAGGATTAATACACTCGCCTACAAAACAACATAGACATAAAAAACAGACATATGTCAGAAAATTCTGATATATGTCTGTTTTTTTATGTCTATGTATTGTATAACCTTACAATTAGTTGCTATACAAAATGATATCACCTGTAGCTAGTGTTTTCTTTACATCAATGAGTCGTTGATTTGATGAACCTCTAAATTGTAAGCTCGGATCCTTTAACTCATCCATGAACCGTCCATCCACCACTACATCGACTAATTCCACAAGAGATTTGCGTTCTTCATCAGCTAATAAATCATCCCATATATAACCAGAATAGGCCCAAATTGATTTTTCTGGTGCCACTGTACGAACTGCTTTCACCACGGGAATGAGACCCTTCACATTTTGAAATGGCTCACCCCCAAGCAACGTCAAACCGGAGCAGTTAGGATCGGTTACATAATTAATCACTAATTGGGTCTGCTCCTCCGTCCACTCTTGACCAGCTCTAAAATCTTGGTATTCTTCATTAAAGCAATTATAGCAACAATGTGTACATCCAGTTACAAATATGGATGCGCGGATGCCAGGACCATTGGCGATATCATATTGTCGAATTTGACCATACCGCATAGGCGACTCCTCCTTAATTAGATATGCATTACGCGATCTTTAATTTCTTTTGTACGACCTTCATTCCAGAAGTTTTCACCAAGATAACCACATGTACGACGGATAACAGTTAATTTATCACGATTTGTATTGTGACAACGCGGACATTCCCATTCATTATGTTCGTTTACCTTGATTTCTCCATCAAAGCCACATTCATGGCAGTAATCAGATTTAGTATTGAATTCTGCATAGGAAATATGGTCATAAATATATTGCACCATAGTCAATACAGCGGGGATATTGTTACTCATATTTGGAATTTCCGCATAGGAAATACAACCGCCAGTAGATTTCTTTTGGAATTCAGATTCAAAAGAGAATTTATCAAATACATTGATTTCTTCACGAACATTTACATGATAACTATTAGTATAATAGCCTTTATCTGTAATGTCTTCAATTTCGCCAAAACGTGCACGATCCAAGGAAGAAAAACGATGTGTCAAGCTTTCAGCAGGAGTACCATACAAAGCAAAACCAATATTATGTTTATCTTTCCATAACTTAACTGCATCATTCAATCGATCCATAATTTTCATAGCGAATTCACGACCATGTTCCCCTGTATTAGATTCCCCCGTAATTAAACGTGTGGCCTCATAGATGCCGATGTAACCAAGGGAAATTGTGGCATAACCACCAGTAAGGAATTTGCCGATTTTTTCACCTTTTTTAAGACGTGCTATGGCACCATGTTGCCAATGAATCGGAGATACATCACTCACAACGTCTTTTAGCAATTCATAACGTAACATCAATGCTTTTTCAGCAAGTTGCAAGCGTTTATTCAAGATATCGAAAAAACGTTCTTCACTACCACGTGCTAAAATTCCAATTTGTGGTAAATTCAAGCTCACAACGCCCATATTGAAACGGCCATCAAATTTATAGTTACCAGCTGCATCTTTCCATGGAGCCAAGAAGGAACGGCACCCCATCGGACTAAATACATTCCCTTCATAGTTTTCACGCATTTTTTTAGCGGAAATATAATCAGGGTACATACGTTTAGCTGTACATTGTGCAGCTAGTTCAGTCAAATAATAATATGGTGTACCTGGTTTTACATTATGTTCATCAAGAACATAAATCAATTTAGGGAATGCTGGCGTAATATATACATTAGCTTCATTCTTAACGCCTTTAATACGTTGAAGAAGAATTTCTTCTGTAATCATAGCTGCTTCTTTAGCATATTCGCTAGTTGCGTCAAAATACATAAACAATGTTACAAATGGGGATTGACCATTTGTAGTCATCAATGTATTAATTTGGTATTGAATAGTTTGGATACCATCTTTTACTTCTTTACGCGTACGTTTCCAAGCGATTTCACGGGCTTTTTCCATATTTGGTTCCATACCGTAGATTTCCACTTGTTCTTCGATAACATTGTTCAAGATTTTTTCGTAGGATTTACGAACAAATGGCGCCAAAATGCGGTCGATACCATTGATACTTTGTCCACCATATTGACCAGATGCTACTTGTGCAATGATTTGTGTCGTTACCGTGCATGCTACTTGGAAGGATTTTGGCGTATCGATTTTCTTACCATTAATAACAGTACCATTCGTCAACATATCTTCCAAATTGATTAAGCAGCAATTAAACATCGGTTGAATAATATAATCCATATCATGGAAATGAATAGCACCGCTATCATGAGCCTCTAAAATACCTGTAGGAATCAATTTGCGACGTGCAATATCCTTGGAAACTTCGCCAGCAATCAAATCGCGTTGTGTAGATACGATAGCTGCATCTTTGTTGGAATTCTCATCCAATACACTAATATTACTTTGGTCTAATAAACCAATGACACCTTCATCGGTAGTATTTTGCTTTCTTTTGAAAGCTTGCACAGCCTTGTATCCTTCATAAGCACGTGCAGTAGCAGGATTATGATATTCAAGTAATTTATAATATACTTGATCTTCAATAGCATTAATAGTCATATCTTTAGAAAGTTTGATAGCATATGCTTCAATTTCATCCGCAATACGTTCTGCTAAACCTTCCTCATACAATCCAGTACTACTATGTTCTGCCTTTTCTATAGCAATGGCAATTTTTGCCTTATCAAAGGGCGCTCTCGTTCCATCACGCTTGATAACTTGCAACATCATTAATCCCTCCTATAAGCTATCTAGTTATAGTTGCATTTTTCCAGTATCTTTATAGGGATACAGATATTCTGTTCCCTATACCTTGTGGCAGATACATATCTGCATTCCTATAAAGACAACCAGCTCTACTATATAATCATGAAAAAAAGCATGGTAAACCACACTTTTTAGCACTTGCGTAAAACAACGTCCTCACGGTAATCCTACCCATTGTTTGTACCTTTATTAGTATACAACATATTGTGTGACTCTTCAACCAAAAACACAACATAAAGTAATTTTTCTAATTTTAACTTATACATTTTTGATATATGCATATGACAAAAACATGTAATTCAGTAACCATCACTCTTTCAAAAATCCCCCTAAGATTGTACAGATTAAATTAAGTACGCAGGTGCGCGTGTAGACTAATTCTCGCTTAGGTTGATAAAAAAATGAGTCCCCCTCTAAAAAGTGACTTACGCCTAATCGTTCGGAATTCCCCTAAGTACGCCGGCTTTGTGTAGATTAGTTTCGCACAAGCAATTTGGTATGAAAAGAAGGATACCCTGTAAAAAGCGACTTACGCCTCAGCGTTCGGAATCTTTTTACAGGGTATCCTTCTTTGATATCTATTAAATTTTCATAGCGAAACTAATCTACACGACCACCCAAGTACGCCTCCATGACACGCGGATTCGTCCGCACGTCCTCAGCCTTACCATCGAGAACCATTTTACCCGTCTCCAATACATACGCATAATCAGCAATTTTCAAAGCTTGACGTACATTTTGTTCTACTAGTAATACAGTTGTGCCTTCAGCACTGATTTCTTTGATTGTTTCAAAGATTTCACTAACTACTAATGGTGCTAAACCCATGGACGGCTCATCCAACAAAAGCAATTTTGGTCTCGCCATCAACGCACGACCAATGGCTAACATTTGTTGTTGACCACCGGATAATGTACCGCCCATTTGGTAACTACGTTCATCAAGAATTGGGAAACGTTTGAATACTTTTTTAATATCGTCTTCAATTTCTTTATCATTACGGATATATGCACCCATTTCAAGATTTTCGTAAACGCTCATATCTGAGAGAATTTGACGGCCTTCTGGAACGAGGGATATGCCAGCTTTCACAATATTGTGCGTTTTCATACCCGTGATATCTTGACCTTCGAAAGTAATGCTACCTTCTGTTGGTTTTACAAGACCCATGATCGTTTTCATGGTAGTGGATTTACCAGCACCATTAGCCCCGATTAAGGACACGATGGAACCTTGTGGTACCTCTAGGCTGATAGATTTAAGAGCTATAATATGACCATAACCAGCTACTACGTTCTCTAGTTTTAACATATTACGCATCCTCCTTACCAAGATATGCTTCGATTACTGCAGGATTTTGTTGGATTTCTTGTGGAGTTCCTTCTGCAATTTTTTTACCGAAGTTAAATACAACCATGCGATCACAAATATTCATCATCAACGCCATATCATGTTCGATTACCACAACAGTGATACCCAAATCACGAATACGACCGATTAATTTACGAAGGGATTCTGTTTCGCTATCATTCATACCAGCGGCTGGTTCATCAAGCAAAATTAATTGCGGATGTGTGGCCAAGGCACGAGCAATTTCCAAACGACGTTGTTTACCATATGGCAAAGAAGTAGCTACTTCCTCTGCATCATCTGCTAAATCAACGAGTTTCAAGAATTCGTAAGCAATCCCACGACAACGTTCTTCTTCTATACGTTGACGTTTTGTACGGACGAAACTTGACCAGAATCCAGAGCCTGTACGACAATGCATACCAGTTAATACAGTTTCAAGAGCCGTCATATTACCAAACAAACGAATATTTTGGAATGTACGAGAAATCCCCATTTCCACAGTACGATGAGGTTTAATATCTACTACGGACATACCGTCGAATACAATTTCACCTTCGCTGACAGGAAACACACCGGTAATCAAGTTGAACAAAGTAGTTTTACCAGCACCATTTGGTCCGATAACACCAAAAATTTCACCTTGTTCTACGCCGAAGGTAATACCAGTTAAAGCAGCAATGCCACCAAAGTTTTTACTAACATTATTTAGTTCTAATAACATGGTACACCTCCTATTCCTTCTCTTCCGCTTGCGCGGCCATTTTACGTTTATATGTTTCAAAACGTTCTGTTAATACCTGAGTTTCAGGAATATATGGAGATTTTTTGAAACCTAATTTACGATTGATTGTATCCATCATACTTTCAGTAAGAATACCATCAGGACGAACAGCCATCAAGATAACGAGCAATGCCCCGTAAATGATATCGCGGTAATCCGCAAGGAAACGCAATACTTCTGGTAACAATGTGAGGATGAAAGAACCGAGCACGGAACCCCATACAACATTGGTACCACCAAATACTGGGAATAACAAAATTTGGACTACTTTGTGGTAGCTGAAATCTGTGGGGTTAATAAAGTTTGTAATATGTGCATACAAACCACCACCGATACCAGCGATAAACGCGCCGATAACAAAGGCCGCCATTTTGTAGTACACCACATTAATCCCCATCAATTCTGCTGCATGATCATCTGCTTTAATAGCTGTGAAAGCACGGCCCACACGGCTATTGTTAATGCGAATACAGAATGCAAGAATCAATGCTAAGATAGCCAACAAGATAAAGATAGTTACAAGGTTACCCCATGTCATCGCATCAAGGCCCATAACATCATCTAAATCTAATTCATAGAAATAGTTTGTCATTTCTTGAGCAATAGCAGGAATACCAGAAAGGCCAAGGGCGCCATTGGTTACTTCCATATTTAGGAAAATAACGCGTACAACCTCACCAAAGCCAAGTGTAGCGATAGCCAAATACAAACCACGAAGGCGTACCGTTGGGAAACCGATGATGAATGCCACAAGTGCAGCCACAAAGCCACCTACCAAAATACCTACAGCAATTGGTAAGTCAGCTTTCAAAGTAATCAGTGCCGCCACATAAGCACCAACGCTCATGAAGCCGGCCGCACCAAGACTCAATTGTCCGGTTGTTAATGTGAAATAAATGGAAATACCCATAATCGCATTAATAATAAAGAACATCACAATCTGAAGATAATACGGGTTCAATAAATCCATTATGGTCTACCCCCTTTATCTTTAGAACCAAAGAGGCCTTGTGGTCTCCAGAATAAGAGCAAGATAATAAGGCCAAAGGCCACAGCATCACGATAGGAGGATGCACCATAAGCTACAGAGAATACCTCTGCAATACCGAGTATCAAGCCACCTACCATGGCGCCAGTAATATTGCCAAGACCACCAAGGATTAATACAGCCAAACCTTTAAAGCCTATGATAACACCCATCAAAGGTTCTACCGCATCGAAGGATAAACCTACCAATACGCCAGCTGCTGCACCTAATGCAGATGCGAGCATAACAGTAACGGAAATAACTAGTGTTGGATTGATACCTAACAATGCAGCTGTTTCTGTATTGAGAGATACGGCACGAATGGCTTTACCAATTTTAGTTTTCTTGATTAACACGTTCAAAATTAACATCAAACCTACGGATACACCAAGGCCAATAATTTGAACCATAGAAATTTTGAAAGTACCAAAATCAATCAATCCACCGATGAAATCAGGTGGGAATGAACGCGTTTGTGGGCCCCACACAAGTAAAGCTACACTTTCAAGGAAAATAGAAACACCAATGGTACTAATCAATGGTGCTAAATGAGATACTTTTTGACGACGTAACGGACGAAGCGCTACGAATTCTAATAGATAACCTAGGATTGCACCCACAATCATGGCGCCAAGGATTGCCACAAAAATGTTAACGTCAAGAACAGTGACCATAAAAAGACCAACGAAGGCACCTATCATAAAGATGCCTCCGTGAGCCATGTTGATTATGTTCAATACGCCAAACACTAGTGTCAAACCAATAGCGAGAACAGCATACAAGCTGCCGAGGGTTAACCCATTCACTAATTGTTGTAAAAACACTGTTTGTTCACCTCGTATGATTATTTTTGTAATGCCTCAAATTGACCATTGCGTACTTGTAATACTTGAACGTCCATTTTTGGATCGCCTTTAGCATCGAATTGGAATTTACCAGTTACGCCTACAAAGTCAGCAATATTTTTCAAAGCTTCTTTGAATTTTTCGCGGTCAGTTGTGGAACCAGCTTTTTTCAATGCTGCTTCTACCATGTACATAGCGTCATAAGCTTGTGCTGCAAATTGGTCAGGTTCATGACCATATTTATCAGCATATGCTTTTTTGAAGTCTCTAACTTTTTGATCATCTTTGTTAGGGAACCAAGGAGTACCTACGATGGAACCATCTGCGGCAGCGCCAGCATTTTTAATGAATGCAGGGCTATTAAAGCCGTTAGAACCAATAACTGGTACATTGATACCTAATTCACGCATTTTTTTCATAATCAAAGCGCCTTCTTGGTACAAGGACGCTACTACGATTACATCAGGTTTAGCTTGTTGAATCTTAGTCAATTGTGCAGAGAAATCAGTATCTTTATCTGCAAATGTTTCAGTAGCTACGATTTGTACACCTTCAGATTCCAATGCTTTTTTAGCTGTGTTATTTACAGATACCATTTGGTCATTGTTATTGGAGTACATAATAGCTGCTGTTTTGAAGCCCAATACTTTATGTGCTTCTTTGATTGCTGTATCTACTGCAAGGGACTCTGGCACAGCATTACGGAAAATGTAATCGCCGATATCAGTGATACCTTCTGCAGTTGTAGAAGTACCAAGTGCTACTACTTTGTTTTTATTCGCAATAGGACCAGCCGCCATCATTTCCCCAGATAACATAGGACCTACTACAGCTACCACTTTATCTTTGGAGATAACTTTATTCATTGCATTGATAGCTTCGTTTTTATCACCTTTAGTATCTTCTACCAATAGGTTGATTTTCACATTATTAGCATCTGCATTAATTTGGCTAACTGCCAATTCTGCACCATTTTTAATGGATTCGCCATACGCTGCTGCTGCACCAGATGTAGTTGTTAACAACGCAATTTTCGCTTCATTAGCATTACCACTAGAAGCACCTTTATCACTACCACAACCGGCAATACCGATTGCCATTACACCGGCAAGGCCCATTACGGCTAATTTTTTCAACATGGATTTCTTCATGTTACACCCTTCCTTCTCTTGTGCTCATGCACTATACATACAAGATATAATCATATACAAACAGAACACCCCTATGAAGGAGCAATCCTCACAGGGGCGCACCCTAACTATACAGGGATACTGTATTTATATTACTCTTAATTATCACTGAAACACTACTATTTGTCAATAAAAAATACGAGTATAGACAACATTCGTCCACTGTAAAAAACACTTTATTACAAACAATATATTATTATTGAATTTTCTTAATGCCGAAATATATACATTTCATTTCATTTTATTTTAATAAATAAGATAAATTTAATTAACATATATAGAGTGTCTATTCCGCAGCCAAACGCTCCCATTTTTCATATAATTCATCAAGATTTTGTTGTGCCTGCTCCATTTGTTGTGAAAGCTTCGCCAATTCTTCTACATCTTGTTGTACTACAGGATTTGCCAATTGTACTTCGTACATTTTCATCGTCGCTTCTAATCGAGCAATCTCAGATTCTGTTTCAGCCAGCATTTTTTCTGTCATATAGGAATTTTGCTTCTTAGGTGCTACTTCCGCATCACCCGCATTAGACTCAGTTGTTGCCCCATTTTTGTTAGCACTTGCATAACTAGTACTGTTAATACTATCATTGGATTTCACAATAGTTTTTCCACTAGTTCCATTATCGTCTTGACCTTCATTAGCTAATGCTAACAAATCTTCCTCTTGTTTAAGTTTTTCCTTATAGTACGAATAATTACCTAAGTACTCGGTAATAACACCATCCTCCAAAGACAATGTTCTCGTAGATACTTGATCAAGGAAGTACCGATCATGAGAAATGATAAAGCAAGTTCCTCCAAATTGTTGGAGCGCTTGCTCTACAATTTCTCTCGTAGGAATATCCAAATGGTTTGTCGGTTCATCAAGAACTAGGAAATTATCGCCTTGAAGGAATAGTTTTAATAATGCCAACCGTGCTCGTTCACCGCCAGATAAATCGCCCACCAATTTAAAGACATCATCAGCCTTGAACATAAACATTCCAAGAACATTACGAGCCTTTTCCTCTGAGTAGTTGAAATTATTCATAATCTCATCCACCACTTGCCACGTTGGATGTAACTCCTCATGCTCCTGTGAGAAGTAACCAATCTGTACACGATTGCCTACGTCTATATGCCCCTCCTGGGGATGTAATTCCCCTACGATGGATTTCACAATAGTAGATTTACCTGCCCCATTAGGACCAATCAAGGCAACAGCTTCACCACGACGAATGACAAAGGATAAGTTATTCGCAATGGTTTTCGTTCCTTGCTTTTTATCCGCATAGCCCACACTGACCTTATCAAATACGAGCACCTTATCGGCACTCATGGCAGCCGGTGGAAATTGGAATCGCAAGGAGCTCGTCGTTTCCGGTGCATCGAGGCGTTCTAATCTATTTAATTGAGATTGACGCCCACGGGCCATCTTGGATTTAATACCGGCCCGGTATTTATCAATATATTCCTCTGTTTTTTTGATATATTCCTGTTGCTTTTCATAGGCAGCGAGCGCAGCCTTTTGACGTTCTTCACGTTGCGCGATATAACGACTATAATTACCACGGAATGTAGTGGCCTTATGATGTTCTAATTCCACTACACCATTAATAATACGGTCAAGGAAATACCGGTCATGGCTGACCACCAAAATACCACCAGGATAAGCAGATAAATATCCCTCAAGCCATTCCAACATTTCCATATCAAGATGGTTCGTCGGTTCGTCTAGGAATAGAAAGTCTGGACGACGTACTAAAGCTTTTGCTAAATTGATACGAGTCTTTTGACCACCCGAGAACGAATTCGCCGGTTTATCTAAATCCTCATCGGTAAAGCCTAGCCCATACACAATGCGTTTCGTTTTCGCTTCATAGTCATAACCACCAAGCCACTCTAGTCTATTTTGTAAATAATCCAGCCTAGATAAATCTGATTCAGTAGCTTCCTCGACTTCTAATTTCTTTGTCAGCTCTGCTAACTGATCCTCCAAACGATGTACATCGGTCCAGGCCTTTTGAATTTCTTCGGCTAAACTTTCATCGCCGAGATTTACATCTTGTTGTAAATAACCAATAGTAGCAACGCTGGATTTGACGACTTGACCTTCATCAAGTTCCTCATAACCTAATATACATTTTAACAGCGTCGATTTGCCAGCCCCATTAGGGCCTACTAAACCGAGTCGTTCACCTTCTTTTATTTCAAAGGACACATTAGAAAATACTTGGCGTACCCCAAAGGATTTCCCCAGTCCTATCAGTCGAATGCGTTCCATTCCTGCCTCCTATGATACAATACTGTCTTATTATACCACAGTCGCTTTCACAAGAATGACCATCTCTACAGTATCCTTTGTTTTTCTACTATGCCTAAATAATTTTCCCACCAGTGGAATATCCCCTAACAGCGGAATTTTCTCCAATTGTTTCTGATTACGATTGTCCATGAGCCCCCCAATGACAAGAACCTCTCCTGGTTTCATGCGCACCCTCGTTTTGGCCTCACGGGCTGTTATTTTATAGGCTTTCATTTCAGGAACGAGTGTAGGTGAGCTCACCTCCGCATTAATAGTAGCATCTACGGTATTATCTATACCAATGTACGGCGTATAGGTGAGCCGTATCCCTACATCCTCATAGCGGACCGAACTATACCGCTCCCCATCGGACCGCGTTTCTTCCACTACGGGTATGCGTTCCCCAATCAAAATCTTTGCTTCCTCACCATTCATGGTCATAATGGAGGGCCTTGCAATAATAGCGGCCTTGCCAGATGTTTCCATTGCTGATAACTCTGGCTTGTAAAAGAATTTATAACTCGACCCATCTGACAACTTTCCAAATTGAATGGAACCATAACTATTTGTCGTATCTTCACCATGTGATGTTAATGAAAGCCAGGACCACTTTAGACCTACTTCTTTTACGAATGATGATTCCATGGCAATGATAGTGGCTTCTAACTGTACTTGTTTAGGTTCCGTATCTATCCGTGGCATCACAGATTGAATGGCATAGGTCTCACGGGGCGTTCCATAGACGAGCACTTGATTGCGTTCTTTCACCACCGTCATCCGCTCATTTGGCACCACCCCCTGTAATGCAGATTCTAATGTTTCGGGCCTCATATAGCTAGGCTCCAGTACCATCAGTTGTCGTTGTTCCTCGGATTTACCATACCCATCAATGATGAGTACAGACTGTTCTTGACGTACTGTAAAATGTTTTAACTCACCTAATTGGCGGATCACATCGACCGCATCAAGGCCATTTAATCTAGCCGTAACCGTTCCTTCAAGACTTTCGAGACCTATCACATCTAAATGATGTGATTTACTGATGCCTAGCACAACCTCTTGTAATGGCGCATTTACCACATTAAGAGTTATAGGTTGAGCTAAGTTTATATTTTCATTTGGCGACGTAGCATATGTACAATTTACTATAGTGTTTATTGTCATACAGAAAAAACACAGCATCATAGTACATGCTAGCTGTAAAACTTTACTCCGTTTATTCATAAGCGCTATATTTCTTATATTCCTAGCCATTGCTCCACCCCTAACACACTCACAGATACAGACTCATTTGTAATAGCAGTAACACGCACATGTCCGTACGTCTCGCCCACACCAAGCACTACAGACGCATTATTAATCTGTAATACCGCCTGTTTAGTACTACCTTGGATAATACCTTGTAATGCAATACTCGGTTCTCTATTAGTTGAAGGTTCTTGTGTATTACCTGATGATTGTCGCTTGTTATTTTTTATATTGCCATTAGATTCCACTCTATCACTTCTAGATTCTAAACCATTATGTATAGTCCCTTGATTCGGTATGCCCCCATTTGTATATCTCGGATCCATTGTTTGTTCTGAATGATTTTTACTAGGGTTCTTAGCATCGTTCTTCTTAGACTGTGGCAATTCTACAAAGGGACTCGTTAATGCATACGGTCGTTGTGCTGATGTGACAGAAAATATAAGTTTACCATGGCTATCACTCTCCTCTCCTGAATCATACTTAGTATTGAAATATTTTTCTTTATCATATTTTTCTTTATCATATTTGCCTCTATACGATGAAGATTTATCTAGTGAGTCCTCCCATGAATCTGCTGTAGAAAAATCCGTCACTGTAGCACCTACTTTCGTAGATTGTGTTTTAAATAGACTCAGTCCTACTATAATACAAAAAATTCCAAATATGACAATATATAGGCCCTTATGTCGTCTCCAAGAGATTTTAAAACGACCTATATAACTATAAAATTTCTCCTTACATAGATTCATAATTTCACACCCATTTCAAGCACTCACACATTCATAGTAGTCATGGTCCTAAACATCCATTACATTAGCCAGTGTAAATACACAAAAAGCCCTTTCAAAACACTTATACTATAAGTATTTCGAAAGAGCTTGTAGGAATTCCTTTTTTTAGTTGTTCACCATTGGTCAACTTTGCTCCCATTAGTCACATTGTTGACTGAGAGTCACATAGGTATCTCTGATTCACACAGAACTAATGAGTATATATACTGATATAAACATAGATGAGTACTCGTCTGTATGTGAGTTAGCCTGCCACTATTTTTTATCGTCGTATCCGTTTGGATGAGATTGGTGCCAGCCCCACGCATCTTTAAGGACATCTTTCACATTACTGAACACAGGATTCCATCCTAATACGGATTTAATTTTGTCAGACGATGCAATCAATGTACCAGGATCACCGGCGCGACGGTCACCATATTCAACAAGGATATCAATGCCTGTTACTTCTTTAGCTGTTTCAATGATAGCTTTCACAGAGAAGCCATTGCCAGACCCAAGGTTAAATACAGTAGACTCGCCACCATCATGTAAATAATTCATCGCTAATACATGAGCACTAGCCAAGTCATTCACATGGATGTAATCGCGCACACATGTGCCATCCTCTGTAGGATAATCTGTACCGAACACAGTAATATGAGGGCGTTTACCTAAAGCCGCATCAAGCACTAATGGAATCAAATGTGTTTCAGGTGTATGATCCTCACCAATTTCGCCAGATGGATCTGCACCAGCTGCATTGAAATAGCGCAATGCCACATAGGTCATGCCGTAAATTTTGCTATAGTCACTCAGCATTTGTTCAATCATCAATTTTGTACGACCATATACATTAGTAGGTTCTAATTTAGCATCTTCCTTAATTGGTACAATTTCCGGTTCCCCATATACAGCAGCCGTACTAGAGAATACAAAATGTTTTACCCCAGCTTGACGAGCAGATTCAATCAAACGGTAAGAACCCACCACATTATTATCATAATAAATCGATGGATTGACCATGGATTCACCTACTTGGGAGTGCGCTGCAAAGTGCATCACACCTTCGATTTCATGTTCCTTCATCACCTCTACCAAAGTAGAATCAGCAATATCCATTTCAATGCATAGTACATCAGTTGGTACTGAATCACGATGACCACGAGAAAAATTGTCTACGATAATTGGTGTATGCCCTGCTTTTTGTAATGCTCGAACTGTATGACTACCGATATATCCTGCACCGCCGGTAACTAGTAATTTCATAATAAGCCCCCTACTAACTTAATAATGCATACCTATACCCCATGGCAAAGACTTGCCACAAAAAGGCTATGGGAATTAAAATACGGAATTTCCATTTCAATGTTTTATGACGCCATAAGGCCATGCCTACCAAGGCTCCTACGCCAGAAAAGGAGAAGGCCAAGAAAATCAATGTAAATTCAGAAATACGTTGTTTATCCTGAATTGCTAACCATTTATCCAAACCATAGATGAGAAACACGATGCAATTCCATACACCGATGCCAATTAAAAAATTATTTTCCAATTATTGTGCTCCTTGTTCATCTAGAAAATATTGATAGGTATTAGTTAACCCCTCCGCTAGATTCATAGTAGCTACAAAATTCAAATCCTTCTGAGCCTTTATATTACTCAATCTAGAATGCTTGATGTCCCCCAAGCGTTCTTGTGCGTAAACAGTATCAATCTCTTTACCGTTCAGTTTGCTAAAGTGATGAATCAATTCATTTACAGAGGTAGCTGTATTCGTAGATACATTATAAATCCCTGTTATTGACTCATGATTCATAGCGTCTATATTTGCTTGTACAACATCATCTACATAAATAAAATCGCGCGTTTGCTCGCCATCGCCAAACACAGTAAAAGCTTTTCCTTCACTTGCTAAGCGGGCAAATATGCTAATGACGCCACCTTCACCGCCATCACCTTGACGAGGACCATATACATTGGAATATCTAAAGCATATATATGGCAAATTAAATGCCTGTTCATATACCGTTAAGTAGCCTTCCATCGTCAATTTTGTAAGTCCATAAAAAGAAGATGGTTCACCATGAATATCTTCCGTTAATGGCAAAGAATCTGCATTACCATAAACCGCAGCTGACGATGGGGTAATGATTTTCTTAACACCACTATGACGGCACGCCTCCAATACATTAATGAGACCCATCAAATTAACATCACAATCATTCGCTGGATCATCCATAGAACTATTTACCATCGTTTGGGCCGCTTCATGAAATACATAGACTGGTTGAAAATCATGAAATACGTTAATAAGCTCTTTGTCACGAATATCCATTTTCTTGAAGATAGCCTTTGGATTCACAAAAGCCTCTACACCTGTTGTTAAATTGTCAATAACTAATACTGTATGGCCTAATGCAATGAGTCTATCTACCAAATGAGACCCAATAAACCCAGCTCCACCAGTTACACATATATTCATAGATAATCCTTTCCATATCTCTTATTTCCAAATACATTTGGATAACCAAGAATTAATTAAATATAACTATTGTTTTTACTAACTAGTTGTATTATATCATTCCTCGTACTGCTAATCTAATACAATCCACTAACAAATATATTACGTTATTTTTAGGCTTTCATCGTCCCTTGTTTCGCTAGTTGGTCAGCCATTTCATTATAGGTGTCGCCCGTATGAGCTGCCACCTTGTGAAAGTGAACTCGTACCTGAGGCAATACGGTATCACAGAATGCTGCATAAGCCTGGGTTAATCTGTTATTACGTTTCCATTTTTTCGTAGCCCACATTTCGATGCCCATATAATCATAGTACAAATGACATTCCGCGATACCATGATCCACGGCATATTGCAGTACATGCATAGATGCTAAGAGCTCTCCTGATACATTCCAGAACTCAGTATACATGGGCTCCTTTGTACCAAAGGAAAATGGTATTTGTTTGTCATTATAAAACATAACACCCCCAGCGCCAACGGAACCGAGATGTTTATTAAAGCTACCATCAATATAGGCAACCAGAGCGCCTTCCGTGATAGTTGACTGTAACACATCCATTACAGTGCCGGTATTCGATGAAGTATTTTTTGCAGTAGAGGGTGTTCCTTTTACTGAAGTCGCTCCACTTCGTCCTGCCGATTTACTATCCCCCGTAGGTTCATTAATAACAACTTTGTCATCCCCCAAAAATGCTTGAGCTTCTTCCTTTGTGGGGAAGGATTTATAAACGGCCCCACTAAAGCCCTTGACTTGTTGTTCGCAATCAGCCCAAGTCAGATAAATTCCTAGTGCGCGACCACGTTGTACTGCATAAAATTTCTTTGCCATTTATATCCTCATAATCATTAATAGTTATTTTGTAATGTTGCCTATTCATATTGACTAGCTGCATATATTCATAACTCCCCAATATACAACTATTAATTCATTAATGGTCCATGGTTAAGTGATCAAACTCAGCCTGTACCACAGAGGCTAATGCCTTTGGGTCCACCTTCATTTGCATGCCTCGTAGGCCAGCACTCACAAATACTTGCTCATGATTTGTCATTGTCTCATCAAAATAAGTAGGAAACACCTTTTTCATACCTACTGGGGAACAACCTCTCCGTAAATAGCCAGTAAGACCCAGTAAATCCTTTACAGCAATAAGTTCTACTGATTTATTATGGCTCACCCGTGCAGCCTGTTTCATATCTAATTCGGCCTCTACAGGGATACAGAATACTACATGTCCCGTTTTATCCCCTTTACCTACCAATGTTTTAAAAACCTGCGCACTATCTAGGCCTAATTCTTCAGCTACATGAATCCCCGCATGGCCTTCCTCTGACCATTCATACTCATGGATTTCATAATGAATTTTATTTGTATCCAAAATACGCAAGGCATTCGTTTTCTTATGTTTTTCCTTTGCCATGTCTACACCTACTAACTCTATCATCAGCAATACTTCTCATAGGTACATACCTACAGATTTAATGCCTTTATTTATTCATAATCTTATTGATGTTCTTCACTTCAATCCGCAATGTACCATCATCATTAGTGAGTATTTCAATAAACTCTCTATTTTTCATATATTCCACAGGGAAACTAATTTCAATGCCCGTATCGGTTTTAATTTTATGTTGTTGTCCCACCTTCGTTGCAAATTCACGATTTACTGGCAGTGGCCGCATCATATCTTGTTCAGCCAATTCTTTTTTAGCCGCCTCTTGTTGTACAGGATTTGTGGAGAATACTTGTTCTACAATGCGCACAGGATCTACCGTATCAGATACTTCTGCATTTTTAGAAATCAGCTGTTTCACCATGGCCATAGCTTTCACACCATCCGACTCATAGGCTTCAGATACTTTATCCACGATTGTTTTTACTTTGCGCACCGTATCTCGTGAGGATTGGTCTGTGCCCACTTGTAATACCTTATCTGCTAATATGTAGGCCACTTCTCCATCATATTCCCCTTTAGGCTCAAATAAACGCACCGACAAATCATCCAAACGAATGGCTACAAAGGAGCGTAATTTTTGAGATGGATTTGGCAATACAGCCTTATGTGGCACTAATTCTGTGGCTAACGTACCATCTTCTTCACTGAACAATTGATGTGTATATGCATCATGAGCCTGGCATAACAAAATGCATAAATAATTCACATCTGTTACGGCTTCACAAATAATGCCATCGATGACAACTGCATCAGTGGCTTGCTTCATATAATCAAATGTTCGTTCCGATAGCTCTTTTGAAAGTTCCACAAAGGATTTATCCCCTTGACGATAGGCTACAATCTCCTTACCCATCGGGCTATATTCATGTAATGTACCTAATCGTAAACCTGAATCTTTCATGGCTTTTGTTACATGAGCCCCAATATATTCCTGTATAGATTCGTCACCTACCTTGAGTTCATGCTCTGAATACACCGCCAAGGAGGATGTAAAATCAAATATTTCTAAAATTGCTTTATTAATTTGCATAGTCTCACCTATGAAAGTAAATGAATAGTATATCTTGCAAGTAAAAAGCACTGACCTACCACGAGTCAGTGCTTCGGTATTACTTTTTATTATACCATTCTTTGAGAAGATTTTTATTAACTTTTGCACAATCTGTCAAAGGAATTTCAGAAACGTAAATAATTTCCTTTGGCCGTTCCGCCGGAATCAATCGTCCGTGAATATCCTGTTTCACCACTTCTTCCGGAGCCGTAGGTTTCGGTACTACATAACATACCATTTCTTCGCCCCGCAATAAATCAGGAATCCCTATGACAACAACCTGATCAACAGAGTTAAGTTCTTGGATAGCTTGCTCGATTTCATTGATATAGAGTTTATAGCCTCCGCGATTGATAACTTCCCCTTGTCGTCCTTGGAACATCAAGAAACCTTCATCCGTAATATATCCACGGTCATGAACGGTAAATGGTCGCTCTATGCCTTCTATGCCATAAGGCGTATCCACATAGATAAGTCCATCACGCTCTACTATCTGAACACCATCAAATGGTTTTCCCACCGTACCGGGATGCTTGAGCCACTCCTCATCGGTACACCAAGTAATATAATTTAACTCAGATGCGCCATAATAGACGATAAACTGCATTTGTGGAAAAGCAATTTTTAAATTTTCTAACAATTCTTGGTCTAGTGTTTGGGATCCCGCAATAATATATTGTACGGAGTCAAGAGTCTCCTTATAATGACGTAAAATCATGCGCAATTTCGTAGGCAACATGTACACATGAGATACAGCTCGATTGCGCATTAACTGAATCCATTTTCGGTCCATAATGGAATCCGTGCTAACAATCGTTCCACCCGCCCACAATACACCAATAATCATATTCATATTGCCAGTAAAACTAAAACTGCCATGTACAAACATGCTCGTGTCTTTATCAATGTGAAAAACCTTGTTTTGTTCATCAAAGAAATCGGCCCAACTCTGCTCAGAACGCCACAGTATTTTTGGTGTTCCCGTCGTCCCCGATGTTAACACACCAAAATTAGCCTTTTCAGGAATTATATAATCACTTCGGGTGCACGTATCAATAATGGCTTCACGTCGTTCTTGGCTTAAATTCTTATGGCACACCAGAGGATATATACCTTGCGCTAAATCCGATAACCAGGCTACACATTGTTCCAATAGATATTCTGATTCGATGAGATGAACGCCATTTTCCATTTCTAAATGAGGTTTCACCGAAATGTCTGTATTGGAATCTATAACAGTCATAGAAGCGTCACTAGCAACGGCATTAGATTTCAATATATAACCATCAGTAACACTAGCTTTCACCATATGCCATAACATGGCATATGTATATTCAGTGTCATCCATAACGATGGCTATATGATTAGGCTGTACTTTAGCCCAATATTGTAATCGATTAACGATGATACTCATGATTATACTCCAATAATAATGCCGTACCCGTACCACCAGCGCCAGCAATAGCACAAATGGCATAACGGCCTTGCACAGTCCCCAAGGCAGCCATAGCATGTAATACTAACATCGCCCCAGAGCAACCGTAAGGATGTCCATAGGCCAATGCACCGCCTAATCGATTATATCGATCTAATGCCTCTGGATAGGCACGCTCAAACAATACGTCAATGACAGCAAAAGCCTCATTCCATTCCACTACATCAATGTCATCCATAGTTAAATTGTATTTAGATAGCAATGCTTCTGTACTCTGCCAAGCCCCCTCTGGACTATATTGAGGTTCTCCGGCCCATGCAGTAGAGCCTATAATTTTACAGGCACTTGGTTTAGAGGACACTACCACAAAGGCAGCCCCATCATGTGTAAGACAAGCATTTCCTGCAGTAGTCACAGTACCTGGTCCTAGCAAAGGTTTCATTCTATGTAATAATTTTTCTGACATCCGTGGGCGGATACTTTCATCTGTGCAATCAATATCATCAAAACGTAAGGGCAAAATTTTTTCTTTCAAATGTGGATTCGTCATTGCCTGCACCGCCAAAGCATGGCTACGCAAGACATGTTTATTTAAGGTGTCTTGGGACACACCATATTTATCAATAGTTCGTTCTGCGCCTCGCAGCATAGCTAATGGATCATTTTCATTTGGTGAAAATTGAGCTACTAGGTACTCACCCGTTCTTGCATCGCCCTCTGCATAGGTACGTGTAGGCTGCAATGAGGAACTCTCAATGCCACCAGCAATAACCGTATTCATCAGACCACTACGGATATGTGCATAGGCCATTTCTATAGTCATGGCTCCAGAGGCACATTGCATATCTACTGTTACAGCAGGGACGGATATGGGTAAATTGCTCGATAATGTCATTAATCTCGCGATATTGCCACCAGTACCTACTGCATTACCACAAAACACACTATCCACATATTCTAGCTCATAGGTATCTAGCAGTGCATCAAGCACCTTTGCCCCCAATAATTCTGGCTGAACTGATTTATATTGTCCACCAATAACACCAATGGGCGTCCGAAGGCCGCCCATGATATATACATCTTGTATTCTATTGTTTTCTTGAATCTTAGTCTGCGTCATAGGCACACCTCGTATTATCAAATTTAGAATATAATATTCATACCTGTAAAACCGTAATCTAGTAACTTGCGTAATAAAAATTTAGATTTTAACCTTAGAGGCTAGCCAAGCAGCTACAATACATTTAATTACATCACCAGGGATGAATGGGATGGCTGCCCCCCATACGGCTTTTTCAAATGTAAAATTACCTACCAACATAAATCCAGCAATACCGAAGGCATATACGATAGGAATAGTAATGACAATAGATCTCCATGCATATTGCCAGAAACTACGTTCACTACCTTTGAATATACTCAACACTGTATACGCGATAGGCCAACTAAAAATAAAACCACCTGTAGGTCCTAATAATTTACCAAGACCCGCCGTACCTCCGACATATACTGGTAGACCAACAGCACCAAGCAATACATAAACGATGAGAACGATAAATGTATCCTTAGGTGATAGCATCAACCCTATTAAGGTTGCCACCAATGTCAAGGCTGTAACCATAGCCGGTGTAAAAGGTAATGGAAATGAAATGTATGCAGAAATACATAATAAAGCAGTTAATAAAGCCATTTTTGTTAAACGTTGTGTATTATTCATGAGACTCTTCCTTATATATTACCTTAAAAACTATTGTATCCTCTACCTTGCCAATAACATGCTGTTCATCATGTTCTAATGTAACCACTTCATTAGCTCGGACGGGACTCAAAAATCTAATGTTAATCGATTGTACCAATGTAAGTTGATTAACATATTGCCATATTTTCTCTAGTAATAAACAACCGGGGACAATATACGGTGCTTTGCGATGAATCGAATTAGTATCCTTCACATCATCTACGAATGCTAGAATTGATTCTACTGTAAATGTCATAACATCATGACTAGAATTCTGATGGTTTGGAGTTTCACAGATATGATTGAGCTCCTCACTACTATTGTTGTTTATCTTTGGTAAGGTAATCATAGAAACTACTAATGTTCCAGATCTATCTTGGATTTTACATTTTATTCGCCGTGTTGAAGATCCACAGATTTCCACGAAAGGATATTCACTAACCTCGTTGACATATTCTAATGTAGTTATCATCGCTTCTGATGGAAATACAATAGCATCACTCGTCAACATTCTAAATAATGTACGCATTGTCACCTCGTTGTATATTTATAACACTTTGATTATAATCAATATACGCACATTAGTCAACAGTCATAAGTTTTATTAAGTTAACAATATAGTTGACAATATAATTATCAAAGAGTTTATAAACCCTAAGTTGTTATATTATATACTGTTATATTATTATCCATTATAGAATAGCATCATATATCACTTAGCCGCATATACCTGTAGCAAAAAAAGATGACCCGTAGGCCACCTTTTTGAAGCAAATTATAATATTGTTAACGGCTAACTAGTATATTAACTAAAGTCACGTGCTATAATTTTAAATTCCCATTTACTACCACTAGATTTTGACTTATATGTTAAGAATGAGTCAAAGGAATGCAAATCACGATGCCATGTATAGTTAATATCTTCAGATTCACCAGTCTCTACATTAACTTTCACAGACACGGTAAAATCATCAATGCGTGATACTTTATAACTCAATCCATATCTAAATTCTTTTGGTGTTTCAATGGTATCAAAGAAGTAAGGAGAATTATTGCGATCAATATTACGCTGATTATAACTTGCAAAAGTAGTTAAGCGATTGGTAATCTTGTTTCTAAATGTAACGCCCCAATATGGCATACTACGAACCGTATCATTATATTTATAGTAATCTCGTTCGTACCCCATAAAGAACCTTAATGTTGCATTTTTCCATGGTCGAATTGCATCATGAGATAACTCGCCATAATATTGATAATGCATACCACGAACATCACGGACTTCGTCTTCCTTCCAATAACCAGCATTCACACCACCACGAACGGTAAATGGAGTATGGCCTACATGATAAGCATGTGTATCAGCACGGAATTCAAGAGTTTTTTCAATCCATACAGTTTCATCATTATATGTATCTTTTTCGTTTTTATATCCCAAAGACATATTGCCCCAAGGTACAGAATGACGATACCCTAAGGATGGTTTAAAGCCTTCTTGGGAGTACCATTCGTAATCTAAAGCAATTTCACCTTTTGGGCCCACTGGATACGCTGTATTCCCTCTAAATCCAAATCCATCATCACTATTGTACATAGGTCTTGGCAATAAGGAGAAAATATTGAATTGCCCCTCTTTATCATGGCGTAAAGATACAGTATAGGATTTCAAAGAAAACAATCTAAAGTTCTTAATAAAGAAAGATGCATGTTTTATAACGGCTTTATCACCAGGATACACAACTATATCTTGACCTTCAATACGATAGTCTGATGTATGTACAAAAGCTTTTGCATTTTTTGTTGTCATCGAACCTTTTTTAATATGTCCTACTTCACCATCATATACGACATCTGTACCTGTAATATAGTATGGATCAGACCATCCATCCGCCGAATCAGCAGTCATATAGCTATCACTACTTCTATAGGTCAATTGTTTACCCGTTAAATCTTTTGTTCGGCCCCCATCTACCTTATAACGATAGGAACCACCTGATGTTTTATATTCTGTGGTATTGGTATTACCTTCTACACGAGGAGCTTGTAATTCTTGATTATCCTTGCGAAGAATAACATTTCCCTCTGCATATACATCACCAGTACTAGATGTATATTTCATTTTATCTGCATCTACACGTGTTGGCACACGATCAGCAGGTACCGCTATGACATTTTTATCTTTTGAAGCGCTTGTCGCATTATTACCTCGTTTTACAACACGAATAGTGCTATATCGAGCCTCATAATTATCCGTCAACTCTCCAGGATACGATTCTTGAGCACGATCCAAATCCGTTTGGTATACCGTTGCATCTCCTGCTGTTACAGGTATGTCCGCAGAAACCGTCCATGGTTGCATAGCACAAATCATACATGCTGCTACGGCCCAACGTGCTTTATGTCTTATCATATAAATACAAGCTCCCATCTCTTACCATTATGTACGCTTAACTACTACGATTGGTTGTGATCCATTTTCAGCCTCTGTAGAATCATCGGCTACCACTTCAGTTGTTGTAGCACTATCAGCAGATGCTACTGTCTCATCAGCAGATGTAATAGCTTCACCATTAATAGCATCAACTTCTGGCATATCCGTTGCCGGTGTATCCACAGTAGATTCCGCTGTAGTATCGCTAGTTACACTCATAGGTGTTGAAGTAACAGCATCCGCTAACTCATCATCACTATGCGCTTGACCATCCCCACCAATAACAAGACCTTGAATAGTCACTGTATCTTGTGGTTGAATGTACATTTCAGTCCCCGCTGGATATTCTACGCTTTTACCTTTGATAAAAGCACCACCTACTAATCCTACAGGTCCCAATAATACAGCTCCAGCAACAGAAGCACCTGCTGCTTTTAATTCACTCTTAGTTTTTTCTTTTGCTTCTTCACCTTGAATAGCGGTAAACGCTGTACCATCAATGGCTTTCAAATTATCGAAAGTCATATCAATATTACCATTACGGCCAAAAGAACGAGCTTTCTTCAATTTTGTAATAGTTGCAGTACCAGTCGTACCAGATGGAACTAACAATACGTTACCATCCACAATGTTTTCGGCTACTGTGAAAGCAACAGTGTCGCCTTCTTTATTTGTTTTTGTGCTAAGCGCATCATTCAAAGTAACCTTAAATACATGAGTAGACTCTAGTGTACCAATTTGTTTTACTACCTTTGTACTACCACCATTGATTTTAGTATTCAATGATTTAATCCGATTTTGCAAAGATCCGGTGCCAATGCGGCCATTCACACTTCGTTCCAAATGTTCTACACGAGATACCATGGAGCCTGATGTAACAGAATTTTGATAGCTATACTCTAAAGCATCTAACTGTTCTAATAGGGATACCTTTGTAGTAGTACCTTCTACGGAATCATATAAAGAATCAACTTTTTTATTCAAAGTGTTACCAGTAGTAGAACCAAATTCAGTACCATATACGGTCGTATCTAATTGGTCTACACGGTCAACGATAGCCCCTTCTTGTACAGAACCATACACCGTTGTTTCCAAGGCATTCGTTTTTTCCAATACAGTTGTTGGTTCTGCAGCCAAAACAGTGGTTGCCATTAAAGAGGCGATCATAACACTTAGTACTTGCTTCTTCATAAATTCCTCCACATATAGTTATGATATACATTGCTTACACAATATGTATCAGTATACTCATAAAAAATATCTTACTTCCATATTACTATTATAAAAGATAAAGCTTTACAAATAAGATATTAGATTTTCAAATCAATAATAGCTGATACGCCAACGCCTTGAATACGAGATGCATTCGTAGGGTTTTCACTATCAATTGGCACTAAACCTTTCACTCGAATCATGCCATTAAAGCTACCCTCTACTTGTGCGACAGCTTTTACACGTTCAACTTCAGAGGCTGGACCCGTTACTTGAGCCATACCAATATATCCATTAGTGCCAATACTAACGATTGGGACAACAGCTGTTGAATAGGTTGTACTTAAATTATTTTGTTTCAATAATCTGTTTAAAAAGGAGTCAATCTGAGGACCAAACTTATCAATTACATAGCCAACACCGCCAACCTTTGCGATGCCACCTAAAATACTGCTCAAACCAGATGCATTTGTCTGTACGATACCACCAAAAGCTGTTACAGCCAAACAAATACCAAGCGTTGCGGAAAGAAGTTTCTTTTTCATAGTGAGCCTCCTTATTCTTTAATAGTACTATTTTATCAAATTATCACTATAGATACTAGAGTTATCCCTGTATTACCTATACTTTCACATACATAACATACTCTCTATCCATGAATATCCTATGAAGCAAATTAGATACAACTACTATTCTCTTCATCTATTGACCTTAACAAATCCGAGGTACTTGATCTTCACCTAATAAATCGAGTAATCGAATACCACCCAATGCTGTTTGTAGTCCCACTTTACCAATATTTTTATCTAGAGTTCGACCAATACATGTAGCCTCACGACCTTCTTCATGCTCTTTCATTATGGATAGAACTTGCTCTGTCACAGATGAATCCACAACGAGAACTACTTTGCCTTCATTAGCTAAATAGAGTGGATCATAGCCCAAAATATCACACACAGATTGTACCTCTGGATGGACGATAATGGCAGATTCATCTACACGAATACCAACTTGGCTTTGGTCGGCAATTTCTTTTAAGACTGTACCTAAACCACCACGTGTAGGATCTCGCATCAAGGCTACTTTATCTCCCACCGCTGAAAGTACATCATGGACCATATGATTTAATGGAGCACAGTCAGTCTTAATGGATTCGGATAGGGATAAGCCAAAGCGCTGTCCCATCACGGCAATGGAGTGATCACCGATAGAGCCCGACAAAATAATATCCATGCCAGCTTTCACATTGCTCGGTGCAATAGAAATACCGCTTGGGATCATACCAACACCGGCAGTATTGATATAAATACCATCTACCTCACCTTTTTTTACGACCTTTGTGTCCCCTGTAACGATTTCAATATTTGCTTGCTTCGCCATATCTGCCATTGTAGCGAGAACGGTATCTAACATTTCAAAAGGTAGACCTTCTTCTAAAATTAGGCCACAACTCAAATATTGTGGGACAGCCCCATTCATAGCTAAATCATTAACGGTACCACAGACAGCGAGCTTACCGATATTGCCCCCTGGGAACATTATGGGCTGTACCACATAAGAATCCGTAGTGAAAGCCATACGTCCAGCAGGCACATCAAATTGAGCACCATCATGCAAAGGTGCTAGCAGAGAATTCGTAAAGTATTTCAATATAAATTTTTCAGTTAATTCATGGCTAAAGCGACCGCCATTACCATGAACTAAACGAACTCGTTCCATATTAATCCTCCCAAGAAAGGCCACCACTAGCATAGCCATATTTATACCACGCAGCACAACTGCCCTCTACGGATACCATGCAGGCACCCACAGGATGATCAGCGGTACAGCTAGTACCAAAGAGTGGACATTCATTTGGTTTAATCAACCCTTGTAATACGCTACCACATTGACAACCTTTGATTTCCTTTGACGGTCTATCTAAAGTAATAGGCAATGCTATTTCTGCATCATATGTTGCGTACTCCCCAGTTAAGGAGAGGCCAGACTCAGGAATCATACCAATACCACGCCAAATATCATCACAAGGTTCATAGACCTCATTCATAATTTGACGAGCTACAGGATTCCCCTCTTTCATCACTACGGAATGATACGTATTCCCCACATAGAAGTGTTGCATTTTTCGTTGTTCTAATATATTCACAACAGCCGACAAAATTTCTACGCCATCAAATCCAGCGATACAGGATGGAATATGATATTCCTCTGCTAAAAATCGATAGGGTTCTTCCCCTATAATAACGCTCACATGACCAGGAAGAATAAAACCATCAATATGACCTGCTTGTCGATCTAGTAGCGCCCTCAATGCGGGTGGTACCAATTTATGAGATACCAAGAAAAATACATTGTCTAAACCAGAGGCAGCCACGGCTTTCACAGTAGCGCCAATGACAGCAATTGTCGTTTCAAAGCCAATGGCTAAGAATATGATATGTTTATCTGGATGTTGTTTGCCTAGCTCAATAATTTCTAGAGGAGTATAAATTACATGAATGTGAGCTCCTTTAGTTTGCGCTTCACTGAGACTGCTATAACTGCCTGGTACTTTGAGCATATCCCCAAAAGTAGCAATAATCACGTCATCTCGATCTGCATAGGCAAGTGCCTTGTCCATGTACGTTTGATCTGTCACACATACGGGACAGCCTGGTCCACTGACGAGCTCAATTCCCTCAGGTAATAATTGTCGTAACCCTTCACGGAAAATAGATACTGTATGAGTACCACACACCTCCATAAGACGAACAGTTTCACCAGGGGTGTGTAATTCTTTAATTTTATGTATTAAGGCCTCAGCTGTTAGCTGTTTTTCCTGCAAAGTAAGCTTCTTCAAGTTCTTCTAGCTCCCGAAACGCTTCTAATGTTGCTTGCGCTTCTTCTTCATCTACGATTTGCACCGCAAATCCTGCGTGCACTAATAACCAGTCACCAACTTTGGCCTCTGGCACTAATAATAGACTACAATCACGAGTAGCCCCTGTTAATTCAATGGTCCCTATGGACTCATTAATACTGATTAACTGTGCTGGTACTGCTAAACACATAGTACCTCCTTATATCACAACGGTTATTCTAATAATATACTTATTATTTCTAGTATAAACTCAACTATTTGCTATTGATATAATACTAAAAATCAATAAATTCCCTTATTAAATTCCCTTATTTTTTCAACTGATGAGCAATCCATAATTGTCCTAACGCAAGGCCTCCATCATTACACGGTACCTTTTCATTCATATAAAGTTTACTACGATGCCATGTACGATGTAACTCTTGTAATAACTGACGGTTTTGGAACACCCCACCACTAATAGCTACTTGATCAATATTATAGCGGCTACATATATCCGATGATACCTCACAGATAGCAATAGCCAACGTCCGGTGAAAGCTTGCTGCTAACGCACTTACATCTGCACCTGCTGCATATTCATCCATTAAAGAAAATATAGTAGGGGTTAAATCAAGTGTCGTTCCATCATAATTAAATTCTCGAACATTACCACGTTGACCTAATGCCACCTGCTCCAATGCCATAGCAATATGAGCATCATAAGCATGGATATTCCCTAAACCTAATAAACAGCCTAGTGCATCAAATAAACGACCTGCGCCAGATGATAAGGAAAATACCATATCACTATTTAGAGCCTGATCTAAAAGTTCCCAGCCCTCTGGCAATGTGTGCAGCCATTTTTTATATACAGCAGGTATGTCTGTCCCATAATGTTGTCGCACATACCACAAAGCCTGTCTCCACGGTTCACGTACAGCCTTTTCACCGCCCGGTAATGGTGCCGTTTGAAGATGTGCTACCCTTTTATATCCACCTTGTTGACAGATTAAAAACTCACCGCCCCATAATGTACCATCATCGCCATAACCTGTACCATCAAAACATATACCTAAGAGAGGTCCTTGTAAGTTATGCTCTGCCATGACTGATGCAATATGGGCATGATGATGTTGAACCTCCAATACAGGAATATTATGCCTTTCACCGTAAGCATAGCCTAGACGAGAGGAAAAATATTGAGAATGTGCATCCACAACAATCTCTGTAGGTGTCGCATCAAATAGTTTTTCATAATGTGTTATGGTTTTTTCTAATGTTTCATGGGTAGAGCTATGTTCCAAATCACCAATATGAGGCCCCATCAATACCTCTTGATCTTGATTCATAGCAAAAGCATTTTTTAAATCTGAACCCATTGCTAACATGGTATTATTAAGCAGTCCACTACAATGAATCGGTTCCGGCACGAAACCACGACTCCGACGATATTGTAATATATGTTTATCACACACTGCTACTACAGAATCATCCACAGGGGACCAAATCTGACGATTATGGGTTAAGAAATAATCAGCTACAGTACTTAATTGTTCTAAGGCTTCTACGTCCTTATATAGTACAGGCTCTCCACTATGATTTCCACTAGTCATTACCCATAGGGCATCCTTGGGTAACAATACCATATGCATAGGTGTATACGGCAACATTATGCCATAAGACTGACACCCTGGTGCTACGGATGGTGCAGGAACGCTAGGTACCTCCGGCTTTGATTGTAACAAGACAATAGGCCGAGCGGGACTAATAAGCACATCTAACTCTGCATCAGATATTGTGACAATATCATCTAAAATCTCTAAAGACCCTGCCATCATTGCCAATGGTTTCATGGGCCGTTGTTTACGTTCCCGCAAACGTTGTACCACAGTTTCATTAAAGGCATCACAGGCTAGATGATATCCACCAATACCTTTAATAGCTACAATATAACCATCCGCAATCATGTGCCTAACCTGAGCAAAAGCCTTTACTTCATCAGTTTCAACTACAGTTCCATGCGCATCAAGCAACTGATACTGAGGTCCACACACATGACAAGCGTTTGGTTCCGCATGATAGCGGCGACCTTCTATATCCTCATATTCACGTTCACAATCAGGACACATAGGGAAATCATTCATTGTTGTTCGTTCACGATCATAAGGCATTGCCTTAATAATGGTATACCTTGGACCACAATGAGTACAATTAATAAAACTATACTCATGACGCCGCTGTTCATTAGCATCATGCAATTCCTTATAACAGTCTTCACAAGGCGCCGTGTCAGCACTGATGAAAGTTTTTACCTTCATGCCCTTTGGAGACGGTTTTATCACAAAAGCCTCCTCAGGACTTGGTTGGGATCGGTCGATACAGTCATCCATATGAATATCCATTTTCGTAATATTCACCGATGTAATACGTGCTAATCGTGGAGACTCTACTTTCACAGCATCGAGGAATAAGTCTAAAGCCTCTACTGTCCCCTGAGCCTCCACATACACACCATGACCATCATTATAAACGAATCCACTCAATGCAAGTTGATGTGCTAATACAGAAACAAGGGGCCGGAATCCGACCCCTTGTACGATGCCAGTAAAGCGGATTCCCCAACGTTCAATAGTTTGTGTTTCATCCAATCTATTTTCCATAGTGGCTCCTTTACAAAGCTGACTTAAATCACGTTTAATTATTTCAACAAATATCCTGCATTAATTAATCTAAGATATTATTTATTATTGATTCGCTCAAGACATATTGTTAATTGATTAGCCTAACGCAACAGGAATACTCCCATCAATGCCAGCCGCTTCAAGCTCTGCTTGAATCATAATAGCGCATTCAATGCGTTTCTTTTGTAAGCGACAGCCAAATTCATAAGGCGTATCTAAGTCACCACCTAGTGTTATATTGTTAGCATGACAACCGCCAGAACAGAAGAATTTAGCCCAACATTCAGCACAAGTAGGTTTTGTAAACACATGAGTATTACGGAACTGTGTAGGAATCTCTGTATTCTTTAGACCTTCGTAGATATTGCCCAAGATGAAGTCCTCTTTGCCAACAAATTGGTGGCATGGATAAATATCACCATTTGGTACGATGGCCATATATTCATGACCAGCACCACAACCGCGTAAACGTTTCGCCATACATGGTCCACGATACAGATCCATACGGAAGTGGAAGAAATTAAATTTCTCACCCCAACCTTCTTTTTGACGCTCTAAATACAGATCAGCTAATTTTTCGTATTCTTTTTCCAATATTGGCCAATCTTCTTCACGAAGTACATAATCTCCGTCTTCACCAACAACTGGTTCCATTGATAAATGTTCAAAACCTAAATCAGACATAGCTAATACGTCTTTTGTAAAATCCAAATTTTTATGTGTATATGTACCACGTACATAGTATTCTAAACCATGACGTTGTTTTACAGCATTCACTAAATTCTTAGCAACATATTGGTAAGACTCAGCTCCACTACCTGCTACTGGACGCATAGAATTATGTACATCTTCGCGACCATCAAGAGATAGTACAAGGCTCATTTTATGTTCGTTTACATAATCAATTTTTTCTTGATTTAATAACATACCATTCGTCGTTAAGGTCAATTTGAAAATCTTATTATGTTTCTCTTGAATTCTTTCGATATATTCAACGGTTTGTTTTACCACTTCCCAGTTAAGGAGGGGCTCACCACCAAAGAAGTCGATTTCACAGTGTTGACGATTACCGCTCATTTGAATGAGGAAATCTACCGCCCGTTTTGCCACATCAAAGCTCATTAATTCACGTTTTACCCCGCCATAATCACCTTGGCTAGCAAAACAATATTTACATGCTAAATTACAATCATGAGCAATGTTCAAACACAAGGATTTAACAATAGGTTTTTCACCTACAACAAGCTTAAATTCACGGCTCATAGGTGCAAACAATTGCTCTGCTGCGATGAGCTCATCTAACTCGTCCATGATTTCATTTAATTCCGTTGCATCTTCTGTAGCATCTAACTGAGCATGTACAGCTTCACGATTTGTGCCATCATACGTATCAAGCACGCGGTCTATCAATTCATCAATGACATGAATAATACCGCTATTCACGTCTAGGCAATAATATGTATCCTTCATCCGAAACTTGTGGATCATAGGTTTTAATTCTAACATGGTACCTCCATACAGTTACAATTGATGAATTCTCTTATATCGAAATTCATCTTTATTTATTGTAGCATATTTTTAGCTAAATGTACCGTTACAATTCATATAAAATATGCTATCTGACCTCTGTCTAATCTACATATTATAGAACACTAACCATAAATATATCCTGTTTATTTTCAAATATCCCCAACATGGTTCCATAAAAAAACTAGGTGCTCGACATCGTCGAACACCTAGTTTCTAAGTTTCTACATCAAAGAAGTAGATTCTTATTTTTGTTTGCAAACTTGGTTGCCTACTGTACAGCTTGTTTTACAAGCAGATTGGCAAGATGTTTGGCATTCGCCACAACCACCAGTTTTTGCAGTTTTTTGTAAAGATTCAGTGTTGATAGTACGGATACGTTTAGCCATGATAATTCCTCCTCAATACTTATTGTATTTTTCTTTATTTTAGCATATCCCCCTGCTCTCTGTAAACAAAAGCAGTAAGGTTCTATGGGCATTATAAAATATTTTTATGTATTACTATCACACTACCAGTAATGCAAATATCCCAACGCAACAAAGGAGATTTTAAGATTTACGCAAGGCCTTATACAAAGCTAGTGCCACCGGTGTTACAATCACCCCAGCAAAAATAGCTTCTGGAATACCATGAGTTACGGCCAATGTAAGTATACCAATGCCAACATTCTCATGACTCATTTTCAATGCATTAGCAAATAAATCAGCATACATTATATAAATCAATCCCATTACCATCGTCGTATGAAGCACAGTCCCTAAAAATGCGGCAATGATAAATCTTGGACCTTGGGATTTCATTGGTATGCATTTATAGATAATCCAAGCTAATACAGGGAAAATAATACGAGGCAGTACAGAGATGATGGGGTTAATAAATACTGGGGACAACAATGTTGGAGCTGTCATATTTTGCCAGAAACTGTAAACACCAAAAATCAAGCCCACGAAAGCTCCAACTTTAGGGCCCTCTACTAAAGCACCGATTAATGTTGGCACATGTAATGTTGTGACATTAATGGGGCCAATAGGTATGAGTCCATACCCAGAAATCCCTAAAATAACTGTTATAGCCGCTAATAAACCAATAATAGTTAATTCTCTAAGACTAAACTTAGAATCTTTTTTCTTCTCTGACTTAACCTTTTTAACTTCTTCTTGATTTAGTACAGTGCGATCCATTCCCACTGTTTGTACATCCTGGTCATGGCTAGATACTTGTTTGTTATCCTCCAAATTAGATGTACCATTTTGATTTGTCATTGCTACCTCCTTCGCTCTCATTCCTTACGGATACAAGTCGAAACTAGTAAAATTAAATACATTAAATACCTTTAGATTTATATTGTATAATAGATTTTTCTACATAATACCCAAGCACTACCGAAATAAAGATAACGGCAACTTCAAAAATAGCTGGTGTTACATAGACTAATGGGTTTGCTCTAAATACTGGTACAGCTACAAAAATCCAATCTAACATCATTGGAGGAATATAGCCATATAACATATGACCATTAATAGCAAGCCACATAAGAGCTGTTACAAAGATACGAACGAGACGTGGGAATTTATCTGCCCCATTACGAGGGAATAGATAAAATACAGTACTCATCATAGTCAAAAAAATCAGTGCATAGGCGCATAATTGCAACATCTTGGCCATTGTTTGGCTCAAATACATCGCCATCATAGGATTGCTATACATGTCTACATATAATACATTGCCTGTAAGTAATAATGGAACTGGTAATGTATACATAGACAAGTCTAATGTAGTATCAATGAGATCATGTTTTCTTTCACGACCAAAGAATGCTGTTAATAATAGGGCTGTCAACTCAATTAACACCACCACCGCCACATATACGACAAACCATAAGGCACCAATAGCTAGAACATTATCCGTAGGGATAGCTAGTTGTAACACGCCACCTGTACCCATAAAGAAAAATAAATTCCACCACGCCCAAGCATATACGTGATACCACATATTCATAGTGAATCCAACGGCAAACTCAAAGCGAGCCATGCGACGAATTACCAATGGAACAAACAGGGATAACAACGTGAACATCAAAATTCCAGTATATGTCAAATGTCCCTGCCCTTGCACAAGGGCAAAACTGCTACAAATTAACGCAATTAATCCGGTGAAAGTCCAAAAATGTTTATTCATGACGTCCACCTACCAGTCGACTCACCACATAGCCAATCATAAGGGCCACCGCAATTTGGACAAACATGACTACCAAGAATGCTATATCTCGGCCAATTGTAGGCCATCCCCATAGCATAGATAAATCTACACCAAGAAATATACTAGCATATGTGCCACCTTGTACAGCGAGCCACCCTAACATATAGGCGAAACGACTAATTCTGCGATTATGCGGTCCAAATGTGGCTATCTCCGCCCCCACATAGCCTAATGGAATAAGGAACGAGAAAATCAAATACGTTACGAGTGCCACTACAGCACTAGAGCCATTATGAATCATGTACGCAATAAGTGGTATCATGACAACAAATAGGCCCATATAAAATGTTTGTTTACATATATCTACAATGGTTTGCATATACCTCTCCTAATAATTAATCCATTAGTTATTGTACACTAACAAGCCATAAATTACTACAAAAAAATTAAAAGCCTTATGGCTCCGATCAAGGAATCATAAGGCTTTTAGTATTGAGGTTAAGTGATTAAGCCGAAACTGATTCAGCAACCACATCAATAGTATGGTCATCAGTGGCTTTTATCGTTTTCTGCTCTTCTTTTAATAATGGAGTCATGCTTTCAAGGCCCACGCCTAATGTGAACAAGTTATGCAACCAAGCCGCATTCGCTGCTGGCAACACACCAACTACACCGGCGCCTACAAGAGCACCATTGAAACCAACGATACCATTATAATTAGCCTTAATACGTTTCATTAACGCCAAAGAGATTCTACGCAAGTCAACCAAAGCTTGAAGGTGATCGGAAGATATAGTGACATTCGCAATTTTTTGTGCAATTGGAGCACCTTCATTCATAGCGATACCTACATGAGCTTCAGAAATAGCAGGGCTGTCATTAATACCATCCCCGACCATCATCACGGTATAACCTTCTTCTTTTGCTTTTTTAACATAAGAGGCTTTATCTTCTGGTAATACTTCAGCATATACTTCGTCAATGCCAATTTCAGCAGCTACGCGTTCTGCATTTCGACGGCTATCACCCGTCATCATCACAACTTTTTTAATACCTAATGCATGAAGATCATCTACAACTTGTTTTGCTTCTTCACGAACTGGATCTTTAATACAAATAACTGCCGCCAAAGTGCCACCAATGGCTAAATATAAATGAGAAGATGTATTTGGTAAGTTTTCAAATTTTTCCTTTTCATTTTCAGGAATCTTAGTTTTTTCATCATCAAAAATGAAATGAGCACTACCAATACGAGCCCGATAGCGACCTACTTTAGAGGCAATACCATGAGCCACAATATATTCTACATCAGAGTGCATCTCTTTATGTGGCAAATGATGATCCTTCGCCGCTCTTACTACAGCTTTTGCCATAGAATGAGGGAAATGTTCCTCTAAACAAGCTGCTAATTTTAACATCTCATCTGGATCCTGACCATTGAAGGCTATAATTTCTTCAAATTCAGGTTCAGCCTTCGTCAATGTACCAGTTTTGTCAAATACAATCATATCAGCTGCGGCAATTTGCTCTAGGAATTTACCACCTTTAACCGTGATCCCTCGTTTAGATGCTTCTTGCATTGCAGACAAGACTGCCAATGGAATACTTAATTTTAAGGCACATGAGAAGTCAACCATTACAAATGACAATGCTTTTAATGTGTTGCGTGTTAACAAATATGTCAAACCAGCACCAATGAAACTAATCGGTACAAGCTTATCTGCCATACGGTATGCTTGTTGTTCCATGCCAGATTTCATTTGTTCTGATTCTTCAATCAAGTTAACAATTTTTTCGTAACGAGAGGTCTTGGATGTACTACGAACTTCGATAATAGCTTTCCCATCTTCAACAACAGTACCGGCATATACAGAAGTATCTTTGTCCCGACGTACAGCTTCTGGTTCACCTGTCATAGAACTTTCATTAACAAGTACTACACCGTCAATTACGACGCCATCCAATGGGATAACTTCGCCTTGACGAATGATAACTTGATCGCCTTCTACGATTTCGTTAACCGACTTACTAATTTCTACATCGTCTACCAACACCCAAACTTTATCAACGTTCAAAGACATGCTTTGAGCTAAGTTCAATACGGATTTTCGGTGAGTCCATTCTTCCAAAATATCGCCGATACCGAGCAAGTACATAACCGCACCAGCAGTAGGATAATCCTTCATTAACAAAGAAGCACCGATAGCTACACCATCTAATACTTCCACCGTTAATTTACGTTGCCACAACGTTTTAATCGCTGTGCCGATGAATTTCAAACCGTCAAACCAAGTCCACGCTGCCGCAATTGGTGCTGGCAATACTGCTTTTTTACCAAGATACACAGCCGTGCGTTGAATCATCATTTCACGGTATTTTTTATTCACCAAACGTGGAGAATACTCTCTTAGTTCTACAGCTTGCGTTAAATCAAGATTACGCAAGGCCAATACTGCATCGCGAACGGCAGATTCATTTCCGTTATGAGAAATAGCAATTTGACATGTTCTTGTGTAGAACGTTACTTGAGAAATGGCTTCATGTGAAAGCAGTATATCCTCTATATAAGCAGCTTCCGCTTCTGTAAAACGATGACCAGATACTTTCACATGGAGTCGATTTCTAAGTTTTCTGATTACAGAAAACTGTAGCATAATTATTTAGATTCCTTTTCGGACTCTTCTTCAGATTCTTCAAAAATTTCTTCATTGCGATCTTCATTGATTTCTTGAGCTTCTGCCAAGATATCGCTAGCACTAGCTTGTACTTTTTCAGTAGTAGCAAGAACTGTTTCTTTTGCACGAAGACCTGCAGCTACAACACCAGCATATACTTTTTTAGCGTCTTTGCTAGTTAGAATTTGTAACCCTACAGTACCCAAAGCAAGGCCTGCTGCAAATAAGTTAGCGGATTTAAGACTTTCTGGTTTAATCTTGAACATAGTAATACTTCCTTTCATATACATAGTTATCTACTATAATAATTAAGTTAAATAAAAAGGAGCCTCCCTTTTATCGGAGACTCCTCGCACATTGCTACTAACGATTGTTAGAATTATTGCTTATTAGCTGGTTTTAGTCCTAATGCAGAATTGTCGCCACAGCTACAACCGCTACCACAGCCGCATCCACTTGATGCTGTATCTTTTTTACTAGAACTTTTGGTGGATCCACCGCCACCGCAGCCACAACCACCAGTACCAGTCATTTGCTTGTAGATTTTACTACCTACATACACCAATGCTAATAATCCTATGAGTCCCACAATAAGGTTATCCATATATTATACCAACTTTCTCATTATCATAAATTATCATTTAGAAACCATCAATGAACAATGAGAATTTACAAGGCATTTTAGGATTTTTCCTTTTCTCATTATCATTTAACCACGAATATTGATTATTCGCAAATATTATTTTTACAATTATCATATTTAATTTTTACAATGTAAATTACAATATTCATGCTCATATATATATGCGTATAGTGAAAGGCTTTTAAAGCCTTTCACTATACGCAATATAATAGAAATTGTATTATTAGAAACCTAACAACAAGCCACCTTGGTACACGATAAATGCCGCAATCCATGCCAATACATTCTCATATACGAACATAAATGTCATCCATTTCCAAGAGTTAGTTTCACGTTTAATAACTGCTAATGCAGCAATACAAGGAGGATATACCAATACGAACACCATCAACGCTACTGCAATTAAAGGAGTAAAGTTAGGGTCTTGTTGTAAATAATCTACAATTGGTTGTTGATGAGTATCATCGCCACCTACTGCATAAATAGTACCCAATGTACTAATCAATACTTCTTTCGCTGCCATCGCTGCTACAAGGCCTACCCCAAGTTTCCAGTCAAAGCCAAGTGGTGCCAAGATCGGTTGAATAGCCTTACCAAATTGTGCTGCATAAGAAGCTTCAATTTTTTCAGATGCTTGCATTTCATCAAGCACACCAATTTCTTCATTCATGCCTACACGGTTTTTATACAATGCCCAAGCTGCTGTCATTTCTTGTTCGTGATCTTTTTGAATATCAGCAAACAATTCAGGAATAGGAGCACCTTCTGCCATATCAAGTTCTACTGGATCTTCTTCCGCTTCTTCAGCTGCTGCATCTTCCTCTTCTTTAGCTGCCGTCATTTCGTCAACAATACCATTAATAGCTTCTTGTTGATCTTCCGCGGCTAAGCCAAATTGTGCAAAGATAGCTGCATCTTGTGCTTCATACGTTTGAGTTACCTGTTCACGAGCTGCATCATAATCTTGTGTATACTGTACATCTTGTGGATATGCAATCAAGAACCATACAAGGATGGATGCTGCTAAGATGAAAGTACCTGCTTTTTTAACATATAATACAGAGCGTTCCCACATATGCATGAATATAGATTTTAATGTAGGCATATGGTAAGGAGGTAATTCCATTACGAATGGATCGGCTTCACCAGAGAAGATGAAGGAACGGAAAATTTTTGCAAAGATAATCGCAAAAATAATACCCAAAAAATAAATCGCTGCTACTACTGTGCCACCCATTTCTGGTGGGAAGAATGCTGCTGCAAACAATACATATACTGGCAAACGAGCACTACAACTCATGAACGGTGTTACAAAGATTGTAACCATACGGTCTTTGTAATTATCAAGAATACGAGCACCCATTACAGAAGGAACGGAACAACCAAAACCTAATAATAATGGAATAAATGATTTACCATGTAAACCACAAGCACGCATCACGCGGTCCATTACGAACGCAGCACGAGCCATGTAACCAGTATCCTCTAAGAAGGAAATACCCAAGAACAATAATACGATTAATGGCAAGAAACTCAATACGGCCCCTACACCACCGATAATACCGTCCACAACCAAAGATTGTAACTGACCTTCGGGAATCACTGTTGTACACCATTCACCTAAGGCAGTAAAACCTTGGTCTAACCAATCTTGTGGATAAGCACCCAAAGTATTTACGAAGTTAAATAGTAACCACATGATAAACATAAAGATTGGTAACCCCCAAATGCGGTGGGTTAAAATTTTATCATATTTATCAGAACGTGTTTCTAACTCTGTAGGACCTTGAATCAACATATCGTTGTATACATCCAACGCAAAACGATGACGGTATTCTTGGAATACTACATCAAGGTCAACTTGATCCTTCAATTCATTCCGTAATGCTTCAGCTTTCGCAATCACTGCGTCCGTATTATCAATACGCATGATTTTACCTACAACATCAGGATCTTTTTCAAGCAATTTAATAGCTACCCAACGTAATGGATATGTAATAGTACCCGCTGCTTTGATTTCAGATTCTAGTTCATCTATCTTAGGTTCTAAAATTTCACCATAGCTTACTTTCACAGGGGTTACATTGCCTTGCTGCGCTACAGCCACAGTAGCCTCTAACAAGTCTTGGGTGCCTACATTATCACGACCTACGGTATTAACAACAGTAGCCCCAGTACGAGCGCTCAATGTACGGATATCGTATTTAATACCCATTTCCTCTGCTACGTCAGCCATGTTCAGAGCCACTACCATTGGACGTTCCAATTCAATTAACTGTGCCGCTAAATACAGGTTACGTTCCAAGTTAGATGCATCCAATACATTTACGATTACATCTGGTTCATCATTAATAATTACATTACGCGCTACTAACTCATCCATAGAACGTGCAGTTAAACTATATGTGCCTGGTAAATCGATGAAGAGTAATTCTTGTCCATTAAAGGTAGTTTCCCCTTCTTTTTTCTCTACTGTTACGCCTGGATAGTTACCTACGTGTTGCTTGGATCCTGTAATATTATTAAATATTGTGGTTTTACCACAGTTAGGGTTCCCCGCTAAGGCAATTCTCACGCTATTGCCTGATGCCATACAATCAACCTCCTACTGTACATCAACATCAATCGTGCCTGCTTCACTGACGCGAAGAGCCAATTCAAAGCCTTTTACTTTAATTTCCACTGGATCACCAAGTGGTGCAAATTTCACAACATGAATCTTTGTACCTTTTACAAGTCCCATGTCGATGAGACGATGCTTGATGTTACCACTACCGTGTAAAGTGACAATTGTACCTTCCTCACCAGGCTTCATGTCCTTAAGCTTTTTGATAGCCATGCTAACACCTCCTACTCAATAAAGCAAACTAACAACCTATACCAATACAATCTAAGAGGCTTACTTATAACCTGTATTAATATTCATACTCATTATAACACTTACTACTCATTATAACACTCACGAGGATAATATCAATAGATACTATCATTTAAACAGTAAAATTTCTCTTTATTTTCTATACTTTTTAGTCATATTAGATTTTCACATAATATTCAAATATATATATTATCTTATTTTATAATATTTTCTTATATCAGATTCTACACTTTTGTATACACTATACACGTCTCCTTTTATTCTCACTTTATTCTCATTAAATGTTAATCAGAAAATTTTATCTACTCTCCAAATTATGTTAATTTAATTCTCATGTTGATAATGATTATTGAAAATGAAAATGTGAAATTAACCTAGTATCTCCATTTTCGCCAGATTCTATGTTTCATGCTATAATTAATCTATATGTATATATGAAAGGACGACCCATGAAATCATTTAAATCCCTAGGCGTTTCTGATATTCTTATCGAAACCTTAGCCAAACAAGGCATAAAAGAACCGACCCCCATTCAGGAGCAATCATTACCCGTCGTATTTAAAGGCAATGATATCATAGCCCGTGCCCAAACAGGTACTGGCAAAACATTAGCATTCCTATTGCCCATGCTACAACGTGTACATACAGACGTACATCAAGAGCAAGTACTCATCATCGCCCCTACGCGAGAATTAATTAAACAAATTGCTGATGAAGCCAAAGTATTAGGCGATGTTATCGGCGTAGATGTACTACCACTCATCGGTGGTAAAACTATCGAGTCCCAATTACAACAATTAGGCCGTCGCCCACAAGTTATCTTAGGTACGCCCGGCCGACTTCTCGATCATGCAAAACGTGGTTCCCTTCATTTAGATTCAATTCGTCGCGTAGTGCTCGACGAAGCGGACCAAATGTTACATATGGGATTCTTACCCGATATAGAGTCCTTAATTGGACAAACTGATGCAAGCCGCCAATTATTGCTTTTCTCTGCGACTATTCCAGATAAAATCAGAAATTTGGCTAAGGCGTACATGCATAAACCTGTATCTGTTACTGTAGAGGGTGAACACATTACATTAGATGCCATCGAGCAACGCGTATATATGATGAATGTAGAGGAAAAAACACCTCGTCTCATTCAAATGATCCAAGATGATAACCCGTATCTTGCCATCGTTTTCTGTAACAAACGAGAAGGTGCCATCCGTCTCTCCTACGAACTAACAGCGGCTGGTCTTAATATTGCAGAAATGCATGGTGATTTAACACAAGGTCGCCGCACACAAATTCTTCGAGACTTTGCCAAGGCTAAAACTCAAATCCTCGTGGCCACTGATATCGCCGCTCGCGGTATCGACATCGAGGGTATCAGTCATATTTATAACTATGATGTACCTCATGATGTAGATTATTATATTCATCGTATCGGTCGTACAGGTCGTGCCGGCAACACGGGCATCGCCGTTACATTTGCGGCCCCAGCTGATGAAAGCTGGCTTCGTCGCATCGAGCGTGCTATCCAAGCTACCTTAACTAAATACACCAAGGATGGTCAAGTCAAAGTAAAAGGCAACGAAAATGCTGCCCCGAAACGAGGTCGACCTACAAAGGCAACTGGCCCTAAGAGTACCTACCAAGCTACAAAAGCAAAAGCTCACAAAGCTCGCGGCCATAAAGGCGCCAATAGTCGTCAACGTCAAACATCTACGGCTAATAGCGGCAGACGACGTAAAAAATAATGACAATATAAAAAGAGTTGTAATATAAACAATCTTAATTGATTGCTTATCAAAAGGCGCTATCTGGAATATCCAGGTAGCGCCTTTTAATCTATTAATCACTAAAGGCTGAACCATTAAATTACGGTTCAGCCCTTTAAACAACATATATATGTATCTTAATATTTTTTCATTATGCTTTACGTTTCATTAGCATAAATACTTGGTTTTCCATTCACATCGCTACACGTAGTCCGACACTCAGATCGATTACTACATACCCAAGAGGTTCTACCTCGTTGCTCGACGGGAACAAAGAAGCCTTTACCACACCGTGGGCATTTATACTTCTGCTCGCTTGGTGGCACATCAATATTCACCGGTGGCTCTGTGCGATTACGTCCACCATTGAATGAACCACTACCACTTGATGAATTAGGTCCCCCTACAGGCTCTGTATATTTACAGGTAGGGTAATTGTTACATCCTAAGAATTCACCAAATTTACCGTTTCGAGGTATGAGTTTTCCCTCTTTACATTGAGGGCAATCCTTGAATTTAGCCAACTCCTCTGGAGCTATGGCATTACCACTCATCGGGCGATTACCTTGATTCGATGTAATGGTGCGAACCACATTTGGTTGCATAGCACCAACGGGTACAGAACTGCCAAAGGATAATTTATCGATTAGTTTTTGTAAAAATGCAATTTGATCACTTAAGAAGGCCTCTAGCGTGTCTTCCCCATCACTAACAAGGGCTAATCGTTCTTCCCAAATTGCCGTTTCATCAGGATATAACAACTCCTCAGGCAAAGCATCTACTAGCAAATATCCCGTTTGTGTTGGTGACAATACTTGCTTTTTACCACTAGTCTTCATGAAATCACGTTTAATGAGCTCGTCTATAATATTGGCCCGCGTTGCTTCTGTACCTATACCAGATACAGCCTTTAATTGCTTTTTCAAATCCTCATTTTTTACAAACTTATGAATTTCCTTCATGGCTTGCAATAATGTGGACGGTGTGAAACGAGATGGTGGTTTCGTTTGCTTTGCATCAATAGACGAATCCCGATACGTAACAGGATCATTCTTTTTCACGCTTGGCAAATGATCAGATTCTTCGATTTGCTCTTCCTTGCCAGTCAATTCAGCACCACGATCATCCGTTAAATCTTCGTCATCCTGTTTATCTACACTGGCCAACCCATCCTTTTGAGATTTTTGGCGACTATACAAGAGTTTCCAGCCTTCTTCAATAACGACACGACCGTTTGCTACGAAGCTTTCATCACATTGTTCTACGGTGATTTTCGTTTGCTCGTATTCATGTTCCCCATAAAATTGAGCAATATAGGATTGGGCAATGAGGAAATAAATATTTCGCTCTGTCTCGGTGAGCGTGCCCAATTGACATGGTACCGTCGTTGGAATAATGGCATGATGGGCGGTGATTTTTTTCTCATTCCACGCACGAGATTTAATACTCGGATTAGCCCCTCGGGCCCAACCTTGTAATCGATTATCTCCACAATTCATAAGATTACGTAGAATTGGCAATCGATCTTCAAATTGGTTTGGTGGTAAATATTCACAATCCGAACGCGGATAGGAGGTCAATTTCTTCTCATATAATTTTTGCGCCGTATCGAGAACGGTCTGTGGATCATAGGAAAATGCTTTACCTGCTAAAACTTGTAATGATGAAAGCGCCAACGGCAATCGTTGAGGATCTTTCTTCTTGGATTTAGTAACTTGCTTAATCTTACCTTGAGGGGAATTTGACAGAGTCTCTACTAAACCTTCTGCAATGGCCTTATTGATGAGACGACCATCTGGGTCTAGGCCCTTTTGCTCATCCGTTGGTTGCCACGTGGCCCAGAAATTACCATTAGTGTGTTCATATAATACCTTTACTGTAAAATAATCTACTGGCTTAAAGGCCTCTAACTCACGTTCACGACGCACTACGAGAGCTAATGTTGGTGTTTTTACACGGCCTATTGGCAATGTCACCTTATGGCCTTTCCGACGTTCCGACAAGGTATAGGCACGAGACAAATTCATCCCAATGAGCCAGTCTGCACGAGCACGCGCCAAAGCAGATTGGTATAAATTGTAGAAATCTTTATTATCTCGCAAACCTTTCAACGCACTATGGATGGATTTTTCATCCAATGCATTTAGCAGAATGCGTTGCACTGGTTTCGTATTCCCTACAAATTCCAACACTTCATCCACAAGCAACTGACCTTCACGGTCCGGGTCACCTGCGTTAACTACGAGGTCCGCTTTGCTAATTAAATCCTTTACCACCTCAAATTGGGAACGGCTGCTATCCGTAACGAGCAATTTCCATTCCTTCGGCACTATGGGCAAATCCTCAGGACGCCAACGAATATATTTGTCGTCATAATCCCCTGGCTCTGCTTGATGTAGCACATGGCCCACAACCCAAGTCACCACATCATCACCTTGGATGAAATAGCCATTTCGCTTTTGGATATTTTTATTTTCTGGCAGGCACTTGCTGATTTCTCGTGCCATTGATGGTTTTTCGGCAATAAATAAACGCATAGTACCTCCTTTTATTACATAAAGTCCAGATTTTGTAAAATAGTAGCTAATGGTTATAAACTAGTCTCTTTTATACGCCCTAGTTGATACTTTCACAATCTCTAATGCTGTTGCGTCAATATAGATAAGCACAACCTGTTCTGTTTCGAACATATATTATACTATATTAATGGCATCTAGACCATACATATCAGTTCCTAACCCGTATATATCTTGTTACATATCATGACCTCTTTTCTGAAATACTATCAGATGTATTCATACACATATCGTGAAAGCACTATTCATCTATGGTCAATACTTTCAAAATCATGTATAATTTTAAAGATATGATATGTAATTATATGAGGTGAATCATGACATTTTTAGAGGAAGTAAATCGTCGTCGTACGTTTGCTATCATTTCTCACCCGGATGCGGGTAAAACAACATTAACTGAAAAATTATTGCTATACGGAGGTGCTATCCATTTAGCTGGGTCCGTTAAATCTAGAAAAACCAATAAACATGCTGTATCCGACTGGATGGAAATCGAAAAACAACGTGGCATCTCCGTAACGAGTTCCGTCTTGCAATTTGACTATGACGGCTGTCGCGTTAATATTTTGGATACCCCTGGTCACCAGGATTTCTCCGAGGATACATACCGCACATTGATGGCTGCAGACAGCGCTGTCATGTTGATCGACATCGCCAAAGGTGTGGAAGCACAGACAAAAAAATTATTCGCCGTTTGTAAAGAACGAGGAATTCCAATCTTCACCTTTGTTAACAAATTGGACCATTTTGGTAAAAGCCCATTTGATTTGATGGAAGAAATTGAAAACGTCCTTGGCATTCGCGCCGTTCCCATGAACTGGCCAGTAGGTATCAATGGCGAGTATAAAGGGATTTTTGATCGCGAACATAACACCATTGAATTATTTGCAAAAGACGAAACACATGGTCAGGAAAAATTAGAATCCCAAAAAGGTTCTGTAGATGATCCAATCTTCAAAGAACTCATTGGCGAAGAGTTGCACCAAGCCCTCATTGATGATATCGAATTGCTCGATGTGGCTGGTGATGCCTTTGATTTTGAAAAGGTTCGTTCCGGCGAGTTAACACCAATGTTCTTTGGTTCCGCTATGACAAACTTTGGTGTAAAGCCATTCCTTGAAAAATTCTTGGAACTAGCACCATCCCCTGCTCCACGTAAAGCATTGGAGGAAACGGTGGAGCCTACAAGCGAAGATTTCTCCTCCCTCGTATTCAAAATCCAAGCTAATATGAATCCAAACCATCATGACCGCATTGTATTCATGCGCATCTGCTCTGGTAAATTCGAAAAAGGCATGACTGTATTGCACAAGCAATCCAACAAATCCATTCGCCTATCTCAACCACAACAATTCTTGGCTACAGAACGTACGATTGTAGAGGATGCATACCCAGGTGATATCATCGGTGTCTTCGATGCTGGTACTATGGGCGTAGGTGATACACTGTGTGCAGCAAACCACAAGGTTACATTTGGCGATTTCCCAGTATTCCCTCCTGAATTCTTTGCCCGCGTATCTCCAAAAGATACCATGAAGCGTAAACAATTCATCAAAGGTATGACACAATTGGCTCAAGAAGGGGCTGTTCAAATTTTTGAGCAACAGCTTTCCCTCGACTCCTATGTAGTTGGTGCCGTTGGGATGCTTCAATTTGAAGTTCTAGAATACCGCTTGAAAAATGAATATGGTGTGGATTTATTAAACCATACCCTCCCATACAGCGTAGCACGTTGGGTAGATGGCGATGTGGATCCTACCACATTAAAAGGTTTAGACAATGCTATGGTAGTAAAAGATAATCGTGAACGCACGGTAATCCTCATCTCCAATGAATGGCAAATGGGTTGGGTTCAAGAGCGTAATCCAGATGTAACATTTCTAACAACACCAAAATTGCATATTGCTGACTAAGGACTCTTTCCTCTTAAAGGGAGGCTCTATCTTAACCAATAGAGTCTCTTTTTCTTTTTATTAGGTCTCTATTCCAATCACACATTTGTACATTGGGAATGCACGTTTTATTTCTATAATTTTTATTATAGTTTTATCTCCTTTCAGTTATACCGCCTATAAAATAATGTTATCACTCTCATCAATTGTCCTTATGGAATAGACGGTATTTTTATGCTAAAATAAAATCAACATATGTATAGAAAAGGAGTGATTCTATGTCTCTAATTGATCTAAAGTTAGTTGACGGAGTCTGGGCACTCAAGTTGTCCATGATTCAAACTGTAGGCCTTGCAGTTATCACATTGTTCATTGGCACTTGGATAAATAAACATTCCAAGACACTGCAACGCCTTTGTATGCCAGCTCCAGCTGTAGGGGGCCTGCCATTTGCATTCATTGCAGCGGCATTATCGTATTATAAAATTGTCAATATTTCCTTTGACAGTTCCCTACAAACCTTCTTAATGTTGGCATTCTTTACAACAATCGGTTTAATGGCTAGTTTAAAGGTCCTCAAAAAGGGTGGTATTGGTATCATCTTCTTTTGGATTGTTTGTACCATCTGGATTGTATTTCAAAATGGTGCGGGCATCATTATTGCCAAATCTATGGGTATTGAACCAATCTTAGGTGTCATGGCTGGTTCCGTATCCATGATGGGCGGATTAGGTACAGCTAGCGCTTTTGGACCTCATTACGAAACCCTATCAGGAGTCCCTGGTACCGCAACAGCAGCCATTGCTGCAGCCACCTTCGGTATGGTAGCCGGTACTGTTCTAGGTGCTCCAGTAGGTGAACGTATTATTAAAATGCACAAGGTAAAGACACCGTACGATACACCTGAAACATTGGATAATGAAGGTATCCAAGATATCGAAGACAAAATCGAACCATCCAGAGGGTTTACTTCTCAAGACTTATTAACTATTTGTATGTGGATTGGCTTAGCCCTTGGTATCGGTACACTGGTAAGTGCTGGTTTATCGGTAGCCGTTGGTCCTCTTCCTGCCTACATCGGTTCCATGATCGTTGCTACATGTATTCGTAACTTTGGCGATTTCTCTGGAACATATAAAGTAAATGATACGGCTCTGGATGCAGTATCCAATGTAGCACTTAGCTTATTCGTAACTATGGCCATCAATAGCTTGAAACTAGTTCAGCTTGTGGATCTAGCATTACCACTCCTAGCGATCTTGTTGGCACAAATGGTTCTTATTGTTATCTTCGCATACCTCATATTCTGGATTTTCGGTCGTAACTACGATGCTGTAATGATGGGTACTGGTGCCATAGGTTTTGGCCTTGGTGCGACACCAAATGCATTAGTTAATATGTTATCCCTTGCTGGTGTTCACGGTCCATCCCCTCGTGCATGGCTCGTTGTATCCCTCGTTGGTGCATTCTTGATTGACTTTACTAATGCCTTCCTTATCACATTCATGGGTAATTTAGTTATTTAACATATGTAATGTTCCTATAGTAAAAGCCCTCGGCATTGCCGAGGGCTTTTCTTCTATATTAAATTTAGAGTTTCTATCAATGACCAAGGCAACCGCACCATGCATTATAGCGCCCCTATTTATTTCACTGTATCCCATCGATACGATGTCATAGATAAAGATCCCAGTTCACGATAATCATTCCATACACTAATAATATCGTCGTCAGCACTAGCACCGATGGCAGCCAATAACGGATAGTAATGGTCTGGTGTTGGCACAGCTTTTTGAGCCCCCTCTAATTGGTTATAATGAACTGGTACATCATATGCTTTATTCAAAATGGCGTCGCGGATACTTTCATCAAATTGGTTTGCCCAATCAAAACCTTCCGGTGTCTCAAAAGAAATATCTCTCAAATTATGTACTACATTACCACTAGCCATCACTAAAATTTGTTCATCTCGCAACGACTGTAATCGTTTACCAATTTCCACCAAAATCTCAGGCCCAGATGTCATATCTGTGCTAATGATGACCACTGGAATATCCGCATCAGGGTACATATACATGAGTTCTGTCCAAACTCCATGATCAATACCCCAGTCTGTTGTACCAACAGCGATACCATCAAGCATTGTTAATACACGTTTAGCCAGTCCTGGTTCCCCTGGAGGTTCATATTTAATATCATATAAAGGTTGTGGAAATCCATACATATCATAAATTTGCGGATTCTTATCAGCCACACGCACATACGTGCCTTTAGTAGCCCAATGGGCAGACACTACTACAATGGCTTTAGGCTTGCCATAGTTATCTGTAATATCTTTCCCCAAGGCCGTCCAACTGCGACTAGCTTGATTATCTTCTATGGCATTCATCGGTGATCCATGACCGATAAATAATACAGGCATTTTTCTATTCATTGTATAACCTTCTTTCAACTATTTGGATATATTGCATACAACTTTTTCTAACCTCATTATAACCTCTACATCGAGATATTTCAATATATATTTTTAATATCAAAAAAGCCTCAGCCGGAATATAAAACTATCTCGCTACCATTAGATTAATTCAGTCTAATATTAGCAGTAGTTCATACTCCCACTGAGGCTATACTGGCTACATTTTATAAATGTAATACATTCACCACATCAATAAAAGTTTTCTTCTATATAATAAAAGATTTACCTATTTAATGCTATGCCATGCATTGGCTACATCTGCAAATTCCTGCAAGGAGAAAGTTTCCCCTCGACGTTGACCATCAATATTAGCTTTTTCCAAAATCATCTCAATTTCTTCTTTGGATAGTCCTGTAGTTTTCATCGTATTGGAGAATGTTTTACGACGTTGTTCAAAGCCAGCTTTCACCACGCGGAAGAATAATTTTTCATCAACCACATCTACTGGTGGTTCCTTGCGTAACACACAACGGATAACAGCGCTAGTTACAGACGGAGCTGGCAAAAACGCCTTAGGCGGTACATCCATAACGATGTCTGGCTCTGTGTAATATTGAACCGCCACGGACAAAGCACCATAGTCCTTCGTTCCTGGTTTTGCCACCATACGAAGGGCTACCTCACGTTGCACCATCATAACCATGCGCTCGATAGGTAATCTGCTTTCCAATAGGGACATAATGATTGGCGTTGTAATATAGTATGGCAAATTGGCCACCACCTTGAATTGTTTGTGATTCATGATGTCTGGCACATCAAGCTTTAATACGTCACCATGGATGATGCGCACATTATCATAGGCTGCAAGCGTCGTGTCGAGGACCTCAAGCAAACGACGATCTAGCTCAATGGCCGTCACATCGGCCCCACTCTGCGCTAACCCTTGTGTCAATGTACCAATACCAGGACCAATTTCGAGAACCGGCTCACCTGCATTTAAATCCGCTGCATGCACGATTTCATCTACAACCCCACGTTTAATGAGGAAATTTTGGCCCAATTTTTTACTCATGTGAATGCCAAAACGTTTGCACACATAATGCACAACCTCTGGACTTGCGATAATTGATTCTAACATAATTGCTCCTCTATTGTTCTACAGTTACTTTATAATAATCTTCTACGTATTAAAACTACACAAAACTACACTAATGGCATACTATATCAATTATGCTTCTTGTATAAATTCTACAGCCTTGGTGAAAGCCTCTCTAGTAATTCCATAATGGTTTAATCGATATAAAAACTGTTTCCCATTGCCATAACCAATGCCAAGTGCTGCACCGACACGAGCGCGATTTGCAACACTATTGGGAAATCCAGACAATTCATAACGCACCATATCTTGGCTAGTAAATTCATAGGATGACTCTAATAATTCGATATGTAGGACCTCTAGGGCCTTGCGAATGGATTCTGGTGATGCCTGTTCAATGCCAATATCATCATTGGCGAAGGCTTCGTCTCGTGGTACAAAGGCATGTTGTGCATTAGGGAATTTCTTCGTCAAAAACCGCCTAATCCGCTCTCCTGCTGTATCAGGATCTGTAAGAATGATAATACCTCGTTTTTCATAGGCCACACGAATCGTTTCAAGTACTGCCTTGCGAAGGGTAAACCCTTCTGTAGCAATGCAATCGGCCTCTACCGCTTGTGCTATACGTTGAATATCAGATTTTCCTTCTACTACGAGAACTTGTTTAATCATGTGTGTCACCCTTTCTATCGATTTATTGTACCATATTTCAAAGGTAAACTAAAAGGAACCCTCCTGGGAAGGTTCCTGTCAAATTACTTCTCTAATTGTTGTCTTTCATTAAAGAACCCTTTATAGGCCAAATAACAAGCAATAAAGGATGCCATAGAGGTTGTGGCTAAGGACATAAATGTAACCATAATTTGGTATTTTATAGCCTCCACCGGAGGTAACCCAGCTAGAATCAAGCCAGTCATCATACCAGGTAATGATACAATGCCTAATGTTTTGGCCGAATCGATGGTCGGTTGTATACCTGTTTTTATAGCATCACGCAAAATATCCATAGATGCTTCTTTCACCGTAGCACCGAGGGCCAATTTAATTTCCACCTCTTGATGTCGAGATTGGAAACTATTTAGCATCTGACGATAGCACAAACCAATAGCAATCATACCACCGCTAATGACCATGCCACCTACTGGAATCATTTGATAGGCATTAAATTGCAAAATACCAGACAACACCAAAATCGACAATGTAATGGTCGCACCTACGGCTATAGCCACAAAAGATATAGCTTGTACATTCTTGATGCCCCGACCTCGTTTAGCTGCATTATAGGATGCATTCCCCATCATCACTAGGAGTACTCCTAATGTAAATAATGGATGTTTGAAACTAAAGAGATAATTTAAAATATACCCCATGATAACGAGCTGAACTGTGGCACGCAAAGCGCTGATGATAATATCCTTTTCCAAATGCAAGTGCTGGCGATAGGAAAATAATAATGTAATGAGTACCAAACTAGAGGCTAACAAGAGGTTTTCAAAGGATATAGCATGAAAGTTTTCCATTAAAACTCCTCCCATTTTGCCACATGACCAGATTCAATGGTGATTCTACGATTCACATGTCGTCTACTTTGTTCTTCATTATGAGTAACCATCAGAATTGTCATACCATGTTGTTTATGCAAATGCTCTAACACAGATTCCACGAGCAATGTATTTTCCTGGTCGAGGGCAGATGTTACTTCATCCACCAATAACACCTCTGGTTCAAATAACAAACTACGAATCAAACAGATACGCTGTTTTTCCCCACCTGATAAGGCTGTATTTTTCTTATGTAAATACTCTAATGACATATGAAATAAGTCAAATAATTTTGTGACACGTTCCATATCTATATCTTTAGTTTTAATGATGTACGGAAACTTGATATTATCCTCCACAGTTTCACCAAATAAATAGGCCTCTTGAAAACAATACCCCACACGCCCACGATATTCACAAGGTTCATAGTCTTCTATTTTTTTACCATCAAACATGATAGTGCCCTCTGTATGACTAATCAAATCACTACAAAGTTTCAAAAATGTACTTTTACCACTGCCAGATGGGCCCACAATGGAAATAAACTCACCTTTATCTATGGTAAGCGATATATCATGTAATACCTTTATAGGACCATCTACAAAGGATACATGATCAAATTCTAAATATGCCATAACTCCTCTTACCCCAACATTAGGTACTCCAAATGCTTCAACTATGATTACGATTTACAATAATGCTATCAACAAATAACTACTGGTAATCAAAGTAATTACAAACCAGGAACAGGAACAATGTCCTGTTTCAATAATATATTCATTATACGTATATTCTCTGAGCTTGTATACCTACACAAGTATTGCATAGTCAATCCATTCAGTATATGATTAATACATCTAAATAATTAAATTTACTGTCCTATCAAATAATTAAATTTACGTTCCTATGTATCTTATTTTGCCGTCCTATACATTTGCTTTTCTATGAGGTATATACAATGAATACACAAACAATCTATTTAGCCGGAGGCTGTTTCTGGGGCCTTGAGGCCTATTTCAAAGCAATTCCTGGAGTTATCTCTGTAGACAGTGGCTATGCAAATGGTCCTACAAATACTACAACATATGAAGAAGTATGCCATGGTAGCGGTCATGCTGAAACTATCAAACTCATCTACGATGCTGATGTACTCGCTCTCCGTCATATCATCCAATATTATTTCCGAGTGGTAGATCCTTTCACCATTAATAAACAAGGCAATGATGTAGGTATCCAATACCGCAGTGGTCTCTATTATACTAATGATACTGACAAGTCCGTCATAGAGGACGTATTAAAGAAATTACAAGACCTCTATGCCCAATCATTCGCTATTGAGGTTAAACCATTAGAAAATTTCGTAAAAGCTGAAGAATATCACCAAGACTATTTGGAGAAAAATCCTGGTGGCTATTGTCACATTAATTTAACCAAAGCTGAGGAACCACTCATCGACCTCGATACGTATCAAAAAATGAGTGAAAGCGAGTTACAAGCAAATCTATCGGATTTAGAATATGAAGTAACACAACATAGTGCCACAGAACGTCCTTTCACCCATGAATATACATCGGAATTCAAGCCAGGCATCTATGTGGATATTACCTCTGGTGAGCCTCTATTTTTCTCTAATGATAAATTTGAGTCTGGCTGTGGTTGGCCAAGTTTCGCTGCCCCTATCAGCTCTGAGGTGATGAATTATTATCGCGACTCCACCCATGGCATGGAACGCTTCGAAGTGCGTAGTCGCATTGGCAATGCCCACCTTGGTCATGTATTCGAGGATGGTCCAAGAGAACTGGGTGGACTTCGCTATTGTATTAATGGCGCCTCCCTTCGATTCATTCCGCTAGAGGATATGGACCGAGAAGGCTACGGCTATTTAACGGGTTATGTGAGCCGTCATCACGGATAATGCAACACAAGTATAGCCATACGTATAAAACTATAAATCTCACCAGGTATAAATCTATAAAACTACGGGTAATACAAGCCCGTCTATTTACATTATCAACAGCCGTCATGACAGTACGGCTGTTTTTATTTTACAAACTCTATATATTCTCTATATGCAACTCAGTCGCATTTGTCGCATTTTAATCATTGAAAATGATTTTGGCCAAGTTAACTTCGACACGCAACTGTTGGGAACGACAGGCGTCAACATTCGTGAACTCACCTCAGGTTGCATTTGTTGTAGCCTCCAAGGGGACTTTAAAACGGCCCTTTTACAAACATTAGATCAACTGGACGTAGATGCCATTTATATCGAAACATCAGGCGTTGGTAAATTGAGTGATATTCTCTCCGCCTGTGAAAGTCCCGAAATCACCGCCATCGCACATGTGCAAGCAGCTATTACTATCATCGATGCTACAAATGCGCCATTGTTTATCCGAAACTTTGGTGAATTCTTCAAGGATCAGGTGGCTCATGGGGACGCCCTATTCCTAACACATCAAGAATTACCAGAGCAAGTTGAGCTTACCATAAACTTATTGCGAGAACTCAATCCATCAGCCCCTATCCACACAGAGGATTGGGCAGATATTAATGTACTCGAGTACATTACAGAGTCATTGCAGCCCACGGTATACTCCGAGGAAACTTGTCACAGTGACCATCACCATGAGCACAATCACGAATGCTGTCATGAGCACCATAGTGCACACCATCATGGCCATAGTGCCGACCATGTCTTTTCTACCTTCAGCTTTACGGACATTGCACCTCGTAGTGAAGAACAATGGGCTAACTATTTCAAAGACCTTCCATCCACTATTTTACGTGCCAAAGGTGTTCTACCTACTGACACCGGCAATGTAGAAATACAACATGGTCTAAACTATACGAATATTACGCCTACCGAGCTTTCAACCATTGGATTAACAGTCATCGGTACCGATATACACCAAGCGGAGTTAGCAAACGAATTATGTCATCAGTAAGTACCATCCCTATATTTGTAGTCACAGGTTTTTTAAGTTCTGGCAAAACTACATTTATTAATCAACAAATCAAGCTACGCAAAATGCCCTCTGCTACATTAGTCATCAGCGGTGAGGATGATATCAGCCATCATAATCTGGATACGCTGTCCATTCAACTGGACAATACGATGACGCCTGAGCAAGTAAAGACGGTGGCTCATACGATTCAAGATGCGATCCAAAAAAAGCCAGTTCGTGAAATTTGGCTCGAATGGAATGGTATGACTAGCTTTCAACAACTAGAAACACTAATCTACCAAACACAATTATCTAGGATTGTCCATATTCAACACGTCTATTTTATGACGACCTGCGATTTTGTTGATACCATGCTAGGACCTACAGGTTTGGCACCTATCTCACAACTCATGAATGCAGATAGCATTCTATTGCGGCACGAAAATCGTTCACGCGAACAAGCCGAGTATGGCTCTATTAAAAGCCTGGAATCCACCGGGGAAAATTATTATAACCAATTACCTTCTATGGGATTTGCACTCCTAGGTGGCATGATATTCCCTATGTGCGACCGTGCTGCCATTCCTATGTTTAGGTCACTTCTTCTTAGAAAGGTAAAACTGCCAGTAGCCATCACATTTATGCTAGCTAGCCCACTATTAAATCCCATTGTGCTAATATCCACCTGGTACGCCTTTGGAGACCATCTGGAATTTTTCTGGAGTCGCTTTATCCTAGGTGCGATTGTAGCTCTATTAGCAGGTCTCCCCTATGTTCCACATCGGATTCCATTATCGGGCGCACATTGGCCAATAGCATCCCATTGCCAAGTGTACTGGGCTTCCTAATCTTCGGGCCTATGATGGATGTAAAAAACGTATGGATTTTGCAATCCTTCTTCCCCAAGGAATTCGTAACAAGACTGCTCATCACCACGGCTGTTTTATCGTTTATAGCTGCTATGGTGTACGATACTTTTTTATATAATGCATTATAATTAATGTAATCCCCCAGTTACAGTTGTTATCTGTACAGTAGTGAATTTATACACTGGTTAGCTGTACAAAAACTCCCTATTTGTGTGTAAAGGAGATATTTATGTTTACATCTTGGAAAGCCAAGAGTCCTTTCTATATGACCAAAGGCCTTGGATTTTTATTACTCGGCATCTGTTTGCTCCACTTGATTGTGACAGATACTTATAAACTCTACATAGCAGCACGCTATGAATATATTCTTTTGGCCTCATCCATCGTTATGATTCTATGGGGACTCATTTCCTGGTATATTGCACCAGAACGCAAATACCGTCACGATTGGACGGGCCTCCCTATTTTATTAATTCCATTAGTCCTGTTTTCATTTCCGCCATTACTAATGACACCATCTGTAGAGGCCAATCAGATCAATGCATTGCAAAATCGTTCCGGTGAGGATAGTTTTGACTTTTCTAATGATGAGGTATCTAACATTGTGAAAATGGCCACTGAATCTAGAGATGATTCTATTGGTATAGATGAAAGCAAAAAACGTATTTTCTTAACGTCAGATAACTTTTACAAGACACTGATTCGTCTCAGCACCAAGGTCAACGACTATACAGGATATAAAGTCGATTATACGGGCTACGTGTTAAGAGATGACAAAACATTACAAGCTAACGAATTCACCCTTTCTTGCATGGTTATGGCTTGCTGTATCGCTGACATGGCGCCCATGGGCCTCACCATGCATTACAAAACAGGCGATGAACTGCCAGCTGGTAGTTGGTATACTATTGAAGGCACTGTGAAAACACGTCAATTTTATGGACGTACACAACCATATATAGAGGTTAGTAAAATCCGAACTGCAGAGCCAATTCTTGGTTATGTATATCCGTATCCAATATGGGTTATAGGACAAGAAAGAGCACTTCCGCAGAAGTGCTCTTTCTTATTGTTTTAATTATTAATCTAATACGTAAACAGTAATATCTTGACGACCAAAGCTAATAGCTTCAGAATAAGATTCCATTAACAAGTCAATTTTATTACCTACGATAGCCCCGCCAGTATCAGCTGCAATAGCTTCACCATAACCAGGGATAAATAAACGTGTACCCAGTGGAATCACATTAGGATCCACGGCTACAACACCACGTGTTGCGGGAATACCAGTAGCTGTAATGCCTCTTCCATCACCATCTCCTGGTAGATAGGCACTCGCTTCCATAGTAAGGACACGACTTGCACGACCAGCTACATTACGAGATGTAACTATATCGCGTGTACCTTCTTTTACGATAGTGGGTACCATAGCTTGTGTTACTTCGCTAGAAATAATATGTGTTTTTACGGCAATGCCATTTTCATATAAAGTTTCTTCTTGTACTTTTTCGACACCAGGTTGACCAACTTGAACGATAGTTTCATCGCCCTTTGCTAGTGTATCATCTTTTTCACGAACCACTTGTACATCAATGTTTCGTTCTGCACTTTTTACAGAACGGCTCGTAACATGAGCAATTCTAATAGTACTACCAGATTGTAAACTATCCGTATTTTCACCTACCGGTGTATAATTAGGTGCCTTAAATCCTAACTCGTCAGCAAGGCCTTGAGCAGTTCGTTGAACGGTCATAACAGTTTTAGTCTTACCATCGACTATAACAGTTACGGGAAATGCTCGAACTACAGTTAATATAGAACCATCTTGTAGTGTTTCAGTATCAATAACAACTTGATCTTTAGTGTGTAGGTTAATACCGGCTTCACGTACAATACCTTCTGTGGAGTTTAGGTGCGTCTTAACAGTATGTGCTGCACCATCCACCATAACTACAACGGTTTTGTCATTATAGGCAAAACCTGTTAGGGTAATGGTCAATACCATCAAGAGTACCAACACAAGCGAAACAATTCGGTTGTGCTTTGTTTGAATTTGAATCATCTAATCCCTCCTGTAGTCACAATTCTACTACAGGTAGATATAACCTGTCAAACTCAATAGGTTAACAATAGCAGAAAAACCTTCATTTTATATATATTTATCATCACTTTCTCAATTCATTTTTTACAATTTGTCCACCAGACAAAAACAAATCAAGCTTTTCTAACACTATACTATATAAGCTAAAATCCAATGTATTATATACGTTCATTACAACATATAGTATATAATGATTAAATATTCATATTTTTATATTTTTATGAGTTTTTGTATTGTTACCTCATCTTAAATGAAGTTTTTGTGAATTTGAAAGCCCTTACATTTACTGTATTTATATTCACACATTTATAATTATAAAATATTTTATATTAATTTTAATGCAAAACCTTCACATATGTTCTATTTTATAATATTCCACTCATGTTACAATTAATCCATTCAACCTATATAGTCTCCCCCACTTATCATAATAATTAATCATTTTTTTGGGATATACTCTCACTACACTGCATCAGACTTATCATGATAGACGAATAGGCCGATAGCAATGCTATCAGCCTATTCAAGAGGTTTATATAGTAGAAAATATAATCTACTACGATTCATTATAAATGAAAGAGTTATTCATCAACTTTAAACATTGGTTGTAATCGTTCAATAACAGTCATAGTCTCTTTATGTTCCCCACGAATAGCTTCCTGCATCAATACTTGTTGTGCAGAAATTGGGTTTTCTTTAGCTACTACCTTACGATATGAGCCATCAACTTTCATAATATGAGCCTTTTGGTTATCCGCGAGATATAAATCAAGAATGCCCTTAATGCGTACTTTATGATTACGATCTTCGATTGGAATCATCAATTCCACGCGTTCATTCAAATTACGAGGCATCCAGTCAGCACTGGAGATAAAGATATTATCATTACCTCCATGACGGAAGTAGAAAATACGATGATGTTCAAGGAATCTACCAACTACGGAACGAACCGTAATCGTATCACTAACACCTTCAATACCTGGACGTAATGTACAAATCCCACGAATGATTAAATCAATTTTTACACCTTTAGATGATGCTTCATAGAGCTTAGCAATAACAGCCTTATCCAACAAAGAATTCATCTTCGCAATGATATAGGCATCTTCACCTTTTTCAGCCCATTTAATTTCTTCATCGATGTGCTCGATAATTTTTTCACGTAAATTCAACGGCGCTACAATCAATTTATTCCAAACCGGTGGATCCGAATACCCAGAAATTAAATTAAAGAAACGAGACGCATCTTCACCATATTCATCATTACATGTCATGATGCCACAGTCCGTATACATACGTGCAGTTTTACCATTATAGTTACCTGTTGCCAAGTGAACATAACGACGAATGCCATCATTTTCACGGCGTACTACCATGGTAATTTTGGAATGTGTTTTAAGACCTTTTAAACCATAAATTACATGACAACCGGCTTTTTCCAAACGACGAGCCATAATGATGTTATTTTCTTCGTCGAAACGAGCCTTAACTTCCATCAATACGGTAACTTGCTTCCCATTATCGGCCGCCCGGATTAAGGCTGCAATAATTGGCGAATTACCACTAACACGATATAGAGTTTGCTTAATAGCCAACACATCTGGATCAGTGGCAGCTTGAGCAATAAATTTCTCTACTACTGTGAAAGATTCAAAGGGGTGATGAACAAAAATATCTCGTTCTTTAATTACTTCAAAGAGATTACTAGAGTCCGTATCCTTTAATTCAATGGCACGTTTAGGTTCAAAGGCTTCGTAGCGAAGACGATCATCCCCTGGATAGTCACAGAATTTAAAGTACATACGTAAATCAAGTGGACCATCAATGAGATAAGCATCTTTTTCTTCTAACTCTACACTTTCAAGGATAAATTCTAATAAATCTTTTTCACCAGTACCACTCACTTCAATACGAACTGCATCACCACGACGGCGACGACGCAAGGAAGCTTCCACTTCTGTAAGTAAATCTTTTGCATCCTCTTCATCAATTTCAAGATCCGCATCACGAGTAATACGGAAAATCATCGTCTTTTCGATATCATAGCCCATGAAGAATTCATCTGCATAATGTGTGATAACATCCTCTAAATACACAAATCGATGTTGACCTTTTTCCTTAGTAGGCAATTCAATAATACGATCTAATACTGATGGAATCGGTAAAATAGCAACTTTCTTTTCTTCATCATCATCAGATTTCTTAGCTGATACATCAGCAAATTTTTGTTTTGGTGTAATTTGCACAATAGCATTTATCGTATGGTTCGCCAAAAATGGGAATGGATGACCTGAGTCAACAGCTAGTGGTGTAACAACAGGATAAATATTCTGTTCAAAGTAATGGCGCAACCAATTTGCTGCTTCCACCTCGAGTTCCTTTGGTTTTACAAAGGTTAAGCCTTCTTGTTCACACAAATCCATAACTTGATGCAAATAAGTATATTGCATACTCACCAAACGTTTTACGGACTCATCAATAGCCTTTAATTGTGCCTTTGCATCCATATGGGCTGCATCATATTTTACAATACCATTAATCGCCTGATGACGAAGCCCTGCCACACGAATCATAAAAAATTCATCTAGATTAGAGCTCGTTATAGCAATAAAACGTAAACGTTCCAATAATGGATTGCTTTTATCTACCGATTCTAAGAGGACACGCTGATTAAATTTTAACCATGATAATTCACGATTAAAATAATACTTTGAATTAGTAAACATTATCTAGCTCCTCCTATAATTAACTTGATTTCCATACCGAAAATTTCAGTAAAATATACGGCATCACGTTTAAACGTCCATGACTCTAATGAAATGTCTTGATCTGTATAGGCTGTGACAATCATAATGTTATCTTGTTCAGTAATATCGATATCACTAATCTTTTGGTTACTGCCTGCATCCAAAGAACAAGCCATACGGATTACCGCTACCAATTTAGTAACTTGAATTTTTTGCAATTCTGTCAATTTGCGGAAATAGGCATCATCATCGGATGGCATGCCTTTGTAATGGTAATACACCACATTGGCGATGACTTCTTTTTCCTGTTCTGAAAGTCCAAAAATATCAGTACCCATCACAATATGATAGGAATGTTCCCCATGATTACGCAAGTTGATAAATTTACCTACACTGCAGAGATTGGCCGCAATTTGCGATAAATACCCCCAACGTTCTGGGAACCCTTTATCTTTCAAGACATTACAGAATTTCAAGCTAAAACGTTCCACCTCATGATCATGTACCGCATCAGTATGATACCGTCTAGCTATAGCACGAGCCAATTGAATATTTTGCTCTCGCAATTTATAGACATATGGATTTTGTTCAATCTCTACACCATGAAACCAACTGAGACCTTCCGAGAATGATACACCACTGATTAACAGATTATCTGGCGCAACCATATCCATAATTTCATGGTATAAAATAATGGTTGGCATTAAGATGTTCGCCTTAAATTCAGGTAAATTATAACGATTAATCAATTTAGTAGCTGTTACACCCTCTAAGGAGTCTACAAATTTATTAAAATCGTAAGGCGACACCATAAGCATACTATTCTCTTTGGAGTTTTTCTCAGCCTTATATCCCATCAAAGAAGCAATTAAGCGTGCTTCATCACCAGATAATACAAGATTCTTAATATTGAATTCTTGTAATTCTTCTTTCAAAGGAGAAATAATACGGCGCATATATTCGGAAATAGCCGTAGAAAAAGACGAGGATGCTCGTTCGTTCCGTTTAAAGGATTCCATAACACGCAAAGAACCACTGTGCATATTACGTTGGAATAACATAGCTCCACCCTTCCACACAGTGATGCCTACACCACCAGAAGAAATATCCAGGAACATGAGGGCCTCAGAATCATCAAAAATATGATGATGATGGGTCATATCATAATGCAATAAGGAATATTTGTAATATACTTCCTTAGGCATATCGATAACCTCAACGCGCATACCTGTATGAATGAAAATTTGATCCAAAATACTACGACGATTTTGAGCCTCTCGAATAACGGTTGTTCCATATAGTTTGGATTTAGTTACTCCATAATCAGCCATCAATTGTTTGTAGCCCTTAAGGATTTGGCAAATTTCTTCTATTGTTTTAAAGCTAAGACGAGATGTTTGGAATAGTTCTTCCCCAAACGTAACTTCTCGGGATGCATGATCGATGACCTTAACATCATCAATACCTGCATATTCTAAAATGGTGATACTCATACTACTTGAGCCTACGTGTAACACAGCGTAGCGTAATACTTTGGGTATACCCATAGTTGCCTCCTATAGTGATTCTTTCCACTGTACCACTAATTGTTTTTTGAATTCTTTCTTGAATATTTTTACTGCCTTTTCAACTGCTGCATTCGCTACAGATGTATCACAATCCTTACGAATCCAAGCAGTGATAATAATTTGATTTTCCTTAATCGTAGTCGCCAATGATGTAACGAATTGTTCGTGACTTTCATCCAGGGCCTCTGCCAATGCAAGAATGGCAGATAATTTTTGCCCCACTGATTTATCCTCACCTGTCATCAGCTGTCCATAAATGAAATTCCTATATTCCTTTGTGAGCAATCCATGAGAATTCATAACGATAAACCCACACAAGGCCTGCTCTACATGGCTAATACCATATAAATTACTATTAATCAATACATAGGCTCCATGACGCGCATGATTATAATAATTAACCTTTTTCCCGATATCATGTAACAAAGCAGATACGGTTAAAAGTTTTTGGAATCTTTCACCAAAACCATGCATAGGTTCCATTTGTTCGAATAAGGTATTTGCCAATTGAGAAACATATTTACCATGAATAAGTTCTCGTTTATTAATACCTAATAATACATTTTCAGCAGAATGAATTAAAATGTCATTGATGATGGGATTCCCCCCCATATACTCTTGACCATAATAATCATAAAAGAGTCCCTCACGTAAACCACAGCCGCCTACAACAAGACGATCTGCATCTAAATAGTTAATGAGTTCCTCCACAATAGCTAATCCGGCCACGATAATATCAGCACGTTCTGATGAAAGGCCAGGTATTTTTTTTCGCTGTGCCAAGGGCTTATCTTTCACCATCTCAACGATATCATGGAATCGTTCTCTTGGAACCTCGTAATTATGCAATCGTGTCACTGGGTAATTGATACGGCGCTGATCCATTTTTGCAATATTACGTGCCGTACCCCCAATACCAAGAAGCGGTAATTTCAAATCATGGAGCCATTTGTTATCATTCAAGATATCTTGAATGGCATTCACCATTTTTTCGTACTCTTTCTCACCCATTTCATCGCCCTTTTGAAAGTTCCCTGTCAAGGTCAATGCACCGATTGGCAAACTAACAGATTTTACAGGTTGGCGATTATTAACCAGGGTCACCTCTGTACTGGCACCACCCAAGTCAAAGATTACGAAATCCTCTAGATCAACGGTATTAATAACACCTAGGAACCCTAATCGGGCTTCTTCTTCTCCCGAAATACAATGAAGATTAAAGCCGGTTTTCTTACGAACACGTGCAATAAAATCATCACCATTTTTTGCAAGACGTACAGCCGCTGTGGCCACTGCATATGTTTTGTTAGACTCCATAGCCTCGGCCATATGAGCAAAGGCCTTCAGAGATCGTATAGCACGAGACATCGCTTCCTCTGTGAGTTTATTTTCACCCCACATATTTTCACTCAAGCGAATACTTTCCTTCTCTTGATATATCAAGGAGTAGCTACCGGCACTAGAAATTTCAGATATAACAAATCGAACAGAGTTCGAGCCTAAATCAATAAAGGAGATACGTTCCATTATATTCTTCCTTACTATAAAACTTAATACTATATATCATATCTATTAGTATACCATATATAGTGCTGTTTAGACTGATTCCCCTGAAATAGATACATTTCTATCTATCAGGCATTCATTAGCGTATCAAAAAACATTCAAATCTCTGCCTATTTCTTGTAAAGAACATGTAAAGAGATGCCTATGCCTATATATTCTATCTAGATCTTACGCCATAAGATAATAGATAAAAAAGGTACTATAATAAAAAAAACGACTGCAGGCTCATGACTACAGTCGTTTTGTGTTTATTCAATTCCAAATACGCGTTTCCCATTTTCCAATGCAATTTGGGCAAATTCATCAACATCCATACCTTTTAAGGCTGCAATTTCTTCCGCTACAAATTGTGTTTTGCTTGGATCATTGCGACGACCTCTAAATGGTGGTGGTGTCAAATATGGGGAATCTGTTTCTATAAGGATACGATCCAACGGTACTTGTTTAGCCACTTCCTTTAAGGATGTGGATTTAGGGAATACCACGGAACCTGCAAAAGAAATATAAAAACCCATCTTAATGAGTTCTTTTGCCATCTCCCAACTACCAGAGTAGCAGTGTAAAATCCCCCAATTGTCTTTACCTTCATTACGAAGGATATCCATTAAATCGCCATGGGCATCACGGTCATGAATGAGGATTGGCAAATCCACTTCACGCGCCAATTCAAGTTGACGGATGAATACTTTCTTTTGAGTAGAACGGTCGGAGAAATCATAGTAATAATCCAAACCGATTTCACCTACGGCACGAACCTTATCATTATACAAGGCTTGGTCCTTGAAGTATTCATAATCATCATCTGTAAAATCCTTGGATTCATGAGGATGTGTCCCCACCGCTGCGTACAGATTTGGGTATTGTTCTGCCAGGGCAATACCAGATTCCACAGTGCCCCGATCAACACCGGGAATCAAGATATACTCTACACCCGCGTCAAAGCAGCTTTGTAGCATTTCAGCGCGGTCATTGTCATATCGTTCATCATTGATATGAGCATGTGTGTCAAATAAACGCATTTATTTCACCAAACTTCCTGCAGGTAAGGATTCGATATTCGTAACTTCTAAATGGTCCGCCCAGTCAGAGCCAGATAAAATCATGCCATAGGACTCGATGCCCATTAATTTTTTAGGCGCTAAATTCGCAAGGTAAATAACCTTCTTGCCAATCATTTGCTCTGGTTCGTAATATTGGGAAATACCACTTACTACCGTACGTTCTTCAATACCCATATCCAATGTGAATTTCAATAATTTTTTGGATTTCTTAACCTTTTCACAAGTTAATACTTTTGCCACACGAAGATCAAGCTTTTCAAAATCATCATATGTGATGTGTTCTTTTAGTGGAGCAATTGTACCTTCTTCAATCGCTGCACCATCAGCTACTTTTGCATCACCTGCCGTTGGTGCTGCATCACGAGCTACTGATTTTGCTTCTGTAGCAGCTTGTTCTACTTCTTTGGTAGCTTCTACCATTTCTGGAATATCGAAACGAGGATAAATTGGTTCACCTTTCACAACAGTTGTACCAGTCGCTAATCCCCCCCATTGTTTTGCATCAGCTAATGTAGACGATTCAAAACCAGTTAAGCCCAATTGTTCCCAAATTTTAGGAGCCCCTACAGGAATGACTGGACTCACCAAGATACCTATAATACGAAGTGCCTCTGCCAAATGGTACATAACAGATTGCAATCGTTCTGCATCACCGTCATTTTGACCTTTCGCCAATACCCAAGGCATTGTTTCATCGATGTATTTATTCATACGACCAATGAAGTTCCAAACTGTGCGCAAACCTTTGTTGAGTTCCATGTTTTCCATGTAGCTTTCAAAATCGTTAGCTGTTTGAACAGCCAAAGTCTCAACGTCACGGTCAAGATCATCCATAGCCTCGTGTTTTGTAACCACACCACCATGATATTTAATAATCATAGCCACTGTACGGTTCAACAAGTTACCCAAATCATTGGACAAATCCGCATTAATTTTTGTAACGAAATTAGGCAATGTAAAATTACCATCGTTGCCCAATTGGATTTCGCTGAGCAAGAAGTAACGCAAGGAATCAGCACCGTATGTTTCAATCAACGGAATTGGGTCAATAACATTGCCCAAGGATTTACTCATTTTTGTGCCGTCTACGATCATCCAGCCATGGCCAAATACCTTTTTAGGAATTGGCAATTCAAGGCTCATGAGCATCATCGGCCAAATAATGGAGTGGAAACGAACGATTTCCTTACCCACTAGGTGTAAATCTGCGGGCCAGTATTTTTTATACAGCTCGCCATCCCCATCAAATGGAGCCAATGCGCTGATATAGTTTACTAATGCATCAAACCATACATAAACAACGTGTTTTGGATCGAATGGTACCTTGATACCCCAATCAAAGGATGTGCGAGATACGCAAAGGTCTTCCAAACCTTGTTTTACGAATTGAATCATTTCATTACGACGAGATTTTGGTTGAATGAAATCAGGATTTTCATCGATAAATTTTAACCATTGTTCTGTGTATTTACCCATTTTGAAGAAATAGCTTTCTTCTTTAACTCGTTCTACAGGGCGACCGCAGTCTGGGCATGTATGATTAGGTCCAAGTTTTTGTTCAGTCCAGAATGTTTCATCTGGTGTACAATACCAACCTTCATATTCAGCTTTGTAAATATCACCTTTATCAAAGGCTTTTTGGAATAAAGCTTGTACTACTTTTTCATGACGTTCATCTGTGGTACGGATAAAATCATCATTGGAAATATGTAATTTTTCCCAAAGATTTTTGAATCCATTAACAATATTTGTTGTGTATTCTAATGGTGTTACACCGTCTGCCTCAGCAGCACGTTGAATTTTTTGACCATGCTCATCAGAACCAGTCAAGAAACGTACATCATAACCAGCTAATCGTTTGAAACGAGCAATAGTATCGGCAATGGATGTACAGTATGTATGACCAATGTGCAGTTTCGCACTTGGATAATAAATCGGTGTTGTAATATAGTAAGTTTTTTTATCTCCCATGATGAGCCTCCTCTGTGATTTTCGAATGAGAAAATCAATTACTGTCTTTCTACTACATTATATACGTCTCGACGAGAAACGCCAAAACGCTTTGCCACTTCTCGAATGGCTTCTTTTTTAGGTATGCCCTGGTCAACCAAGGCTTGCACTGCTTCCTCATAGGATACAGGTTCTGCTTCGTTGCTTTCATCATCATACTGTTCCACAGTGTCACAGCCTCCGATTAAAAGCACAAATTCACCCTTATAGGTGATTTGTTCGAGATCCTCCACGAGGGCCCCTAAATCAGTGCGCAAGAAGGTTTCAAATTTCTTCGTCACCTCGCGAGCGACAACGATTTGTCGATTGCCTAGGACGGAATGCATATCCGTGAGAACCTCTTTCAAACGGTGTGGAGCCTCATAGAGCATGAGTGTTCCCGTTTGTTTCGCCATCGCCTCCAAGGCCTCGATGCGATGTTTCCCTCGTTTTGGTAAAAAACCAAAGAAGGTAAATTGTTTCGTATCAAGCCCCGATGCAATGAGTGCAGTGAGCGCTGCATTACATCCCGGTAATGGCACAATGTCTATTCCCCTCTCAATGGCGCGGGTCACTAGGTCTGCGCCAGGATCAGAAATGGCCGGCATCCCCGCATCACTAACGCACGCAATGGACTGTCCTTGTTCCAGGAGGTCCATGATATAACCGCCCTTTTCCTCCTTGTTATGTTCATGGTAGGAAATGAGCGGTTTTTGAATGTCAAAATGTTTCAGCAATATGCCTGTGTGCCGAGTATCCTCCGCAGCAATGGCATCTACCTCATTTAAAATGCGTACCGCCCGATAGGTCATATCCTCGAGATTGCCAATCGGCGTCGGCACTAAATAGAGTGTACCTCTAGTATTATCGGCCATACCAACTAGCCACCTCCTCGCTGTACACATTCTGTTCTTTATAAATTACTAATGGTGCTTCCACCGTCATGCCTGGCTTGCCACCTTGCATGGCCTCAATGAGAACTAATTTTGCCTCACTATGGTGAAAGCTATGTACAAACCGCATTCGCTTCACTTCAAACTGTTGTAACTTGAGCTGATCTAACGCATAGGCCAACCGCTCTGCGGTATAAATCATCCAACAATAACCACGAAACTTCACAAGTTTTTTAGCAGACTCTAATGCTTCACCGAGCATCGTTGTCCCTTCATGTAAGGCCTTAGCCACATCAGAACTCACCGACACATGACCGGTATTTGTTCCATAATAAGGAGGATTGATGAGGACACCGTCAAAGGGAAGATTATCTGGTACATTTCTTTTTTCTGCTTGACTGTTTGTATCTATTGAACACGATTCATCCAATGATTGACCACCTGATTTCAACGCTTGTAACGTCATAGTCCGATAGTCACAACAGATAATTTCAACTTGTTGTTCTTTATGATTGTACCGCACACTTCTCTCTGCCAGTTCGGCTGTAACGGGGTTGATTTCTATCCCCGTTACATGACCGGCTCCAAGGCTCGTAGCTACTAATGGAATCACCCCAGTGCCCGTTCCTAATTCTACATAACGACCTTTTCCCTTATACTTCGGGAAGTGAGCCAGTAGAATAGCATCTATAGAGAATCGGAATTGATCTGTTCGTTGATAGATTTTCATATTATCAATGATTAAATCATCCAAGCGCTCTAAATTATATTCACTCATCAGGTAATGCCACTTCAGACCATTTCAAATCGATGGTACGACCGGCCTCCAATTGAACCTTAACAGTATGCTTGTTGTAATTAATACGCAACACTTTGCCGATACCTTCATCAGTAACGACTTCCTTACCAATCCCTGGTGGTTCCACATCTCGTGGTGCTTGGGTATGTTCTTTTTTCACATACAAGTCGCCACCTTTTTTGTACAAATCATCTTCATAATTGAGGCAGCACATCAAGCGTCCACATACACCAGAGATTTTAGTAGGATTCAAACTCAAGTTTTGATCCTTCGCCATACGAATAGATACAGGTGTGAAATCACCAAGGAAATTAGCACAACATAATGGCCGACCACAAGCGCCAATACCATTAAGAACCTTTGCTTCATCACGTACACCAACTTGGCGTAACTCAATACGCGTACGGAATACCGTCGCTAAATCTTTTACGAGCTCACGGAAATCAATGCGTCCGTCCGCAGTAAAGAAGAAAATAATTTTATTCATATCAAATGTATATTCTACATTGATTAACTTCATCGGTAATTTACGCTTTTCGATTTTTTCCAAACAAATATCGAAAGCCTTTTCTTCGCGCTCTTTGTTTTTCTCAATTTGTTTGAGATCTTTTTCTGTAGCCTTACGAACAACGCTTTTAAGCGGTGTTGCCAGTGTATCTTCTTTAACGTCCTTTGGTCCAATGACAACGGTACCAAATTCAAGACCACGTGCTGTTTCTACAATCACGCCATCTCCAGCTGCTAATGAAAATGTATCTGGCAGGAAGTAATATATTTTACCCGCTTTTTTAAAGCGTACACCAACGATGGTTACCATCTAATCCTCCTGTCGAGCTTTGTGAAGGGCAATACTTATGCCATCCATCACAAGAGCTGTCTTGATATGTAAACGGAGAGCCGATTCCGCCTGTAGCGTTTCTGGAACGATACGAGCGAGAGCCTTTGTGCTCCACCGAGATAATAGTTTTGTTAATTGAACGGTCTTTGTAGGCAATTGTAATTCTGCCTGGGTAGCCCCATTTTTTAGAGCTAGCATATCGCGTCCAACGAGACGCAACCAATGGAGTAATTCACCAAGATCCTCGCGAGATAGTTGTTCTGTCCACAAGGAAATCAATGTAAACCATCGATTTTCATAGGCTAGCGCATCCATCACCTTAATGGCCAAATCGAGCATGGCAATATTTTGCTCCTCTGCCAATTGACGTACCAAGGCTGGATTTCCATGGCCTGTTAACAAGGCCTGATCTATATTATGTGTTATACCCTCTTTCATAAGGGCTTGGCGGATACTGTCATCATCGACGGCCCGGAATGCTACGCCCATGCATCGAGATACAATAGTGGGCAACACGGTATTAATTTTGTCCGTCACAATGATGAAATACACCTGGCTAGGCGGTTCCTCTATGGTTTTCAACATAGCGTTCGCCATAATGGCATTAGCCGTGTGAAAGTCCTCAACAATGACCACTCGGTTGCCATTACCAGCCACATTCAGATGGTCCTGTAGTAAGGAATACCACTGCTCCACCTTAAGAGTCTGTTTCATCGGCCGCAGCCAGAATACATCGCCCTTATCCATGTAGAGAGGCAAGCCCTCTGCATCAATTTTCTTTTGTGATTCCCCATTAGCCAAACGAGCCTCAGCGGTTTGTTCCAAATAGGCATGCCCTTTATGAGAGGAAAACACTGGTCTCCCTACTAATGTCGAGGCTAGACCAAAAGCCATATCTAGTTTTCCTAGGCCTGATTCCCCATAGAATAACAAGCTATGTGGCAATACTTGGCGCTGAACGAGTTCAGTTAATTGCTCTTTGATTGTATCTTGTCCAATGACGGTATCAAAATATCCCATCAAAGCCTCCTATTTCATCGTCCTACTAGATATGCTTAACGTTTATATTATACAGGAAAAGCCTATATTTTAAAAGAATAACTATATACTATATCCCTATGAATATAGCTTAGCAACAATGTTAGTAAACATCCTATGAACTTTACTAGATGATGTCAAGAACTATACATTGCTTTTAATGATCTGCATCACAATGGAATACACATCATCATGAATACTTTCAACAGATCGCATTTGTGGTACTGTATCCGCTGCTTGTGCCTCAGTACAAGCAATACGATGCCATCCATAACGATTTACTAGTTCATCATAAGCACCATGAACAGCCGCTAAATGATGACGATCTTTCTCGTGAATATCGCCCGTTTCACCGCCGGTTTTTCCCTTACGCTCAGCCATCAAGGCCTCACTAGTAGCCAGAGGCACATCGAGCAAACACACCGCATCAGGACGAGGTAATTCAAATTTACCAAATTCAAAATCCTCTAGCCAATCTAAAAATGCCGTACGCTCTGTAGCATTTGTATATTTCACCATTTGATGTACCATATTGGATGTCGTATAGCGATCTGCCAAAATAATGCCACCTTGTTCATAAAATTCTTGCCAATCTTGGCGGAATGATGCAAAACGATCAATAGCATACATGGAGCTCGCCACATAAGGATTCACATCGCTCGCATCCTTACCAAATTCACCAGCCAAGTACATTTTGATAGGCATAGCCGCCCCACTATCATAATTAGGAAAACTTACAGCCTTTACCCGATATCCTTCTTGGACAAGGCGCTCTTTCAATCGCGCTGTTTGCGTAGCCTTACCGCTGCCATCGCCGCCCTCTAGAATAATTAATATTCCCATAGTATCTCCTCATAACTAGGTTAAACTTGTTTATCTCCGCCACCCATTTTGCAAATAACCAATTAAATTCATCTAATTAGCACAAATCAGGTGACTAGTAATTTCACCTTAAATATTTAATCACCCACAATGTCTCTAAACTCGCATCATCGGCACCATTGGGAATATATCCTTGTGATTGTTTCATCTCTATATATTGTAACACGTCTGGGGTAATTCGTTCGCCTACACCTACAAATGGAATGCCCGGTGGATAATAACTGATAGTTTCCCCGCTTATGCGTCCATATGACTCAGCGATAGCTATACGCTCACGTTCACTATATAATGCCTGTCGTGGTGAAAGTACCACTTCAGGTATAGGTAGATACTGTGTATCCTCAATACTACTCGTATCATGTTTTAGATTACTATTTGAATCTTGTTTTACACCAAAAGTTTCATTTTCGTTTACACCACTAGTTCCATTTGGGATGTCCATGCTTCTCAACATTTCTTTGCCATCCTCAGACGATTGCAAAATAGTTTCGCTCACATGACGTACTACCTCTACCAAAGCGCGAATACTATCCTGAGAATCTCCAATGGTGATAAGCACCAATACATGATGCGCTTGTACAAGCTCCACCTCGATGTGTTCTAGGCGGAGTAATTTTTCAAATTCCACCCCTGTTAACCCCAAATCACGAGCATCAATGAGGACCTTTGTTACATCATAATTAGCTGCGTTAGTAGATGAAGCACTTGTACTTTGGCAATTTATATCATCGATTACAATCGTATTACTGGAATAGTCCATAATTCGGATACCAGGAATCTCTGCTAATTCCCGACGTAATTGTAGAGCTAAATTTACTGTCTCATTGACGATACTTTCACCATTCATCGCCAATTGATGACGGGCCATATCAAGAGAGGCGAGAAAAATGTAATTAGGACTTGTACTTTGTAACATCTGATGCATTTGCGTAACACGACGATAATCAATGAGATTTCCTTGACCGAAGAGCATCGATGTTTGTGTTAGGGCCCCTACAGATTTATGCGTACTCTGTGCCACAAGATCAGCACCAAATTCAAGGGCCTCCCGAGGTAAACGCGCTGAAAATGGCAAATGAGGTCCGTGGGCCTCATCCACCAAAACAATAACACCACGGTTATGGGCCTCCACCACAATACGTTCCAGATCGACACCAATACCATAATAATTAGGATACACCAGCAAAATGGCTTTCGCCTCGGGATGAGCTTCTAGTGTTTCTACAACATTCTCTACACTTGCCCCCAGTGGCACCCCCCAATTAACATCAAACCGACAGTCCAGGTACACTGGTTTAGCTCCAGATAATACAAGTCCGCTCATGACAGAACGATGTGCTTCACGGGGAATAATAATAGTATCCCCTGGACCTACTACGGACATAATCATAGCCTCGATGAGGCCCGTCGTACCATTAACAGAGAACCAGCACTGAGCCGCACCATATAGTTCGGCTGCCAAGTCTTGCGCTTCCTTTAAACACCCCTCTGGCTCATGTAAATCGTCTAAGGCATACATAACACCTAAATCATAGGGCAACGCAGGTCCCATCCACTCTGTTAAGAGTGACGGAGCACGATGTCCAATTTTATGACCCGGTGTATGGAACGGCACGAAATGTTCATTTTTATAATTTTCTAAAGCCTCAACAAAAGGCATTTTATCCTGATTCATTAGTAATCCTATATTTATTATATTAATGAGAGCTCAAGCTTAATTCACTAGAACTCCAAATTCATAAATGTTCTAATATAAAATTATACCAAAAAGGAGGTAATAGCAAAATGACTATTACCTCCTTTGGGGTTTATTTACATTCCATAGTACATATTAGGATTCCTCAACATATAGTATAGGACCTGTATTTAATTAAACTTTACTTATTCAACAACAGCTTCAGCAGATTTATTTTTCCGCCATTGATATAGTGTAATTAATGCTAATATCACTAACCCAGTAATATCTGTTAAAGAACCAGGGTTAATTAACATTAAACCACCAGCTAACATAAGAATACGTTCCCACCAAGAGGATTTTGTAATATAGAACCCAATCATAGCAGCACTAACACCAGCCATACCAATAATAGCTGTTACTGTTACAGATAACAAGTTGAGTGGTGTAGCATTAATCATCAACATCTCTGGATTATACACAAAAATGTATGGAATCAAAAATGCCCCAATAGCCAATTTTGAGGCCTCTACCCCAGTTCGTAATGGATTACCACCACTAATGGCAGCGCCCGCAAAGGCAGCCAATGCTACTGGTGGCGTAACGTCAGCCACAATACCAAAATAGAACACAAACATATGAGCCGCCAAAATTGGTACGCCCATTTGTACCAATGCAGGAGCCGCTACAGTAGATGTAATAACATAGTTTGCTGTCGTTGGAACACCCATCCCTAATAAAATAGAAGTCAACATAACACAACCAAGCATAAGAATTAATACACCACCAGAAAAGTCAATCAAAGCAGATGCTAATTTTAAACCTACACCAGTTTTTGTTACTACACCAATAATAATACCAGCTGCTGCACAAGCCACTAATACACCAAGAGCACCTCTAGCACCAGCTTCTAGGCCAAATACAATTTGGCGCCATGTTAAACGTGTATTTTTACGGAACATCGCTACTACTACAGAGAGGAAAATCCCCATCAATGCCGCACGCATTGGTGTATAGCCAACAACGAGTAAATATACAATTACCACTAAAGGAATTGCCAAATGACCACGTTCTTTAAAAATAACCCACGACTTTGGTAATAAATCTCTTGGAATACCTTGTAAATTGTTTTTGCGAGCTTCAAAATGTGTTCCTAACCAAATGCCAAGGAAATACAATAAGGCGGGAATTGTTGCCGCTTTTACAATTTCCATGTATGGAATGCCAACGAATTCTGCCATCAAGAAAGCCGCAGCTCCCATAATTGGTGGCATCAACTGACCACCTGTAGATGATGCAGCCTCTACTGCACCAGCAAAGTTTTTGTTATATCCCAATTTTTTCATCATAGGGATGGTAAAGCTACCTGTCCCAGCTACATTAGCAACGGAACTGCCAGATACGGTCCCCATTAAGCCACTAGATAACACGGCAACTTTCGCTGGGCCACCACGAGCCCAACCAGCTAAAGCATTAGCCAAATCGATAAAGAATTGGCCTAACCCAGTAGATTCTAGGTACGCACCAAACAAAATGAATAGGAATATAAATGTAGCGGATACACCTAAAGGAATACCAAATACCCCTTCAGTTGTAAAATACAAGTGCCCTATTAATTGACTCATTGTCAATCCTCTATGAGCAAGAATCCCTGGTGCATAGGGACCAAGGAAGGCATATGCCAAGAAGAATAACACAACACATACGATAGGAAGGCCTACAACGCGTCGTGCTGCTTCAATAACAAGGACTACGCCTAATATACCAATTGCTAAATCCATATCAGTCATAGCACCAGCACGCATTACAAGTTCTTGATATTGTGTAACAATGTAAAGTGGTGATAAACCAGCTAAAATAGCCAAGATAAGATCCGGAATGTGAAGTTTATGATCATGTCTCCACGCTTTTCTACTAGGATACAATATAAATACAAGCACTAGACCAAAGCTCAAATGAACGGCTCTTTGCAACTGTGCATCTAATAAACCAAAAATACCAGTATAAATATGAAATATGGAAAAACAAATAGCGAAAATGGATATAAATTTCGCAATAATTCCAACATATTGTTTTACAATACTTTCATTTTCCAACTCTTTTAGAGACTCTTTAATGGTTTCTGCCTCATGTTCTTCTAGTCCTAAACTTTCTTTATTCAAGTCTTTATTATCCATCATCGGTCCCCCTTTCTAATTAAAAAAACGCTCGTAATATGGAGCTATATAAAACTGTATGGCTGTACCATCAGGTATAGCTTCATAAAAACGAATTTCTTCACCATCAATAAACAATGTTAATTTTGTACCTATTCCAGTCCGCATAGTTATAGATGGAAAATGTCGATCCATATGTTCCATTAAAAAATAGCCATCATTCAGCTGAAATGCTCCATCACTTTTTAAAAAAGGCAATCCTACAGCAAATGATTTATATTTTGTAGAGTCTAAAATAATCTCTTTATGTTCCACATCTACCACAAAGTTTTCCAATACTGGGGTCTTCTGCACAGAATGAATAAATTGGGTAGAAAAGGTCTTGCCTGTTGTTACAGGTTGATTATAAAATACATGTTTATCAGAAGTAATATATAGGCATGGTCGCAACAAAAACCATATAATACTTGCTAACAAACCTGTAATAAGAAGGATAAGGCCGACTCCAATAAGGAGTCGGCCTTTACCTACACTTTGGCCAAAATTATTTTTCATTGTAGAATTTTTCAGCCCCTGGGTTTAGAGGAATTGGCATTGCTTCTGTAGCAGTTGCTTTTTGGATTAATTTGCCTACTGCATGAGCTGCAGTCAAACGATCCAAATTACTGAAGATGGATTTAGTAATTTCATAGCCAAGGCTATCATCTACTTTATCGCTTACAACAAGAACAGCTTTAACAGCTACACCATCGATTGGATTATCGATACCAGCATATGTACCTGCAGGAATTGTTTGTTTGGCATAGTAAGGGTATTTTTGAATCAATTGATCAACTTTATCACCAGCCAATGGAACTAACGCTACTTTATTGGATGCTGCAATATCTTGGATAGCTGCAGTAGGAGCACCAGCTGTTACAAAAGCGACATCAATATTATTATCTTTTAAAGCACTAGCAGCTTCGCCGAAAGATAAATATTGTGGATTAATATCATTGTATGTTAATCCATAGGCTTCTAAGATTTGACGTGCATTTGCTTCTGCACCACTACCTGCAGCGCCTACAGCTACACGTTTACCGCGGAGTTGATCAACAGAGGTAATATTGCTACCTGCCAATGTAACGATTTGAACTGTTTCAGGATATAAGGATGCAATACCTCTAAGATTAGTTACCTTCTTATCTTTGAACATTTCTAAACCATTTGCTGCATAATATACAATATCATTCTGTACGATAGCCATATCCACAGAACCATCTTTTAACATATTAATATTGGCAACAGTAGCACCAGTACTTTGTGCACTTGCATTCATATTTGGAATAGCTTTATTTAAAATTTCAGCAATCGCACCACCTAAAGGATAATAAGTACCCGCTGTACCACCTGTGGCAATATTTACAAATTTTTTAGTCCCACTGTCAGAGCTTCCGCCGCTACCACCACAACCAGCAACACCAATTGCTGTAGCAATACACATAGATACAACAACTAGTGCTTTTTTGCTAAATAACTTCATATGGCTCCCCCACTTTCTTTACCATCTGCTCTTGATCAGATGTATTAAAATATACAATACAATAATGTCACCATTAAATCTATATTCTATAGAATTAAATCTTAATAAATATACTATACTATATTTATCTATATAATTTCAATAGTTTTGTAAAAGTATCTTGTATACATAATCAAATGTATTAGTATAAGTACCACCACAAATGAAATATATTAACATACCAATACAAAAAGCATGAGCTCATATTCGAACTCATGCTTTTAACATGTTCTATATACAATTAATGCCGAGGTTTCTTTTTAGGATTATATAAATTCATTCCTTTATCGATTCCTACCTCTAAGGTCCCTAACAGCGCCTTTGTGGTATCTTTGATTCCCTTTACCACCTTGTCTTGTACATCTTCACCAAATGGTGCTAATACGTGATCGACCACTGTCCATTGTGGTAATGGTCGACCGATGCCAACACGGAACCGAGGAAAATTTTCCGTTCCTAAATGAGCGATCAAAGATTTAATACCATTATGACCACCAGAACTACCATTAGGTCTAATGCGCAATTTACCGACTGGCAAATCCATATCATCATAGATACAATACACATCGGATGGATCAATTTTATAATACCGCATCAACGGTCCTACAGCTTCACCACTAGCATTCATAAATGTTTGTGGTTTCACCAACAAAATCTTTTCACCATCTAATGTAAAGCTACATACCTCGGCCTTTTGTTCTTCGCGCCATGGAGTATGCGTTACCGCCTCTGCAATAGCATCGATAACCATAAAACCGATATTATGTTTTGTTGCTTCATATTGTCTACCAGGATTACCTAGTCCTACTACTAATTTCAAAACGCACCTATTATTTATCGAACAAGTTGCTTACAGAAACTTCGTGGAAGATACGCATAATTGCTTCGCCCAACAATGGAGCTACAGACAATTGTGTAATATTTGGAATATTGCAGTTTTCTGGCAATGGAATTGTATTAGTAACAATCAACTCTTTGATGTTAGAATTTCTAATACGTTCGCTTGCTGGATCTGTTAATACTGCATGTGTTACACAAGCAGTAACAGATTTTGCACCAAATTCTTCCAACGCTTTCGCACCTTCTACCAAGGAGCCTGCAGTGTCCACGATATCGTCGATGATAATGCAATTTTTACCTTCTACATTACCAATCAAATTCATTACTTTAGCCACGCCTGGTTCAGGACGTTTTTTCTCGATAATAGCGATAGGCGCACCGATGCGGTCAGCCAAATCACGAGCACGAGTAACGCCACCCAAGTCTGGGGATACTACAATAGTATCTTCCATTTTTTTATCGTTAATATATTTAGCGATAATGGACGCACCGAACAAATGGTCTACTGGTACATCAAAGAAACCTTGAATTTGACCAGCATGTAAATCGATTGTTACCAAACGAGTAATACCAGATGTTTGTAATAAGTTAGCAATTAATTTTGCAGTAATTGGTTCACGACCACGTGTTTTACGGTCTTGACGAGCATAACCATAGTAAGGAACTACAGCTGTGATGTGACGAGCAGACGCACGACGTAATGCATCAGCCATGATCATCAATTCCATTAAATTATCATTTACAGGGTAACTTGTTGGCTGAATGATAAATACATCTTTACCACGTACACTTTCATCAATCATGATTTGTACTTCGCCATTATTGAAACGACCTACAAATGCTTCACCCAAAGGCAATCCTAAATAGTCACAAATTTCTTTTGCTAATGCTGGATTCGCATTACCTGTGAAAATCTTAAGCTTTTTGCCATCTTCAAATGCCATTTTGATACCCTTTCATACATGTACTCATACCGGTTATTTATGACTATAACCTTATCTCTAAATGATACAACAACACCTCATTGCTCTATTATTGTATACTATTTTTACTATCTTGTGTGGAAATTTTTACAAAAAATCGCAAGGAATGACCAATTTCCTATAACTCTTTATCACACGAAATATGAACTACTGTTATAAATGAATCTGAAAGTACAAAAACTATATATTGTACCGCTAATTAATGAAAACTAGCTCCAGAGACCTATTTCTTTTTGAAAGTCTCGTCAGTAACCCAATTTTCTTTCACCATTTGTTTAGCGCGACCTACGGCTAATGCACGATCAGGAACATCCTTAGTAATCGTAGATCCTGCACCAACATAGCTGTATTTACCGATGGTTACTGGTGCCACTAAGTTACTATTACAGCCTACAAAAGCGCCTTCACTAATTGTTGTACGATGTTTTACTTTACCGTCATAATTAACAGTGATAGTACCACAACCAATGTTTACACCAGGTCCAACATCACTATCGCCAATATAAGAAAGATGTGGGAATTTTGTACCAGTACCAATATTACTATTTTTCACCTCTACGAAGTTACCAATATGTACTTGGTCCCCCACAACAGTGTTTGGTCTTAAATGTACATATGGACCAATATCTACGCCATTTTTGATTTCACAATCATGTCCATAGGTAAAGTGAATTACATTGTCATCACCAACAATTACATTTGTTAAACGTGTATGTGGTCCAATTTCACAATTAGAGCCAATAACAGTAGTACCTTCAAGTACTGTACCAGGATGTAAAATTGTATCTGGCCCCACCGTAACCTCTGGTGCCACATAGGTATTATTAGGATCGATGATAGTTACACCAGCATCCATCAATTCTTTATTTTTACGACGACGTAAAATAGATTCTGCCTCTGCTAACTGTACACGAGAGTTAACACCAAGGGACTCTTCAAAATCTTTAGTCATATACGCGCTCACCCGCTCTCCTCCATTTACTAGAATTCCTACTACATCTGTAATATACAATTCGCCTTGTGCATTATCCGCGGATAATTGATCAAGGCAGGGCCATAATTTTTTACTATCAAATGCGTACATACCAGTATTGACTTCTTGTACCACAAGTTCCTCTGGTTTGCCATCTTTTTGTTCCACAATTCGTTCTACTTGACCTTCTGCATTACGGATGATACGACCATACCCAGTTGGATCTGGCATATGGGCTGTTAAAATCGTTGCAGCTGCTCCAGTAGATTCGTGCTCTGCAAGTAGAGCCTCTAAACTAGCTTTTGTCACTAGTGGTGTATCACCACAAAGCAATAATACTGTACCTTCGTATTGCCCCAATACAGGTTGTACCATTTTAACAGCATGACCTGTACCATTTTGCTCTGCTTGCACTACAAATTCTGCACGTTCACCTAAATAGGTTTGAACAGCTTCGCCTCCGAAGCCAATGATGACAACATTACGTTCTACTCCTAGATCTTGTACCGTATCAAGGACACGTTCCACCATAGCTTTGCCACCTACTTTGTGTAGTACTTTTGGTAACTTAGATTTCATTCGTGTGCCTTTTCCGGCTGCCAACACTAATGCGGCTAATTGTTTCATAGTATCTCTCCTATATAAACATACCTTTGTCTCTAGTATCCTGATCATAAGCCTGATAATCTTCATTATTATATAATATAAATAGATTAAACCACAGAATTAGGAATCATATACTGGTTCAATGTTAATTTCCTTTGTAGTTTCATTAATGCCACGGAATGTAAATAACGCTTCATAATCATCAATGAGTTTGGGATTTGGTAGCTCTGTGGCCACCAACACACCAGTGCCTACAACGATACCATTCATCTCAGCAACTAGTTCCATCAATCCCTTGGCCGTACCGCCAGCTTTCATAAAATCGTCCACAATAAGGACTCTCGAATTAGCCGGAATTGCTCGTTTCGTCAATGTCATCGTTTGAATACGTCCCGATGAGCCGGTGACATAATTAATACTAATCGCTGACCCTTCAGTTACTTTGCTATCTCGTCGTGCAATAACTAGGGGTTTATTGAAAGCTCGGGCAACCATAACCGCTAGAGGAATTCCCTTTGTTTCGACGGTCAAAATATAATCTGGTTTACGATTCATAAACCGGGTCATAATAATTTCGCCCAATCGTGTCATTACATGCCAATCATATAAAATGTCAGACATATAAATAAATCCGCCAGGAATAATTCTATCGGGTTCGGTCAATCGTTCGCGAACCTCCTGCAAGATATCATTGGCCTGTGGCCCTTTGCGATGAGGAATAAAACGTACCCCTCCTGTTGCTCCTGCAACGGTTTCTAATGTACCCAATTGGAAGTGTTCCATAGATTGACGTACACAAGTTAAATCCTCGCTAACGGTCGATTTAGCAATGCCGAAGAAATCACAAAAGTAATTTAATGGAATTAATTTTTGTGGTGAGTCCACTAAAAGTTTTGTCATTGCTACCATGCGTTCTACGCGACGTACTTTTTCCATACATGCCCTCTATTCCACATCACTAAAACTACATACCAATAAATATATGTAGTCTACATCATAATATATATACCTTATTTATCCTGTCTTATTATATCATCTATGAATGCTAACTATCCATTAAAATATGAATGATATGTATTAATTTATCGATAATGTTCAGATATATAAAAACCCCACCATCTCAACATAGTATTGAGATAATGGGGTTTATTCTATTGTTTACGCAAATACTTTACCTATTACAATACATACACTGTTACATCGCGACGGCCAAATTGGATTGCTTCATCATAAGAATCCACAGCTAAATCGATTTTGTGACCACGAATGGCCCCGCCAGTATCATCTGCTACAGCATAACCATAGCCTTCGATGTATAATTCTGTACCTAATGAAATTACATCTGGATCAACAGATACAAGCCCACGACAAAGTAAATTGCCACGAGCAGTATAATAAGAATTACCTGGATTATATGCGCTATATGCACTAGCTTCCATGGTTAATACTTTGGAGTACCTATCAGGTGCTCCTGCGCTCTTTTTAATTTTCTTGCCTTCCTTAGCAAATTTATTATGATTTTTTTCTAATGCAGCTAGAGTTGCTGGACCAACACGTCCATCTACATCTAAGCCCTTTTCTTTTTGGAATACACGCACTGCATATTCAGTATTATTACCAAACACGCCATCTGCTTCATCAACTAAATATCCTTGCGTAACTAATAGGTCTTGTACATAACGTACTTGATCGCCTCTTTTTCCTCTATCTAAGGTTTCCGCCATAGCTGTTGTAGTTATACCAACACAGAGAATACATAAGGCTAATGCTAATAAGTATTTTTTCAACATAAGCACCTCATACCTTTCATAGGGTCATTTTACACTATTTTAGGGAAATAGTCAAAATTTAGGCCCCTTAGGTTGCGCTTTGGCACCACTTTCATTCAATTTTAGCAATTATTCTCCCACATATTGATTGATTGTATTAAAATCATGACCACCCGTCTAACGAGTGGTTTGCTCACAGGCTATAAAGCCTGAGTTACCGGCCAGCGCCTTAAGACGCTGGCTTTCACTTCGTTCAAGCCACATTGCCCTTGCCACTTTAGCTAAACCCTAAAGGGCATATTGTCTACTTGCCACCCTTAAAAGGGTCCTCATATTCTTTAATACTAATTTTATCCGACATCTTGTCATGTATTTCCTGCTCAGTGATATACTTTTTAATTGTAGCCTCATTTAGTCCTACTGTTGATATATAATATCCCTCAGCCCCAAAGTGTCTATTTCCATATTTATACTTTAAATTGGGGTGCTTATCAAATATCATCAGAGCACTTTTACCCTTCAAATATCCCATAAAACTCGACACTGATATTTTTGGTGGAATCGTCACTAACATATGAACATGGTCGATCATTAGATGTCCTTCAATTATATTAACTCCTTTGTATTCACATAATCGAGAAAGTATTTCTCCAATACTTTCTCGATATTGATTAAATATAGCTTTACGTCTATACTTAGGAGTAAATACGATATGGTATTTACATAACCATCTCGTGTGCGCTAGGCTTTGTGCCTTTGTCGCCATAGAAATCACCTCTTTATTTGCATATAATGCGGCTTGAACACCTTCATTATATAACGATTCAGAGGTGATTTTTTAGTATAACTATCGTTTCCGCACCCGCATAGCGGGTGGTTTTATGATTCGCGATTACATCGCGAACCAGTCTAAAGACAATAATACGAATACCCCCTACCATATATGGTAAGGGGTATTATGCACTATTTATATAACAGACTGTACTAATTTTTTAGCTATCCTATCCACAAACTGTAGATATAGCATAATTCAAAGAGTTATTATCTTTCAAATTCTTCGCCTAACTCAGTCCATTTACCAGTAACACGCAAAATAATGTAACCAATAAGGGCAGACACTAAAGACCCAATAAATACACCGGCCTTAGCCATTTCTTGGGCTTGTCCTGGAGGAAATGCCAAAATAGATACAAAGATACTCATGGTAAAACCAATACCACAAAGAATCGCCGTACCATATACTTGAAGCCAAGATGTATTTCTAGGCATTGGTACAAGGCCAGTTTTAACCATTAACAATACAGCCCCAAATATGCCAACTTGTTTACCAATTACGAGGCCTGTGGCAACGCCAATTACAACAGGGTTTGTAAGATCTCCAATAGAAATGGCTGCAAAAGATACGCCTGCATTAAAGAATGCAAATGTTGGTACAATGAGGAAACTTACCCAGTTAGATAAACCATGTTCCCATTGGGTCATAGGTCGTACTGTTTTACCTTCAAATAAACCTTGTTCAGGAATAGTCATAGCGAGCACAACACCAGCCATGGTAGCATGTAAACCGGATTTTAGGACACATATCCACAATACCACACCTAAAATTGCATATGGCATAGGGCGTACATAGCCTTGTTTATTAATTAAAACCAATAAACAAGTAATTACCGCTGCAAAAAATAAAAACAAAAAATTAATGCCTGATGCATAGAATATAGCAATCACAACAATAGCCATCAAGTCATCAATAACCGCAAGCGCTGTAAGGAATACTTTCATAGCAACTGGTACTTTAGACCCCAATGATGTAATAACACCAATGGCAAAGGCAATATCTGTAGCTGTTGGAATAGCCCAACCTTTTGCATATTCCTCAGACCCACCAGCAATGATTGCATAAATAACAGCTGGCACAATAACCCCCATAAGGGCTGCAATCCCAGGCATGATACGTTTAGCATTTGTATTGAGTTCTCCACTTACGAGTTCACGTTTTACTTCTAACCCCACAAACAAGAAGAAGATTGCCATTAATGCATCATTTACCCATTCAATAGCCGATAATGGCCCTAACTGAATATGGATTAATGAAAAGTATTGAGCTGCTAATGCTGTATTAGCAAGCAACACACCGATCAATGTAGCACCAAGTAAAATAGCGCTACCAGCTGACGGAGATTTTAGAAAAACAAAAATTCGTTCCATCAAATTCCTTTCTCTATTCTATTATTATTAAATAGTATTTTCTAAACTTACCAACAAGTATCAAAAATCTTACCAAATGTGTAAGCCACATATGTATTATATTACAATAGGTAATTACTATAAATTTTACTATTGTAAAAACTTTGTCATCCTAATTTGAAAGTTCCAATTTATCATGTTTATGACGGAATTTATGAGCTAACTCGAGAACTGCATATCCTATTACCCCAGATAGAATTGAGCCAATAAAAATACCAACTTTGGCTCGTTCTTGAACGATACCAGGATCAAAAGCTAAAGCTGCTACGAATAAACTCATAGTAAAACCAATACCACATACAAGGGATGTACCATATACATGAATCCATTTTGTATTGTTTGGCATTTTGATAGCGCCAGCTTTTACCAAAGCATAGACAGTTGTGAAGATACCCAATTGTTTACCAATCAACAAACCAAATATAACACCAAATACTACAGGATGGAATAAATCCTGCACGGTGAAATCACCAAAGGATACGCCCGTATTAAAGAAGGCAAATAATGGAATAATAAGGAATGTAACCCATTTATCCAATGCATGATCCCAATCAGCCATAGGTGTTACCTCCTTGCCTTGATGTACCCCAGTAGCAGGTAATGTCATCGCAAGAATTACACCAGCAATGGTAGCATGTATACCAGATTTTAATACGCAATACCAAAGTACAAAGCCTAATACAGCATATGGAACAGGTCGTACATAACCATTTTTATTTAAGTATACCAATACGGCGGTAACGATGGCCGCATACAATAAGAACTGAAATGATACGCCACCACCGTAAAAAATAGCTATAACAATAATGGCAATTAAGTCATCAATTACGGCTAACGCTGACAGAAATGCCTTCATAGCAGATGGTACTTTGTCACCTAGCATGGTCATAACGCCAATGGCAAAGGCAATATCAGTGGCTGTTGGAATCCCCCAACCATGAACAAATGCAGGATCATGACCTGCAATCAAATAATACACTGCTGCTGGTGTTAATACCCCAGCACAAGCGGCAATCACTGGTAAAAACCGTTTTGCATTCGTATTAAGTTCACCACAAATCATTTCGCGTTTAATTTCAATACCCACAAATAGGAAGAATATCGCCATCAGGGCATCATTTACCCACTCTAGCAGTGGCATTGGCCCTATGTGGAATTCTAATAATTCAAAATACTGATGTGCAAATGGAGAATTTGCTGCTATTACCCCGAGTATTGCAGTAATGAGCAAACAAATCCCACCTGCAGAATCGGAATGAATAATTCGGACTACTCTGTTCATATTTCATGTCCCCTACATAACTATACATACAATCATTTGATAAATATGCTGAATTCTCAGATTTATTATACATTTATTTTATCATATCAATTTGTGTTTTTCCAATAAATCCACTATGTATACACAAATGTTTCTATCCGATACCTATATTATACATCGAATTTTATCTATTTGACTAATATTTATGTAACTTTTTCTACACATTCCGAATAACTTTTTCCTATCACTCTAGAAATCCTAGTAAAACTATGATAAAATAAACACGTTATGCGGGCGTAGTTCATCGGTAGAATGCGAGCTTCCCAAGCTTGAGAGGAGGGTTCGATTCCCTTCGCCCGCTCCATAGATAAAATCATGACCACCCGTCTAACGGGTGGTTTGCTCACAGGCTATAAGCCTGAGTTACCGGCCAGCGCCTTAAGACGCTGGCTTTCACTTCGTTCAAGCCACATTGCCCTTGCCACTTTAGCTAAACCCTAAAGGGCATATTGTCTACTTGCCACCCTTAAAAGGGTCCTCATATTCTTTAATACTAATTTTATCCGACATCTTGCCATGTATTTCCTGCTCAGCGATATACTTTTTAACTGTAGCCTCATTTAGTCCTACTGTTGATACATAATATCCCTCAGCCCAAAAGTATCCCTCAGCCCAAAAGTGTCTATTTCCATATTTATACTTTAAATTGGCGTGCTTATCAAATATCATCAGATCACTTTTACCCTTCAAATATCCCATAAAACTCGACTTCCTGTGTGAGTAACTCATTCATTTCTTCTACGGAAAGTTCTGTTTCTACTTCGTATTTATTTTTAAAGTATATATCAAACAGTCCCATTTAAATACTCCTGTATTCTAGCCAATCGTTTTGGTGTTGCTGGATGAGTGCTCATCAAATTAGAGAAGAAACCCATTTTACTTTCACCAGAGAATTTCATCAAAATGGCTAGGCCCTCATAAAGTTCACGACCTAGCCCAATTTCACAGGCATAGCGATCGGCCGCATATTCGTTTTGACGACTAGAGAACATATCAATCAATTGCAGTGGCAAATTGAGGAAGAACTGCATCACCCACAATTGCAAATTCACGAAGAGAATAATGATAGCGATGAGCCATCCAATAATGGGAAGGGATGCAAAGATACTCAAAATTCGAATGAATGTCACATACAGTTGCACCACTCCATTCCCTGCCCAAGCGATAGCGCCACAGCCAACACCGTAGATGGTATCATTATTTTGAATATGCCCCATTTCATGAGCCACGATGGCTGCTACTTGTGGTGCATTCATCACGTTTAGTAGACCTGTGTGAACACAGATATTATCTCGTCCTACCGCAAAAGCGTTTAATGTATCATCGCGTTTGACGTAGAGATGGTATTTATTGGGGCTTTCACCAGAACGCTGACAAAGAAACTCCACAATTTGTTCCAAATATTGACGTTCATCAGCGCTCGGCGTGCGGCACCCTAATGTTTTAACGAGTACATATTGCATAAGTCTCGTATGCGACAACATAAAGGGCACCATCAAAATCACCGTTGCCACAATCATGCTGGTGTTACCAATATTATAAGGAATATCTGCCCATTGCATAAATTGTAGCAACTCAGGGAATTTAAATGGATATACAGTTTGGGTCCATAGTAAAATCCACGTCACTACCACAAAATTCACTATAAAGGTAAGAAATGTAACAAACATAATCGCCTCTACCTCCACGGGGAAGGTTATCTTTCTAAACAGGACTAGCATTTCTACTAGGCATCTATTTGATGCATAATTTCAAAACAATATTACTACTATTTTATCATACATTACATCGCCATCTACCAAAGATTTCTCAGTCCCATCAAATATTAAACCTAAACAAATGTTGCTATCCGCTATCATCGGTACTCTATGTGTAGGTTTTGGCAGTGCTAATACTGTAACAAATTATCAAATGTATCCACTGACTATGGGTGCAGAGCAGTACATTCAAAATGCTAGTCTCGACAAATCTCAATTCCCGCAAGGAATGAACACAGCTTACGGTTCAGGTCTGGCATTTGATGGCTATGAAAAGGATGGTTCCATTCGTTTGGTGTCGGTAACAGACCGCGGTCCAAATTTGGACGGTCTCAATGTGAAGGACAACAATAAAACATATCCGTCCAAAATATTCCCAGCTCCTGATTTTAAACCTCAAATTGCCACTATCGTTTTGAAAGACAACAAAGCCGTTGTTGTTTCCTCTAAACCAATCCTTAATCCAAACGGTACTGCTGTTACTGGTCTACCTATCCCATCCGGTCAAGTAGGTAGCAGCAATGAAAAAGCCCTCACTACTGACATTACAGTGATTGGTTACGATGAAAATGGCCTTGATCCAGAGGGTATCGCCCCTGATGCTGATGGCAACTTCTGGCTTAGTGATGAATACGGTCCTTTCATTATAAAAGTAGACAAATCCGGTAAAATCATAGAAAAATTCAGTCCTGCTAATGGTCTACCAAAAATCGCTAGCCAACGTACACCTAACCGTGGTGCTGAAGGCGTGACAGTATTACCTAATGGTCATGTAGTGTTCTTCATTCAAAGTATTTTGAACCTTAACAACGAAACTAAAAAAACTGCAACCATCTGCCGCGTATTTGACTGGAATCCTAAGACACAACAATATACAACCTATGCATACCCTATTGAAGCAACATACAAGAAAAATAATGACGCTAAATTAGGTGAGGTACACCTGCTCGATAGGAAACTGCCGAGCAGGAAAATAAAAAAGCCCACCCATAAGGGTGAGCTTTTTTATTTCTTCAATCAGCAGCTTCCTATCCTCCCAGGCCGTCGCCAGCCAAGTACTTTCGGCGTTTACGAGCTTAACTACTGTGTTCGAGATGGGAACAGGTGGAGCCTCGTAGCTATCGCCACTGAATC
>NZ_JAWJZB010000004.1:0-189761 GCF_032970865.1 Veillonella absiana | reverse complement strand
CTCAGTCAGGCTAGAAACAAAAGATTTCGATACCGATTTTCCACATAGTTCTTCAACAATCTTTGAAACTTTACGGGTAGAAACACCTGAGACATACATCTCTAACATGGAAGCGAGCAGTGCCTTTTCATTTCGCTGATAACGCTCAAACACCGTCGGTGCAAATTCACCATCACGTGTTCTAGGCACTTTTAATTCAAGTGTACCCACACGAGTCGTAAAATCTCGCTCATAATAGCCGTTTCTTTGACTCTGACGACTTTCTGATCGTTCATAGTCATCGGCTTGAATATATTCGGTTCGTTGATTTTCCATCAATTGATTGAAAATAGTGGTTAGAATGTTTTTAGATACATCATCTTTTATCGAATGTTCAATAATACTTTGAACCTCTTTGTTGTTCAGTGTAAAATGTACTTGGGTCATGTAACGTCCTCCTGGGTATGTTTTTGTGGTTAAAAACATTGTACCGTAAAAAGGGCTGTTACATGGCCTTTTAACTTTTACACAATTATATGGACTTTATCTACATACAATGTCCTTACTATATTTTCTAAAACATCATAATCCTAAAAAAATCCTTTAAAAATAATATTTAAAATTTACAGCTTTATATGATGCATAAAATTATTTTATATATTTCGATTTTATATATTGCATTATTTGAGAATTAAAGTCATTTTTTTTCGATAAAGATTTTCAATTTATTAAACCTTTGGAATCTAAAATATTCTCCCTTTTATATACTGTGGCTCTATAAAATATTTTGTAATCAAATTATTCACTTATAGCACTCAAATAAAAAAGCACCCACTGCACTATGGCAATGGATGCTTGAGACCAGCTTATCTATGACTTTTTACCCAGTCAGAAAAGCTTTGATGATTATCATCGTGATGTCTACGATTATCATGTTTAGCTTTATATTTTAATTTTTTTGGTCCTTTGTGAATCTTTGATTTTCCATGCTTAACATGATGTTTTCGTTCCACTTTTTTATGGTCTCCTACGTGGAATCCAGAACGTTTATCATCAGATTTATGGAACACAGGTTGTTTATGATTTTGATCATGAATGATTGGTTGTGGTTTCACTTCATGACGAAATTCCTGCCGTTGTTGTGACGAATGTGGCATTTCAGGTGGTGCTGCAAAAGCGCCCACAACGCCAAAGCTTGATAACAATCCAGTTATTACGAGTGTTTTTGTAAATGTTTGATTCATCATAATACCTCCATGACTTTACTTGCCGGACTGCCGCTGAAAGAAATCATACAAATCTCTTTCAATAACTTTAATAAATTTAGTTTACGTTTTTTCAGCTAAAATTGCAAGTTCAAATTGAACACCTTTAACCAAATAATTTAAGCTGCATAGACGGTATCTAAATAAGCTTCAAATAAATCATCAGGCGTATCATACCCAAGGGACTTTCTAGGTAATGAATTCATATCCTCTGCAAACCAGAGAATCTGCTCAGCAAAGTAGTTTTCGATAGACTTTCCTTTAGGTACGTACTTATGGTAGGCGTGATTGATTAAGGGCGTTATACAGCGTTTTAGCACATACAAGTTCCTCTTCAGTAAACAGATTATGCTTCTTAGCATAGCCAGCACATACGTCTAATGACCAGTTAGCTTTTTTAACTTGCGCTGCAACCCAAATAGCAAATGGACTTTCAGACGTAATGCGCTGTTTACGACCAGAACGTTTTCTGTTTTCATAGTAAACGGCTTGACCTCGACTAGGTACATACTCTGTTGGTCTGCCTCGATGTGTCGTCTTAGTTACAGTGCCACGTTTTAATTCGTAGCCCACAGTACTAGGTGAGCAATTAAGTGCTTTTGCAATCTGGCGATAAGAGTAACCTTGCTTATGGAGCGCTTTGATTTCGCATCGATCTTCAAATCTTAAGTGTTGTCCTCTTTCGCGAGGTAGGGTATTAATGGTATTATTTAGGTAGTCCATAGTGATTGCCTCCGGTTAATTTTGTGTCGTAACTTAATTTTACCATTGATGCAATCCTATGGATCTTTTTATTTAGTTTTAGTGTTCAATTTCATTCTACAATTTACGTGTTCAATTTCATTCTACAATTTACGAAAAATATCAAATAAATAAATATCGCATAAATGGTGCAAAACACGCCATATTAATCCTACTTTGACATTTATCACAATATACACTAGATACATTTTACAGTCAATTGTAATTACATTAAAAATGTTAATAAGTCTAACCGCAGTGCTACAATACATTTATACCACGACAACACCTCCTACATAGAGGAATTCCATAAGTACGTCCATTCTGCTATACTAACAATAGATGTATAGTTAAATCACGCTTTATAATTTGAGTTCTATATACATATTCCCCCTAGGAGGTACAAATGGAAGAAAGAATGGATTTTCGTATCTTAAATAATGGTAGTTTTATTCCATCCATTGGATTTGGTGCCTACAAGACTGGCACCCCAGAAGAATCTGAATTAGCTATAACCAACGCTATCAACGTAGGTTATAGACTCATCGATACAGCGGCTTTTTACGATAATGAAGAGTCCATCGGGAAAGGCATAAAAAATACAGATGTAAATCGTGCTGATTTATTCATTACTACCAAATTATGGCACCGTGATGCAGGTTATGATAGTACATTACGAGCTGTTGAAAGTTCCCTAAAAAAACTGCAACTAGATTATCTTGATTTATACCTTATCCACCAACCAATTGGTGATATTTATGGCTCTTGGAAAGCCATGGAAGAACTCTATGATCAAGGTGTACTCCGTGCCATTGGCGTCTCAAATTTCTACGAGGATCGCCTCATTGATTTGTTATATCATTGCAACGTAAAACCAGCCATCAACCAAATTGAGTGCCATCCATTCAATCAACGTGAGGAATTACATCAGCTCATGCGTATGCATCAAGTGGTAGCCCAATCTTGGTCACCATTCACAAGAGGTAAACTGCCATTATTCGACCATCCGATTATTAAAAGCTTAGCAGAAAAATATGGTAAAACACCACAACAAATCGTACTCCGTTGGAATATCCAACGTGGGATAATACCATTGCCTAAGTCCAATAATGTAGAACATATGAAGAGCAATCTTGATGTATTTGAATTTAAATTAACAAATATTGATATGGATGTGATGGCCCTACTCAATGAAGATAAGGCGCTAGAGGATCATCATGCAGCAAGTGGGCTCGATCGGCTCATCAAGCTTTAGTGGCTTAGCCGAGGCCGCCTCGGTTCTCTCCTGACGACTTCGTCGAATGTCGCTACACCGAGAAGACCTCGGCTAAGCGTTCATAAAAAAAGATGGGCCCCCTCGGGTGGCCCACTTTTTATGCACAGATTTATATTTAGTTTGGAGATATAATCCTCTAAAACACGGCCTGAACTAAAATCATATACAATACGGTCCCTCCGCCGATGCTAAGCATCATACTACGTCGCCATAAATGCACGATAGTAGTGGCTACTACACTGATAAGTTCTGGCAATCCATGAGGATAGGCTAGAATAACTGTATCTTTCAAGGCGTAAACCACCAACATACCGATGACTGCAATGGGAAATGCCTTACCTAGAAAAGCTACAAATTTTGGTACTTTCCGATCGTTAGGAAACACAAAAAACGAGATTAGACGCGTACACATCGTCCCTAATACAATAGCACCAATAGTGATAGCCATTTCCATACTAGTCATAGCGAACACCTCCCCATTTATAGGCAATATAACAAAGAACGAGCATTCCGAACATTGCAGTTAACATAAATGCTGTCTTGCCTACCACTAACAAGGCAATTATCGCTAATATAACACCAGCAATACCAAAGTAGATCGATTGCACTTTTGTAGCTGACAATAACATTTCAAGAAAAATCACGAGAAATAATGCAGTTAGTACAAATTCAATCCCTTTGAAATTAATAAAGGACAACAAAGTTCCAGCTACACCACCTAACAATGTGCCTACACTCCAATAAACATAATTCAACCAGGTCACATGGAGATAAAACCATCCCTTATCAACGTCATCTGGCAAAGTGGTACTGACGTTAATAGCAAAACTTTCATCACACATACCTAAAATAAGAGGCCATTTTTTCCATCCCTTATCGCCATATTTTTCAAGCATGGACAAACCATAAAATATATGTCGTCCATTGATAAGCAAGGTTAGAATGAATGCACCAATGGGATCAAATGGGGCTAGTAATAAACTAACAGTAACAAATTCCATGGATCCTGCAAAAACAACTAGGGCAATCACCAGTGGTAACCATGCTGGCAATCCTTGACTGATACCATATAGTCCAAGACCAATGCCTAAAAAAACAAAACTAACCCCTATGGGGATAGTTAGAGGAAATGCGTAAGAAAACGCTTTTTTAGAAGAACTCATCATTCACCTTTACTATTAATTAGCTATAGGGGGCCATATGGCTCACGTATTGAATCATCTTGACATATAAGCTCTAGAATATAGGAAACCCATTTAATACCATCTTATATATCGGATTTTCTACTGAATTATACTCTATTCTAGCGAATTATACTCTATAGAGTATACCTATATCTCATTATAACAAATAACTTTACATTCAGAATATTAAATATATACTTTATCATATAATTATGATAGGATATATATATCTATTAAGGAATTATGAACTCGGATTTAATCACACGCTCTTATTAGAAAGGACTGTTAGCATGAAATTAAAAAAATTATTAGCTCCTGTGTTAGTGGTAGCTCTTGCACTAGCATTCGTAGGTTGCGGTAACGACACAAAAACGGCAGCTGATACGACACCAAAAGAAATTAAAATCGGTGCCACTGCTGGCCCTCACGCCCAAGTAGCAGAAGCTGTTGCAAAAGAGGCTGCTAAACAAGGCATTACATTAAAAGTTGTAGAATTTTCTGATTACATCACACCAGACAAAGCATTGGCTGATGGAGATATCCAATTGAATGCATACCAACATGTACCATTCATGGAAAACTTTAATAAACAAAACAACTCCAAATTAGTAGCCATCGGCAAAACAATTTTAATGCCAATGGGTTTATATAGCAATAAAATCAAATCTCCTATGGATATTCCTGCTGGCTCTATCGTAGCCGTTCCTAACGATCCTACCAATGGTGGTCGCGGTTTAGCATTACTTGCTAAAGCAGGCATCATCAAATTGAAAGATGGTGTTGGTTTTAAAGCAACTCCTGCTGACATCGTTAGTAACCCATACAATGTAAAAGTACAAGAATTAGAAGCTGCTCAATTACCTCGCAGTCTTGATGACGTTACTATTGCTGCTATTCCTATGAACTATGTTCAAAGTGCTGGCCTTAACGTAAAAGAACAAGGCATTTTCCTTGAACCAAAAGATGAGCCATTAGCAGTTATGATCTTAGCTACTCGTGAACAAGACAAAGATAATGCAACATATCGCAAAATTGCAGATATCTATCAATCTGAAGCAATCAAACAATTCATCACTGATACGTTTAAAGGCACTATTACCTCTGCCTATCAATAAAATGTTAAATACCTCGTGTCTTAAAGATGCGAGGTATTTTTATGCCTAAATATATCTATAACGCACGCCATTAGAACTCAGAACTATAAAAAATATTTACAAAAAAAGATTTCGCTTGCCGAAACAAACGAAATCTTTTTAATCTTCATCAAACGTAACCTCTAGGGCATTACGTTCTACTATATTTTTATATCGAACCTTAGGATACCCCATCAAGATAGCACCAGCAACGACTTTGTCATCTGGTACACCGAGCAATTCCATCAATGGTTCATAACCAGATTCACCTGCATGTTCAAAGAACCCCGCCCAACAAGTGCCAAGCCCAACCGTTGGTGCATATAACTCTGCATAAGTTAAACAAGAATGTCCACTATCGTGTGTTCTATGAATATCTTTCTTAGGTCCAATAGCCACCACAAGCACCGGTGCATCACGCAAGATATATTCCTTACCTTTATCCACCTCTGCTTGTGCAGAACGTGCATATAAACGCATAATAGGTACTGTTTTTGCTTGTTCATGCATCCATTCCAATACGAGAGCCGAAATTTTAAGCAATGTTTCCTTATTTCTAATGACAATATAAGAAATGCTTTGAGTATTCGTAGCAGTCGGTGCACGTCGTGCTACATCTAGCACTTTTAAAATCAAATCCTTTGGTACTGGTTTATTCTGATAATTACGAATAGAACGGCGACTACGCAAAAATAGTTCTGCTTGTTCTGGTGTAAACTTTTGTTCTTTTGTTATATCAACCTGCTCAGAGCGAGGTGTTAAATCACTATCCAAGGCGTTAGTGGGACATACGGCCACACAATGACCACAAGTAATGCATCCACCTTTACCAGTTACTGGTCCATCATCAGTCATAACCAACAAGCCCGTAGGACAGTCGGCTACACAAAGACCACAACGTGTACAGACTTCTGTATTCACTGTAAACAACATAAATGGTTTTCCTCCACATCAAATTATAAAGATTATTATATCGCATAAAATCAATAAAATCTATATATTTTGAAATTTTCCTAGACCATTCATATAGGATTAACCAGTATAACTCAGGTATTACAAAATATCAATTCTTTCATCATTCAAAGCCTTATTCATGCTACGTACAGCACAGAATTTGCCACACATACTACAAGTTTCACTATGGCCTTCCTCAGGAGCACGACTATCACGAATAGCACGTGCCGTCTCTGGATCTAATGCGCACGCATATTGGGCCTCCCAATCTAGGACGCGACGAGCATCTGCCATTTTATCATCAATGTCACGCGCCCCAGGGATTCCTTTTGCAATATCTGCTGCATGAGCTGCAATTTTGAAAGCCATAATACCTTGTTTTACATCCTCTAAATTTGGCAACGCCAAATGCTCTGCAGGCGTTACATAGCAAAGGAATGCGGCGCCGTGCATACCCGCCACAGCACCACCGATGGCTGCTGTAATATGATCGTAACCTGGTGCAATATCTGTTACCAATGGCCCTAACACGTAAAATGGTGCTCCACTGCAAATAGTTTGTTGTACCTCCATATTGGCTTGTACTTGATTAAGAGGCACATGACCTGGACCCTCTACCATCACTTGTACATTTTTAGCCCATGCCCGTTTTGTTAATTCACCAAGACGAACGAGTTCTTCGATTTGACACACATCAGTGGCATCTGCCAAACAGCCTGGTCGGCATGCATCGCCAAGAGAAATCGTTACGTCATGTTCTGCACAAATATCTAAAATTTCATCAAAGTACTCATAAAACGGGTTTTCCTGTCCCGTCATAGACATCCATGCAAATACAAGGCTGCCCCCACGGCTCACAATGTTGAGTTTACGTTTATGTAGTTTAATTTGATCAATAGTTTTACGTGTAATACCACAATGCAATGTTACAAAATCCACACCATCCTCTGCATGTAGACGTACAGTATCAAGAAAATCTTGAGCCGTCAATTCGCCTAAATCCTTTTGGTGATGAATAACGCTATCATAAATTGGCACAGTTCCAATCATGGCTGTACATTCACTGGTCAACTTACGTCTAAAAATCTCTGTATGACCATGTGTGGATAAATCCATAATGGACTCCGCCCCCATTTGAATGGCAGAGTTCACCTTATCCATCTCTAGGTTGTAATCCTTGCAATCTCGCGACGTACCAAGGTTTACATTAATTTTTGTCCGCAACATACTGCCAATCCCCTCTGGATTAATGCAAGTATGATGCTTATTAGCAGGAATCGCTACCTTCCCTTCCGCTACGAGTTGGCGAATATACTCAGGTTGTTGATTCTCCTTGCGAGCCACGCACTCCATCTCTTTTGTAATGATACCTTGTCTTGCTGCATGCATTTGTGTTGTGTACATATTTACCTCCACTACCACTTGGGCAGAGGCTGTATCTCGAAATAAAAAAGAGACACCCTAGGGTGCCTCCAAATTTCTTTGATCTCGTCCCTACGTTGGCATTATCCAAATCAGGTTATGGGTCAAAACGATACAGTTTCCTCTCAGCCGACTTCCACCAGCTCCCCGTCCAATATAATATTGTTACAAGTGTTATTGTACTATGAAAGCCCCATAAATTCAAGGAATTTAAGAGGCCACTTAGTTATTAAATCATGCATAATGATAACAGTATTTCAAGCAAATTTATAGCTATCTATATAGCTATGTAGATAGCCATGTATATACCCATGTAAATTTACGGATATATAACCTTATGTATTAGTTATATTTTTCCACCAGCGCCATGTATTCATCATTATGCTCCTTACGCCATGTAGCATAATCTACAGCATCATTACTATTTAGTATATTTGCCAATTCTTCTATAAACAGAGGAATCCGAACGGCTTCAATGGTAGCAATCATCTTACCAAATTGCTCTGTCCCAATTTCATCAGAACCACCATCCATGAGAGCAAAACCAGGTTGTGGTTTCTTATCCACCATTTTTACAGAACCATGGAATCCAATGGTACCGATTTGGTGGACCCCACAAGAATGGGGACACCCAGATACATACAAACGAGGTAATTTGGATGTATCTACATCATTTGCTTTCAAATGTCTAAAAATAGAATTCAATAAACCATTGGAATCTTGGATACCAATTTGGCAAATTGTATTACCTACGCAAGAAATGGAACTTTCAAAGGTATTTTCTGCGCTGATAGGCAATAATTTTACCATTTCGCGTGCTTCGTCAGCAGTAAGATTAATGATATACACGCTTTGATCTGGGGTTAAACGCATTTCTACTTGATGTAGTCCACTAGCGTATTCAAGAGCATCTAGGAAATGTGGTACCTCTACAAAACCAGCTGCTGGATGATATTCCACATAATATAAGCCCTCTTGTTTTTGTTTACCGATGCGATAATTTAGGACCGCATCATCTACAGCACCCACCTTGGAAATAGGTACGGCGTAATCTGCCGGATTGATGGTGAGTTGTTCCATTTCTTTCACCATGTCTAACGTTTCGTGATATACGGATAGGAATTTCTCCTGTCCTCCCATGAATTCTGGAAGGAAACGGCTACGCGCCTTGCTATGTTGCTTATAGTTACCATAATTCATAAATACCATAAACATAGCTTTCACATAGTACAGAATATCCACAGGCGCCACGTCTTCGCCTACCTTAATCCCCATTTGTGGGCTGGGACCAATGCCACCACAAGCGTACACGTCAAATGTTCCATTAGCAGTGAGGTGGAATCCAAAATCTTTCATCGTTGCATGTGGCGCATCATCGATACCATTGTCGATGGCTACCTTGAATTTGCGTGGCAATTTCAAGTATGGCACTTGTTCAATCATGTAATCGCTCAACGCCGACACATAAGGGCTGATATCAAAGGTTTCGTGCGGATCAATACCTCGTAATACACTGGCAGCAAGATTCGTTGGGTTATCCCCACCAGCACCACGATTATAAATGCCATGTTCAGAACAAGCTTCATAGAGTGCTAATACCGTTTCCCCATTGAGCCGATGGAACTGAATGGATTGACCCATTGTAAAATGCATATGACCCAAATCGTAACGACGAATCATGTCGGACATGAATTTCATTTGATCTGGCAGAATGCGACCGCCCTCAAAACGCCAGCGACACATGCTAGAGTTTCCACCACGCTCTGCATAACTACCAAACTTACCAGATAAACCTTTATATTCCGCTACAGATATCTCCTTGTTATAAAATTTTCTTGTGATATTTTGAAAGTCCGAAAAATCGGACATTAACTTGTATTTTATATCTTCAGAAATCATATTTACTCCTTAGTCTATCCCTGTAATAATTAGTATACTATCACAATTTTTAATATAGATGAAAGCAATTTATCACACTTTATAAATATTCTTCATCAATTCTATGATTTTTACTTTTTATTACGCATATAGACCAACAATTTGGATATAGAGCACCTTACGACAAAAGCGACTAGTGCATGTACTAGTCGCTTTTGTTGCATATTTAATTTATATACCTATATGTATATACATATATTTATGCCCCTTGTTTTATTTCTTCTGCATCAAGTTCATTAAAGGCACTTTCATCAAAGGTTCCCATGATTTTATCTACCACGATAGCATTACTCATAGTACCACTAACATTAAGCATTGTACGGCCCATGTCGATAATTGGGTCGATAGCCAATACTGGAGAAATAGAAGTGAAGAATGCACCAAGACCTGTACCAGAAAGGGAAACAGATGCTGCCATAGTAGCAGTACCTGGTACGCCTGCGATACCAACAGAACCGATAGCGATGACGATAACACTCATGATGTACATTGTTACATCCAAAGGAACTCCTGCGATATTAGCAATGTACACTACGCATAAACCAGGGAATACGCCGGCGCAACCTTGCATACCAGCTGTTGTACCAAAACTACCAACTGTATTAGCTGTTGTTGCATTAACACCCAATTTAGTAGTCAAAGTTTCCACTGTTAATGGCAACACACCCATACTGGAGCGAGATGTAAAGGCCAAAACCAATGGCGCTTTTGTTTTTTTAAAGTACGTAATAGGATTTACACCAAATACAGTAAGCAAAATTGCTTGTACCACCAACATAACGATGATACCAACATAAAGCAATACTACGAACAAGCCCATATCAATAACAGCTTGTAAACCTCGTTGTGCCAATGTGGAAGCTAACAAAGCAACTACGCCATATGGCATCAATCCAATAACAAAATCTGCCACCCAAGAAATAATGAGATGTAATTCATCAAACAATTTAGTGAAGTTAACAAGTTCATTAGTACCAGTTTGTTTAATCAAACGTGCAATGCCGCCAATGATAACGCCAAACACAACCACAGCGATAACATTTGTATCCGCCATTGCTTTCACAGGATTACTTGGAATCAATGCACGGAATGTATCGATAACAGGTTTTACTTCACGCATTTTAGCATTACCTTCTACAGGATCAAGACCTGTCCCAAGGCCAAAGGCGCTACCTAATGCCAAACCAACAATAGCTGCTACAGCTACCATACCAAGATTTGTAGATAACATCGCTACCACTAGTTTTTTTAGATTTGTTCCTTGAGTCATGTTAAGAATAACATGAACAATAGAAATGAATACCAATGGGATAACAAGCATGCGGATCAAGTCAATGAATCCACCACCTACTAGCGAAAACCATTTGGTGCTTTCTTGAATGTAAATGACCTTCATTGGATCATTAGGAAATCCAGCCAAGATTTGAATAGCAATCCCCAATACAGCACCAATAATTGTACCCGCGCCCACTAATGTACCAAATGATACACCTTTACGTTGCAATGCATATACGCCAAACAATGCCAAAATAAATACAATTACAATAGCAACTGACAGTGGATTACTAAGCATTAGAAATTCTTTAAAAAACGGAATATCCATGTTTAAAACTCCTTCCAAAATTACATTTATTATATTCATACTCTAATTATAGGATTTAACGCTATACACAGTATAGCATAGATTCCTAATTATACAAGAGCGGATATAGATATTTTTCAATATATTCTCATGCGATAATATATTTTAATCTCTAATTTTCATATTCTATAATAAAGGTTAGAGGAGGTCATCGTTTATTATAGAGCCAATTTTCAATTATACCGTCAATAAAAATGGCCCTAGCATAGCTAGAGCCATTTTTTATATAACAATTCATAGAATTGTTGAGGGTTATGTAATTAGTCTACCAAGATATATGTTACTTGAAGTGGACCATGAGCGCCGTTTACACGAATCAACTCGATATCGGCGGTATTGGAAGGACCAGAAATCAACACCACATTAGCAGGGAAGTTTGCGGGATCTTCTTTTTGCATAGCGCCTAACATTTCAAAAGCTTGTGTTGTACGAGGCATAATGCTGTCTGTTTTCAAGATAGCAATATGTGTATTTGGTAGCAAGCTGATAGCACGACCGCTGTCGATTGTACTAGGTTGTACGATGGATGCTGTTTCAGCTAAACCACCGATAGCAAATGTAATACCTACTGCAGAATCTTGTGCTGCCATAATATTAGCTTCACGACCTTTTGACGCATCCCATTGTACATAGGATCGAGCATCACTCTTATCAGCAGCAAAGGCTTTATCTAAACCATATTGTTCAACTTCTGGAACATTAGGGTAAATAACTTGACCATTTCCCCAGTCTTCGATAGTTTTAATAACAGTTTTAGCCAATTTATCTGGTGTTGTATTTACATATTTTGTGCCATTGCGATCACATTCTTCTTTAAACATAGTAATGATTTGGTCACGACTCAAATCACTATACATAGTTTCTTGAGGACCTTTACTATAGTCAAAGTCAGGTACGCTAGTAGGGCAAGCGCCGTTATCTCGGCCTAATGCACGAGATAAACGTCCGATGAATTCATTACGTTTAGCTGCATCCATTATTTTTTCTCCTTATTACGTTTCTTTTCATGTTCGGCATAGACATCACGGAATTTCTTAATGGATAATGTACCCATTTCTTTAGCTTGAGTCCAACCACCAAGAACTGGTAATACTTTTGTCCATTCAGGCATATTACCTTCATTATTAGCAATCATTTTCATGCCGATAGCACCAGCTTTTGTACCAAGGTCAAACAAGGTAGCATTGCTAAATACTTTTCCTGCTGCTGTATAAGCTGCTTTTTCCGCTGCTGGACGAGTTTTTATTACGTCAGCTTGAATTTCACGATGTTTCATTAACAATTCGTGAAGTGGAATTGCTACTGGACAGTTTTCAGTACATGCACCACAAAGAGTAGATGCATAAGGAAGATCGCCAGCTACTTCGTAGCCTACGAATAATGGAGTCAATACAGCACCCATTGGTCCTGGATATACAGAGCCATAACCATGTCCTGTAACATGACGGTATACTGGGCAGATATTCATACATGCACCACAACGGATACAACGTAACATATCTTGGAATTCACCACCCAAAATACCAGAGCGACCATTATCAACAATAATGATATGAGTTTCTTCTGGACCATCAGCTTCGCCAGACTTAGCTGGACCAGTCATCATGGAGAAGTAGTTAGAAATTTTAGCACCTGTAGCAGAACGTGTTAGCATTTCCATCATAATATCAAGAGCTTTGAAGTCAGGAACAATACGTTCTGTACCTACAAAGATCATTTGAGTTTTAGGAATAGAGCTAGACATACGACCGTTACCTTCGTTGGAAACGATAGTACATGTACCACTTGCAGCTACGGCAAAGTTACAACCATTAACACCAACGTCAGCTTTAAGGAAGCGTTCACGTACGAGTTTACGTACAAAATGAGTCATTTCTTCTGGATCTTCTGTGCCAGTGTAGCCCAATTTTTCTGCAAATGTTTTACGAATTCTTGTACGTTCAAAGTGCAATGCTGGAACTACGATATGAGACGGTGGATTGCAATCAGCTGTTTGCAAAATAAATTCTGCTAAGTCTGTTTCATTTACTTCAATGCCAGCTTCTTCAAGCACTTCATTTAAAGCAATTTCTTCTGTAAGGATTGTTTTAGATTTAACAATCATCTTAGCTTCTTTTTTTCTCAAGATTTCGAGAGCAATGCTAGTAGCATCCTTGTCATCATCTGCAAAGTATACGTGAGCACCAGCTTTTTCTGCGTTTTCAGCAAATTGACTTACATAGTAGTCCAAATTGTTCAATACATGGTCACGAAGAGATGCCGCTTCTGCACGGAAATCTAACCATTCAGGAACTAAACCAACTACATTATTACGTTTTTCATAAAACACGTCTTGTGCTTTCATGATTGCTTTTTGAGCAAAATCATTAGCTAAACATTCTTTAATACGTGTTTTGTAGGGGCGATTGTCATATATAAGTGCCATGTCGTCTCCTCCTTAACGGCAGTTCAAGATTTCAGCAATATGCATAGCCTTGATGCGACGATTGATAACGCCTTCTTTATGAAGACGATCAAGCATACCAGCCATGTTCATCAAACAAGCTTGGTCAGAACCAACGACAACGTTAGCACCAGTACCAGCGATTTCCATTGCTTTTTCACGACTCATTGCTTCAGACAATTCGGCATTTTTCACGGAGAAAGTACCACCGAAACCGCAGCAACGATCTTTGCGAGGAAGATCAATAAGAGTCAAATCTTTTACGTTAGATAGTAATTTGAATGGAGGTTCTTTAATCCCCATCAAACGAGTAACATGACAAGATGTGTGATATGTAATTGTCTCGTTGAAACGAGCGCCTACATCTTCCACACCCAATACGTTAACGATGAAATCTGTAAATTCATAGATTTTACCGCTCAAACGATCTGCGCGTTCCAACCATTCTGGTTGATCTTTAAGGAAGTGATGATATTCATCACGAATCGCAAATGCACAAGAACCAGACATACTAACTACATAGTCAGCATTTTCGAAGCATTCGATAGTGTTCTTAATAGCGCCCATAGCCGCTTCATTATAACCAGAGTTAGTAAACATCTGACCACAACATACTTGCTTCTTAGGAACTGTTAACTCACAGCCTAAGTTTTCAAGTACGTGTACACCAGCCATACCAACATGTGGGTAGAACATGTCAATCAAACACTGTTGGAAAAAATGAATTTTCATTTTAACACCCTCAACTTTTCTAGTACTTACCTTAAAAATATAATTGAAACGGAAAAATCCGTCCGACTTCTAACCATCTAAAGAAAGAGTACTGTTTCTCTAGACTATTCGCTTATAATTATAAAAAAGATACGCATAAAAGTCCAAACAATTGCTATATTGGCAAAACTCTAGGCTTATGATGTATTGTTATTACAAAAAGTCATTCATAAATGCAATTATATATATATCATTTTTTTTGATATCACTTTATAACTTCACCATTTCAATACAAACAAGCATTTTTGAGAATCTATATCATTTAACCATTTTCATTTATTACGGCTATAACTTTTACTTTTTCTATAATTTCAAAGTGGTCCTGCTATTAAACCGTCAAAAAATACATTAGATTTGCCTATATATTACTTTTACTTATAGTAGTGATATACCTGTAAAAGTGATATAATTTAGAGTATATTAATACAGCTTGAAAGGAGTCTATCATGAAAATTTCCAATTTATCTCTAGCCCTTACTCTTGCAATTACTTTAGGAACTACATTTACAGTAGCCCATGCAGAAACTGCAAGTACATCTAATACGCCATATGCTTACGTTAAAGATACTGATGCTATAGCAAAAACAGCAACACCTGTAACATTGTCCAGCATCAAAGCAGACCCTACGGCTACAACAATGCAAGACAATTCTACTGAAACAGTTTCTAATGAAAGCCAAAATAGTACTCTAATAGCTGCACAAGCAGCAACGTCTACAGCTACATCCACTATAGCTAACGAAAACTCAACTACTGTAGCAACTACAGAAAAAGTAACAGCAGATACTAAAACAGCTGCAAAAGCTACAGCACCACTTATCAAAAAAGAAGATCTACCAGCTGGCGTATATACAGACACATTATCCCATTGGTCTAGAACACCAGTTCAATACATGAGTAATAAAGGGTATATCTCTGGATTTTCTGACGGTTCATTCCAACCTAATGAACCAATTACACGTGAACAAGTAGCTGCTATTTATAGCAAAATCTTGAAATCAAAAGTATCCGAAAAAGAATTATCCAAGCTAACCACAAAGGCACAAGATGTGACTTACTCTGACGTAACTAATGATCAATGGTCTGCAGAACCTATCACATTAGTTAGCGCAGCAGGCATAATGGAAGGTACCTCTAAAACAAACTTTAAACCAGCCGAAACATTAACTCGTGAAGAATTTGCAGTAACTGCTGCAAATCTCGCAAAAGAGTTGAACCTAAAAAGTAAAAGTAAAGTTGATAAAGTAACATTCAAAGATGGTGCTAGTATCAATAAATCCGCTAAAGCGTCCATCGATACATTAGCCCGAGAAGGTTTCATTGCTTCTGGTGATTCCGTAATGTTCCGTCCTACTGGTGAAATTTCTCGCGCTGAAGCCAGCACCATCTTGTACCGTATGGTGAGCAATAATCCAATCAAAGTAAGCGAAAAAACTACCGCTGATGGCGCTAGCACAGCAACTGTAGCAGAAACGACAAATCCAGCTAAAGTTGATAATATGACAGATTCAACTAACACAACTGCTACCCCTACACAAAGTACTTCAAAATCCACAAAAGCTACCACAGTTGCTGCATTAACAGAAAAACAACAAGTATCATTAGAGGACAAAGTATTCACTGAGCTCAACAAATTATATAAAACGCCTGAAGATTTCCAAAAATATGGCGTAATGTATTGGAGAGATAACACATTGCATGTGGCCTTGAAATCTGATACAGATATCGCAACAACCCAAGCGAACCTAGCAAGCCGCAACGATTCCACTATCAACAAATACGTTTTTGTTGAACCATCCCAATATAGTCAATTAGAATACGATACTATCGATTCTAATTTCCGAAAATACTATGCAACACATGAAAAAACTGGTCAAATTTTAGCAACGTTCCCAGATGTAGAAAATAATCAATTATACGCCGTTGTATCTACAGCGACTGCTACTACACAACAAAATGTTGTAAAAGCATTCGGGGACAAAGTAAAAATGTCCGTTAAACATTAATGGAGCTCAACTATGAAGTTATATTCCTATAAGACAGCAGCAATCCTATGCACATTAGGATTGCTCGGTTCTACGTCTATTGCCATAGGGGCTCAAGTAGGCTCCTACGGTGATATAAAAACTACACTCACACCAAATCACTCTATCCAGGATGTACGTCCCTATATTTTTTCTGATGTTCCTGCTGATTTTTGGGCAGCTACCTCTATTGCGGTTATGACAAAGGAACATGCTATCAATGGTTATTCCGATGGCACATTCAAACCAGATCAACCGTTAACACGTGAAGAAGCGGCAGCCTTATTCGCCAATATCATAGGGGATACACCAACAGTAATGTTATCTAGTTCCTTTAACGACATCACATCTGACCGTTGGTCTGCTCTAGCTATCGAATCAGTAGCCCAGAAAAATATTATCAGCGGTTATGGTGATAATACCTACCATCCTGAAAAATATATGTCCCGCCAAGAATTTGCTGTAGTCGCTGACAATTATTTACACTATTTAGGCTACACTACGGATGACCCTACTATTCTTGATGACTATGCATACGGTGACCAAAAATTCGTTGCCCCTTGGGCACAAGATGCGGTGCGTGAATTAGCTAGTTTTGGATTCCTTATGTATGATAAACACTCTTTATTCAATCCTGAAAAATACATCACTCGTGCGGAAGCTACAGAAATCACATTCCGTATGACTCATACAGAGCAGGCATTAGCCTTCCAAAACACACTATATAAACAAAAAACTGAAAATAATGCTGTTACAATGATTAATAAGGCTCTCGGTTATGATGGGGACTTTACAAAATTCCGTAATAATGGCGCTATGTTCTGGAATAATGAAAAACTCTATATCACCGCTACTAATACGAAGGACGTAAAAAAATTGACTGATGCACTATCAGGTGATTCCGTGCTTTCAAAAACAGCAGTGGTCAGCCAAGGCAAGCATACACAAGCTTATTTTGATGAATTACAAAACCAAGCAACTGATTTGTACTCATCCCTTGAACCAAATGGTAAGGTTTTATCTGTTGTGCCTGATTTAACGGCATCTACCCTCACTATTACAGTTGACGAATTATCTTCCAATACTGAAAGTGTCGTAACAAAACAATTTAACAAGCAAGTATTAATTCAATTACCACCTATGGATCAATCTAAATGGAGCCAACCAATCCATTTTCCATTAAACCGTGGTGTAGATTTACTAAAATAATATAACGTAATAAAGGGCGACCCCAGAGACATTCTCTGAGGTCGCCCTTTTTCATACAATCATACAACAGTTCTGTTACAACACTTGCAGATAGACATCTACACTGACTGTTTCCCCACAATCAATAAGATAGTATTCAATTATTCACTACAACGATACCATTACCCGTTATAAACAACGTTAATTATTTCACTGTTTTCCCAGTGACACCACTAATAGCATCCTTATTACGCAAATCTCCCACTGGCACATATACTGTACCTGCGCTGTGCGGTGTGACATCTTCTTGTTGCAGAATCATCACAGTTTGATTACCTTCTACCACATAGAATTCACTAGGCACTTTTTCCACGCCGGTGAAAGCACTGCCTAATTGTGTTTTTACATCAGCATTATTGTCAATTGCTTGATTCAACTCTGTAGCGTTAATACCACCCATATCATAGAGAGATAATTGACGCCCAGTTGTAGTATTGAATGTAAAACCTTTCACGTAATTTACACCGTTAGCCGCTTGATCTTGAATCATATAAGAGTGAATCAATAGACTCAAAATACCCTCGCTATCACGTTTTACATCATAGTACATGATAACATTAGTTTTATTTTCTTCAGTACTATTCAATTTTTCTACATTATTTTGGACTTTAGATACATATTTTTTTATAGTATCATTAATGTTTTTCTCCACAATACCACTTACAGAGGTTACTGTAGGAAATACGATATCCAAATGGTCCGTCACGGCCTCAGTAGAGGATATACCAACTTGTTTACGCTCAAAGTAAGCATTTGCATCGGGTGCCACTACTGATTTAACATCACGCACCGCACGACCAGCCACATCACGCATCATACGATTTTGTTCAGGGCTAGCTGTACTAGATACCCGATATGCTAAAGAATTATGATCTGCATATTGGAACGTACCTTCATCAGCTGGCGCTAAAGCTTTTAACGCTGCCTCTTGTGCATCTTGTTCTGCTTGTTCCTCAGGGGTTAGTTCTTTAGAATTAGCAGTACTTTTTTTTACACTTTTTACTGTATCTGTACCTTTAGATACAGAGGCATCAGTATTAATAGTACTTCCAGATGCTTCTGTATTAATGGTACTTCCGTCAATAATTGGAATAATGTACCCATCTTTCGCAACAGGCACAGTGTCTGCACTAGCAACGAACACACTAGCGGATAACGCTGCTAGAACGCATAATGTAACAGTCTGTTTTAATCTCATGATTTTACCTCATTATTTCTCTTGTTCTTCTTTCATAGCAAGAGCTTCTGCTTTATCGAATTTATGAGTTACTACAAGGCGAATCATATAAATAGCCACTGCAACAAATGCTGCAAGGCCAAGCCATTCAGCAGTGCTTTCAAATTCAGGACCTACTAAGGATAGAGGTGCTTCGCTACCGCCGGAAGTAACTGATAATACAATAATAACAGCAATAATAACACCAATCAAGCTTTCACCAACGATTAGGCCAGACGCAAACAATACACCACGACGGTTAGATTGTTCCACATCAAGATCTGCTAATTCACCACTGCGTTGACGAGCTTGTTGTACAAGGTAACGACCTACGAAGTAGCTGATTACAGAACCCATAACTAGAGGCATTTCCAATGTTGGTGGCAAGTAAATGCCCATGCCAATAGCTAATGGTGGCAAGGAAAGTGTAGCTGTAGTGCTTTTTAGAATTAAGTTTACAATAATTGCAACGATACCAACGCCAACGCCAATCAAGATATATGTCCAGTCAAGACTAGAGCTGAAGATACCTTGTGCGATTGTTGTCATCAATGTAGCTTGAGGCGCAGATAATGCTTGAGCAGCATCCATTTCTGCACGAGGCATAGCACCTGTAAAGCCATACGCTTGATACAACAAATTAAGAACTGGAGCAATGGCAACGGCGCCCACAACGCTACCAATTAATAATGCTACCTGTTGTCTCCAAGGAGTAGCGCCAACTAATTGACCAGTTTTCAAATCTTGTAGGTTGTCGTTAGAGATTGCCGCAATACATACAACTACGCTAGTCATGAACAAAGCCATAGCTGTTGCAAATTGTACACCTGCTTGTGTAGCAAATAAATCATTTGCTGTAGCAATACCATATACAACCAAAGAAGAAATAATGATACCAAGAATACCGATACCAGAAATTGGGCTCGCACTTGTACCAATCAAGCCAGCCATGTAACCACAAGCTGCAGCTACGAAGAAACCGATTAATAAAGCAATAATAATCCCAACAACTACTAATGTCCACATTAAACCTGCGCTAATTGGAACTGCGCTAACAAAGGAATAGAAACATACAACTAATCCTAAAATAATTGCGATGAATACACCAAGAACTGTTTTTGGTGTCATGTCTGTATCCATACGATGTGTATCGCGATCTTCAGCACTCATATTCATGTTTTTCACAGAAATTCTCATGCCTTCTACGATTGGTTTAGTTAATGTTAACAAAGTCCAAATCGCTGCAATACCAATTGTACCAGCACCAATAAAGCGTACTTTAGATTTCCATACGGACATAGCGAATTTTGTTGCGCTATCACCATCCATAGGAAGGATATTTGTTAAATATGGTACAAAACCGCCCCATGCGATAATCATACCAATCAAGATTGCGATACCACTGGCAATACCGATCAAATAACCAGCACCCAATAACGCCATAGAAAAGCCCATAGGGAATTGAGTTGTACCTTTACCTACTGCAAACCAGAAACTTGTTTCAGCAGCTAATACACGGAAACCGTTCGCGCATAAACTAATAAAACCTGCAATTAAACCACCGTTAACGATATCACGCATACCAGAAGAAGATTTACCGTCTACTTCGTCGCTGTGGCTACCTACTTTCAAAATTTCTGCTGCTGCACGACCTTCAGGATATGGTAAATCACTATTAACTACCATCGCACGACGCAATGGGATAGTGAATAATACCCCTAAACAACCACCACACGCGCAAAGCATAAAGGTTTGCCAGAATGGGAATCCTTGCCAGTAACCAAGCATTAATAGACCTGGTAACACAAAGATTACCGCAGACAGTGTACCCGCTGCTGATGCTTGTGTTTGCACCATGTTGTTTTCTAACACGTTAGAATCCTTGAAGAGTCGAAGGATTGCCATTGAAATAATGGCTGCCGGAATAGAGGACGAGAACGTCAACCCTACCTTCAAACCTAAGTATACGTTGGATGCTGTAAAGATGACTGTAATCAATACACCTAATAGCATGCCACGCATCGTAAGCTCCGGCAAATGAAGATCATGGCTCGTAAAGTCATGTTTCATAGAACTTACCTCCTCGTATAAATATATGGACACTATAATTTTATATCACTGCATGTTAATTGACAATACATTTTTGTCTTTTCTGTGTATACACAATTATTTATTTGTATTGTATACACATACATCCATTAGTAGTGTACATTTTATATATTTACTTTTTTAATAACCTATCTGCATATGAAACAAGCATTATATGAAAACAGGATGCAGCGTTACATTGATACATATAGTGCAACTCACAGGACTTATCACGCTATATATCATATATAGTAGGATAGACATACCTATTAAAACCTCAGATGAACAAACAGAAAGCATCCTCGTACAGGCCTTGTACGAGGATGCTTTCTGTTCATTATGCAATTATTTCTTATTCGCCATACATCTTTTTAATGATTTTTAGTAAGCCTCGTATGGCAAACCACATTGCAACTACCTCTACAGCTTCAGGAACAGAGATAGGAGTTTCTAATTCAGCCTTAATACTTCCGATCCGCCTCTTTAAACTGCACAATGGTAATTTCCCGAGGACAGTCTACTCGAACAGGGTACCAATGGCCGGTGCCATTATTAACATAACCTTGAGACTCGCCATCAGAGTATCGCCCTTTCCAGTACGGCGTACCAACGGGAACTAAGCTTTGACCACCGATAACAATCTGACCACCATGAGTATGACCGGATAGGGTCAATGGAATTTTACGAGCAAAGGCTTCTTCAAAGAATTCAGGATGATGCGCCAAGAGAATGACAAAAGCATCCTTTGGAATGCCATTCAAGGTTTCATCGAGAATCAATTCACGATTGGATTTTTTACGTTTCAAATCATAATCAACGCCAGCAATATAAACTGGGCGCGGACCATCAAAAATTTTAACATGCTGATTCACGAGCACACGCATTGGCGTTTTTGTACGGAATGTTTCCAAAATGAGCGGTGCATCGCGGAAATATTCATGATTACCGATAATATAATCGATACCATCAGGGACTTGTTTAGCAAAATCTTTTATCTTTTCAGACAATTCTGGGAGCCAGTCAATTTTATCAATCAAATCACCTGTGATGACAACCCGGTCCGGCTTTTCTTTCAAAACGAGATTCACAATGATGTCAAAATCGTCCAAATCGATACATGGACCTAAATGAACATCGCTAATTTGCGCGATTTTATAATGTCGCAACGCATTCGGCAAATTTTTGTACCTGAACGTTTCATGAGTGACCTTAATTTCACTTTGCCCTCTGAAAGCGGCATAAGAGGCACCCCCGATGGTAGCTGCAGGAATAGCCACTGCTGCGGTTTGGAAGAATTTACGACGGCTAGAACCCATCTCAGGTTCGACAGATTTACTATTTCGATTAACTAGCCATTGTATACCCAGCATTACAAGTAATACAGGTATAGCAAGCAATATACCCATCATAAAACCATACGTCTCCGTACGGAGTAATTGTAATGGTAAGTAACTGCTCGTACCAAACAGTTCCACTTGATTGATAATAAAATGTCGCATGGATACACCGAGTCCAATCACCACTACAATATAGCCAAGCCACCACCATATTTTCTTTTCAGGCTGCAGGAGTTTTAACACCAAGTACCAAAACCCTGTCAATCCTCCTACCACTATCAAAACGATGACCACATTAAAAATCATGCGGATCGTCATTGCGTCTAATGTCATTTTATTTCCTTTATTTACATAATTCAGTTAACTTCCCGTGCGGACCCGCCCAAGTATATGTAGCAAACTCTAATCGTGGTAAAAGCATGTAATCAGCAGGTAGCTTTGTTTGAATAGCAGCAATCTGTTCCGCATCAGAACCACGCCAGATAAGAGTCCCTTGATAAGTCTTCATCTCCCATTTCCGATGAGAGAACACATGGGTTAATTCACGAACCATCGTTGAATCTAGTTTTAGTTCAAAACCTAACGCACCTAATAAATCCTTTAACTGACTTTCACCGGCAGAAAAATCAGAGGCCTCCGCAGAAGGGAATTCCCACATGGAGCGGAGCAAACCCGTGTTGGGCCGTTTATGCAGCAAATAGTAATCACCTAGCTGCACCAAGCCCACCACGAGAGGAATGGTAATGGATTTTGTTTTCTTGATACGCACCGGTAAATCAGCAGTAGTGCCATTGGCATAGGCCTCACAGCTGGAGTTGATAGGACAATCACTGCAACGTGGAGATTTCGGAATGCACAGGGATGAACCAAAGTCCATCAAGGATTGATTAAAATCGCCTGGTCGATCATGCGGTAATGTTTCCTCCACGAGAGCGGTTATTTTTTTCTTGCCCACCGCACCAAGGATATCATCATTAATATTGTATAATCGCGCGTAGATGCGAAGCACATTGCCATCTACGGCCACCTCTGGCAAATTATAGGCCATAGACAATACCGCGCCCGCCGTATAGGCACCGACGCCCTTGAGGGATTCCATAGACTTGCGGTCCATGGGCACCACGCCACCATAATTTGACACCACCTCTTGCACGCCAAGGCGCAAATTGCGAGCCCGGCTATAATAGCCTAGACCTTGCCATGCATGAACTACCTCGTCCTCACTGGCCTCAGCCAGCGCCTCAACGGTAGGAAACAGTTGCATCCAGTTGTCATAATAGGGCTTCATCGCCTCAATGCGAGTTTGCTGGGACATAACCTCGGACACCCAAATTTTATAAGGGTCCCCCACGCCACGCCAAGGCAAATCGCGTTTATTCACATCATACCAATCAAGCAACCGCTGAACCCACTTGGGCTCCTGCGCTGCAGTGTTAGTTTTGCTCACTATAAATCCTCTGTATTTTCTTCTATATACGCATCGATGCGGGCCACGAGTTCGCTCTCCATGACCTCATCGACGATATTTAATTTCATCAAATCCACGCCAGAATTATCGCGATCAAACGCAATAATTCCCACTAATTTATCACCCTTGAGTAGCTGCGGAATCCATTCGCGATCCCCGGACCACATATGCTCGTAGGGAATTTCATCTATTGGAATCCATCGTGATTCCATTTCATCTGTTTCTTTCACATCTCCTGTGAAAGTCCGCACAACATAAGTGTAACTAATATGTGTCAACGTCTCATCAAAAGGGAATTGGAAGTCAAAAAGAGCTACACATTCTAAATCCTGTGGGTTCGCCACGAGACCAGATTCCTCATATAATTCGCGCACTGCACATTGTCGGAACGTTTCTCCAGGCTCGATTTTACCACCAAAACCATTATATTTCCCTTGTCCAAATCCACGTTTTTTACAGCCTAACAATATTCGATTATGTTCATCTATCGGAAAAACCAAGGTTGTAGGTCTCATAGTGCCTCCTAAAAATTATGCTTACTATTCATTATATATCTATTTATTTCTATACGCTATCCATAATAGAAAGTATTTAGTATTCCAATTTCAGCTAATACTATTCAATTTATTTCATACTAAATTTCGCCTTTCATCACCGCGAAACCAGTTATTTATGGTATTATTAAAGATAGACATTAAGTTTTTATGATACAAATTTGTGAGGTACTATGAACGAACCATTGATATTTGATATCGCTCTTGGACGTACAAAACCTTTTAATATGACAAATTCTGCCATTCGCTGTCCCTTTTGCGATGTAGAAAATTTAACAAATATATTGGATAAAAAAGGCCATATGATTTGGCTTATGAATAAATACCCAGTTCTAAAAAATACTTGGCCCACGCTAATCATTGAAACCGATGATGATCAAGGTGAATTCTCCCTATATTCTCATCAAGAAGCGACAAAAATTTTAAGCTATTGCATAAAAAAATGGCAAGAAACCATGAGTTCTAAGGAGTTTAAATCGGTTTTACACTTCAAAAATCACGGCCCTATGTCCGGTGGATCTATTCGCCATCCGCATAGTCAAATTATAGGATTGCGCGATTATGATTATCGTGAAGATGTAATGAGCCAACATTTTGAAGGCTGGCTTATGTACGAGGATCAGGATGTAACAATAACACTATCTCAAAAACCATTAATTGGATTTTTTGAGTATAATATCCGCTTCAAACCACTTGCCTCTCGTAGCCAAGTTACATTGCGCCTACAGCAAACCTTGCAATATTTGCTCAATACCATGGCAAAGCGTTCCCAATCATACAATTATTTCTTTTACAACATCGAAGATGGATATTATTACATTAAGGTTGTGCCGCGCTATGTAACGACACCACTCTACGTAGGTTACAAAATCGTCCAAACTTGCGACGATGCGCGCGCGGAACTCATCAAACAAGAGCTCAATACTTATTTAAAATAGCAGAATATCTTTTTGCTCCAAAATTATAAATATATTATTTTGTGCTAAATCTGGTTGGTGTTAATCTGAATTCAACCTAGATCATGGCATTTACCTACGAGGTTTTTATGAAAGTTTTTGCCATCGGCGATCTTCATTTATCTGGCAATCCGCCGGCAAAACCGATGGATGTGTTCGGCCCCCATTGGAGCAATCACTGGGAAAATATTCAGAAAGATTGGCGTAGCCGAGTGACAGATGAAGATATCGTCTTTATTGTAGGCGATATTTCTTGGGCCCTTCGCCTAGAACAAGCCCTCTTTGATTTACAAGAGATAATGGCCCTTCCCGGTCAAAAATATATGATTCGTGGTAATCACGATTATTGGTGGTCTAGCGTCAAAAAAATGGACACAGCTACGAATAAGGGCATTGCATTTTTACAAGGCCATAGCGTAATTGTACCATTTACAAGTAATGCTAGTGTATTCACTAATTCCGCAAGTGATGCTAGCGTACCTGACAATTTAGAGACGCGCTCCATACCTATCTCAAGCGGAGGAACTATTGCCTTTGGCGGTTCTCGTGGTTATCTCTGTCCTAACGATTCTGCCTTCAAGGAGGAGGAGGACCGTTCCATTTACGAACGAGAACTCATGCGTACCGAGGCTGCTCTTCAAGAAATGGGCGATACAGATATGAAGATTCTCTTACTACACTATCCCCCATTCAATGATTGTAACGAAGCCTCTGGCTTTACGGAATTAATTGAAAAATATAATGTAAAGCACTGTATATTCGGCCATTTACATGACCAAATATCTTTTAAACGTATCGTATCTAATTGGGGCGACACCCAGTTACATCTCGTATCCGCCGATTATATGAATTTCACATTGAAACAGATTTTATAACACTTGTGCTATTAGATTAAAATTCATAGTGCAAACTACTATTTAAACACATTCTAGGAGACCCCATGAGTCGCATTCACCAAGAACATCTACAAGCTGGCTATATCTTTGGCGATCCAGCGAACCAAGAATATATTTACCTCCCTGCCGGCGAAGTCAGTGCGGAGAATCCTCTCGCCGTTATGGAATCCCCAAAAGGTCGTGTAGACTTAACACTACCTGAGGCCATTCACATGATTGATAAACTCACACTGAAACGTTGTGAACACCCTACATTAGGGAAAAAATCCTTTTAATACAACAAAGCCACTGATTCGGTTTTATCCGGTCAGTGGCTTTATGTATTATATTTAAGTTATGCAAAGCATTTATTACGCTCATTTAATGATGACCCCAATGAGCGGATACTCACCTAAACGGAAACTATTATCCTAGGAACCCGCCATGTCCCATGGCAATGCAATCCTCTTTTGTAATTTCATCATCAGCAATAAGTCGTGGCACCAATGCATCAAAGGCACTTGGTTTGCTGAACAGAACGCCACCAGGTACGCCTAGAATTGGTGTACCATCTGCAGCGTAAGCGATGCACACCATGGAACCAGGCAATACTGGCAATCCATAGGTTACAACGCGTTCAGCGTATCGGGAGATGGCGCCAGGTGTTAAATCATCAGGATCTACACTCATCCCTCCAGTACAAAAAATAATATCAGCTCCAGCGGCTTTCACCTTTTCAATGGCCGCTACGATATTATCCGTATTATCCATTACGATTTCGTGGGCGATTTTTGTCACACCGTATGGGGCGCAACGCTCTTCAATAATGGCCGTGAAAGCATCTTTAATACGTCCTTCAAATACTTCAGAACCGGTGGTGACGATACCCATTGTTTTACGAACAAAAGATTTTACATTTAAAATCGGTTCTTGATTCCAAATCTTACGAGCATCTACTACTTGTTCTTCCTCTAATAATAAAGGAATACAACGCATACCAGCTAATTTTTCGCCGGCTTTCACAGGAGAATTATTTAATTTTGTAACTATCGTCAATTCGCCGATGCTATTGATGGCATGCAAACGGTCCACATCAACCTTGAGCAAGCCGTCCACATCAGCAATGGCCTCGAGTTTACCTTGTGCCATATCGCTAGCATGCATATTAGATCCTGCAGCGATATCGAATAGAGCACGAGCCACGTCCTCCTCATGGAGATAGCCCTCGTCCTCTGGTTCCATAATATAAATATGCTCCTTACCCAAATCAAGCAAGGCTGGAATATCTTGTTCTGTAATGACATGACCACGACGGAACGGCGTGTCCTTCACCTCGCCAATCACAATACGCACAATATCATGGCACAGTGTTTGCCCCACTGCGTCTTGCACTGCAATTTGTTTCATAATAACCTCGCTATTCTATAACACTGCTCGGGTGATTAAAATCCCCACCCAACAGAGCAGTAATCCACCTATTAGTTGTATGCCACCATACATCAGTGCCTGTCCATATTGACCACCTAATAATAAATCCAATAATTCAAAGGCAAATGTAGAGAACGTCGTAAACGCCCCTAGACCACCTGCTACTAGCAAGAATCGAATCCATTCTGGCCAGTCCGGTCGCAATATATAAGCACCTAAACATAATCCAATGAGCAAACATCCTATTAGATTAACGGCCATCGTTCCATACGGAAATGCTAGGCCTATTTTGTGCATCACACCTTCGCTAACATAGACCCGAAGTATAGCACCTAATGCACCACCGAGAGCAATGGCTAAAAATTTTTCCATAAAATTGTACACTTTCCACAAAAAGTATTGCAAATAAATCAAATTTTTGCATTTTTAGGGGTATTTTTGCATAAAATATGCTCATTTTAGACAAACTACTGATTAGACCCTAACGCACTATCTCAGTATACTATATTTACACAGAAGCATATAGATGACAAAGAAAAAACAACGCATGATTCAAAACAATTGTAACGCACCATGGTAATCATTATTAGATTCAAGGAGGTTCAGTATGACAAAACCAAGTTTATCTTGCCCATATTTAAAAACAACCACCTATCAAACACCGGAAATGAAATTAAAATACCTTTGCTTGGCTCGTAAAATTTCTGCACTCCGCATGGCTGCAGCGCTTACACAAAAAGAACTTGCTAAGCAAGTAGGCATCAGCCGGAGCTATCTTAGCAAGTTAGAGTCAGGTGTTGGTATACCTGGAATTTCTATTGAAGTATTATTTAAATTAGCTGATGCTCTCGATGTAGACACCGGTCAATTATTACAGATTAAGAGCCGTGACTATAAAGTCTGTGAAACCTATATGATTGCTCAGTATACAAAACATTCTAGACAACATAAAAGCCCCGACTAAAGTCGGGGCTTTTATGTTTGAGAAAAAAGAGAGAGAACATTTGAATGCAAATCAAATGTCATGGGGCTTTAGGGGATTGCCCCAGATATACTAGGAAGTATATCCAAAGAGAGTATAGCACAAATAAAATGTCCTTGTAAAGAGTACTTATTAATGAGTTTTACAAATAAACATATTTATGTAACTAATTAATACATGTTTTTTACAACTAATTTTATACTTATAAAACTATATATAATCTACATCATTCTTTTTAATTATATTTAATTACATTTTTGCATAAATCTACATTTGTCCACTGTTAAAAAACATAAAAATGATTTTCTATAGAAATCTTACTAAACATAAAATATCTTTGTAAAACTACTACAAATTATAGAATAGATCTAGACTCCATAAATGAGGATATAATGCGGGGCCCATAAAATTATAATTCGGTTTTAGCTTCTTTAGCCCTTTCCGCAATTTCAGCAGTCGCCTTCTTAAACACAAAGGCATTCCGAATATGTAAACGCATAGCTGCTTCTGCAGCTTCACCATCATGATTTTCAATAGCTTGGATAATGTGATCATGCTCATCATCACATTCGCGCGTACGGCCAGAATTAAAAGAGCTGATGTACATATCACGGTTTACACGTTCGCGGAAATCAGCTAGATAATCTACTACACTATCATTTCCAGAGATTGTAGAAATCATAGAGTGGAAACGACTATTCACTTCTACACGTTCTCTTGCATCTTCGATACTATGCATCTCAATTGCTAATGTTTTTAACTCTTCAATTTGTTCCTCTGTAGCACGTTCAGCACAAAGGCGCGCACCTAAGCCTTCCATTACTTCGCGGCATTGGTACAAGGCAACGATTTCTTCTGGGGTATCACCTTTTACAGTTACACCTTTCCAAGGCACGATAACAACGAGGTTATCCTTTGCCAACTTACGGAATGCTTCACGTACTGGCGTAGCACTCACTTTTAATTGTTCTGCGATTTTTACTTCGTTCAACTTTTCTGTTGGTTGAAGATCACCTCGTAAAATAGCTTGCTTTAAGGTGATATATACTTGCTCACTTAATGGTAAACGTTCAATAGAATCTACTGCTTGTAATTTATACGCTTCTTTTTTAGCCACAATAATCGCTCACTTCTATCTAATCTAGACAAATGAAATTTACTATACTTTTCCGCTTTCACTAAATGTGGAATACAGGTATAATATAAGGGGTAAGTATGTGCTAGAGGATATCTAAAACATCTATATGTGCACATCAATCTCATTATACGAACTGTACGTTTGACTGTCAATTTAACAGACAGTTTTATTTGATAGTTACTCATCAATCTAGAAGAGGTTTGCACCATGAGTCGTTGTTTGGTCATCATAAATCCCGTATCTGGTGGCGGTGCTGCGCGTCGATACGTTATGGAATTAGAGTGGAAGTTAAGCACTCTATTCGACACAATTGAAGTAAAATTTACCGCCGGTGATGGTGATGCCACTCGATTCGCTCGTGAGGCCACGGAAGCTGGTTTTAACGCTGTATTCTGTATGGGTGGTGATGGTACTGTTAGCGAAACTGTCAACGGTATCGCCCAAGGTGGGTTCAATACAAACTTTGGTTTCATTCCCGTAGGTACTGTAAATGATATGGCGCGGGCCCTAAATATCCCAAGACGACCTCTTGAGGCAATTCGTGCACTTTCACATGACAATATTCGCTCTATCGATATCGGCCATTGCAACGATCGCTATTTCTGTAATAACGTCGCTGCTGGTGTAATACCTAAGGTGGTAGAAGAAGTATCGCCAAAGGAAAAACAAATTCTAGGGCCGCTCGCCTATTTCTTGCGAGCTGGTCAAGCACTGTTTACCACCAAAGACTATACGTATCATATTGTTACAGAGGATCATGATTTCGTCTGTAAATCTCCCCTCGTCTTAGCATTACTGACCAATGTAGTATCCAGCTTTGAACGCTTTATGCCTAGTGCTAGCGTCGATGACGGTTACATGCGTATCATCATATTTAAAGAATATTTCATCATGGATATTTTAAGCGTTTTACCACTCATCATGAGCGGTTCCATTTATAACTCTAGATATGCTACGATTTTGAAAGTCCAGCAAGCGCGTATTGAATTACTATCCGATGTAGAAAATTTCCCAACCAATATCGATGGTGACAAAGGTCCTTGTATGCCCCTAGATATGAAGGTATTACCTGGCGTATTGCGTGTGTATGCACCAACAAAAAAATAGTTATATAAGCATATACTAAAGGTATAATGAATTACATACTTTTTTTGTCTACCAAAAAGGGATATATAGCAAGTTTAATTGCAAACTGTAAATACGTATTTATTAAAACTACATATTCAATAGAGGGGAGCTCTAACGAGCTGAGAGTAAGCAAAGCTTTTACCCGCAACCTGATTTGGATAATGCCAACGGAGGCCACTATGAAACTCACACGTTCACAATTAGCAGTTTATGTTATCACACCACCAACGTACCCAACTGGTCAAGAATTAGCCGACCAAGTAGAACAATCACTAAAGGGTGGCGCTACCATCATTCAATTGCGCCGCAAAGGATCCATCATTGACCCGAAAGATTCAACAAAAACGATAACCATAACACCTGAATTGATGCGTGAAGAGGCCCTATTAATTCAGGCACTTTGTAAACAATACAATGTGCCTTTTTTGATTGACGATAATGTACAGCTCGCCGCAGACATCAAGGCTGATGGCGTTCACATCGGCCAAGACGATATGCCGATTGCGGAGGCCCGCAAAATTCTAGGCGACGATGTTATCATCGGTCTCACTGCTAATAAATTAGACGACGCTATTCGTGCCTACGAGGAAGGCGCCGATTATGTAGGTTCTGGTGCCGTATTCGCAACAGGTACAAAAAACGATGCCACACCACTCAGTCACAAAGCATTCGAAACGATTTGTCGCAGTATCCCCATTCCTGTCGTAGCCATCGGCGGTATCACTGAGTCCAATATGGACCAACTCGATACAACTGGTCTTGCAGGATTTGCCATTATCAGCGATATTTTCAACGATGCGGATATCGAAACAAAAACATCTCGCATCGCCCAAAAAGCAAATCGTATGGTCCTCCCTCACACAGCCCTTACCATTGCGGGCAGTGATTCTAGCGGTGGTGCCGGCATTCAAGCAGATTTAAAAACGATGATGGCCCACCATGTGTACGGCATGAGTGCTATTACAGCATTAACCGCCCAAAATACTACAGGTGTTACATCTATTTTCAATACAACCCCTCAATTCCTAGGGGAACAATTAGATGCAGTATTCACGGATATTCGCCCTGATGCAGTAAAAATAGGTATGCTATCCACCAAAGAACTCATCCAAGTGGTTGCTGAAAAATTACGCCAATACGATGCAAAACCTGTGGTTCTAGATCCAGTTATGGTAGCCACCAGTGGGGCCCGCCTCATCGATGAAAACGCCCTAGATGCGTTGGTAAATGATCTATTACCACTGGCCACAGTAATCACTCCGAACATTCCAGAGGCAGAAATTCTTTCTCGTGAAAGTATAAAAACAGCCGCTGATATGGAACACGCAGCAAAAACTATTTTCGATACATATGGTTGTACCATCTTACTAAAAGGTGGTCATACAATCAATGACGCTAACGATTTAGTCTATGATGCCAATGGTATTCACTGGATTACAGGCCAACGTATTCAGAATCCTAACACCCATGGCACAGGCTGCACATTATCTAGTGCAATCGCCTCTAACTTGGCCAAAGGATATCCCCTCCTCGAATCCATTGAACGTGCTAAACGCTATATCTCCCTTACATTGAGTGCTATGCTTGATTTGGGCCAAGGCAGTGGCCCGTTGGAACATGGGGTAAAGATTAAAAATGAATTATAGAAGATAACATAAAAAATCGGATCATTGCCATAACACAGCAATGATCCGATTTTTATATTACCTATATAATCAATAGTTACAATCTATAATAACCTCTTGCAAAACTCTATATCGAAATTTACAAATTCACTTCTAGACAATTAGATCTATCTTTGCTATACTTTTATTAAAGATATTAATTATCATTTTAAAAGTTAACAAGGAGGCTATCATGGCTTACACATTACCTGAACTACCTTATGATTATAATGCCCTAGAACCGCATATTGATGAAGAAACAATGCGTATCCATCATGATAAACACCATAATGCATATGTAACAAATTTAAATGCTGCAGTTGAGAATTACCCTGAATTAGTAACTAAATCTGTTGATGAATTAGTTGCAGACCTCGACGCAGTTCCAGAAGCAATTCGTACAGCTGTTCGCAACAATGGTGGCGGTCATGCTAACCACACTTTCTTCTGGGAAGTAATGGGCCCTAATGCTGGTGGTGCACCAACTGGTCCTATCGCTGCTGCTATTGACGAAGCTTTCGGTAGCTTTGAGGCATTCCAAGCTGAATTCAACAAAGCTGCGGCTACTCGTTTCGGCTCCGGCTGGGCTTGGCTCGTTGTAAACAACGGCAAATTAGAAGTCGTATCCACTGCTAACCAAGATACACCTGCTAGCGAAGGAAAAACACCTGTATTAGCATTAGACGTATGGGAACATGCCTACTACTTGAAATACAGAAACGTTCGTCCAGACTACATCTCCGCGTTCTGGAACGTTGTTAACTGGGACGTTGTAAACAAACACTACGAAGCAGCAAAATAAAACTTCACAAAACCTCAATATAAAACAAGGACTGCATTCTCCTCAACGCCGTCCTTGTTTTTGTATGTAATTGTGAAAATTCAAGCTATCTGCTATTTATATGCAATCCGCATTCAACGCAATGCTAATTTAATGTCCAGTCAGATTGAGTACTCTATATCTTAACAGACTCTCGCAAACGGAAACTATAAATATAGCTTTCTTTTACTTTCATCCCCGTTAATCGTTCTAGGGCCTCTTTATAGAGTTCCATTTGTATTTTATAACGACTCACGAGTTCATCAGGGCTCTTGACGCGGTCCGTTTTATAATCCACCAGAACCCAAGCATCGCCCTCTTGGAACACCGTATCCACAATCCCTTGCAGGAACAGCTGCTCGCCGAACTCCAATGTTTTGTACACCCGTTGTCCATCAAAGAGCATACTGAATGGTAATTCTCGTTCCACACGATTTGATGAAACCAAGCGCTGTCCGAGATCAGAATGAAAAAATTCATACAAGGCCTTGTCATTGAGCAAGGCTCGTTCCTCCTTCGTAAAACGACCATTCCGAGTCAATTTATCGAGCATCGTTGTCATAGAATCTACTGTATACGTTTGCACTGGCAACCACTGCATCGCCTCATGCATCAACGTACCCCATTGCGCTCCAGTCACCTGCTCCGCATCATGTTCCAAGATCACTGGCTTACGGCCAAATATGGAATCTTGAACAGCTTGGTGAAAGTTCGGTAAATCAGTCTTTTCAGCATTTGAGGAAATAGTTTGATTAGCTTCAATATTTGTTGGAATAGTTTTATTAACTGCTACTTCTGTACTCACTACCTCCGTAGCCTCTACCGCTTCCAAATCGCGTTCTGCAAATCTTCGTTTTAATTCACTTACAGAGATTTTAGCAACCCGTTGCGTAGCCTCTTGGTATTCATAGTGGAAGTCAAATCGTTTGGCTATTGTCTCATCCAATGTGACCGCATTTACTGGTTCTAATGCACCCACGCGTGTCACCACATCGTCATCTACATCTACCTTACGATCTAATTGACCATAGTCAGCACCATTATGGAGTTCTACCTTGATTTTGCATCGCTTATCTAGCAAATCTAGATTTCCCACTGTTTCAGCTTCCACGATAGAGCGAATTAAATTACCCCCATCGAGATGACGAGCAAAGGCCATAATAATCCAATCTAGATAGGAGTTTGCCTTGGTAATTAAATCCTTCGGTAGTGATTGTTCTTCACAAGCGATAGCCGGTGCCCCTAGGGATTCTGCACGACCGTCTAATCCTTTCACAAAGCCTGTAAGGAATAATTTATCCCGTGCCCGTGTGAGTGCTACATAGAGAATACGCTGTTCCTCTGCTTTCAAAGCCAGTTCTAAGACACGTTTACTATAGAGCCAAGGCATAGATGGATAGACCACACGATACTCTGGATAGTACCCTTGTAAACCCATACCTGCTGTTTTGTGGAGCAGCATATTGCTACGCAAATCGAGCATATTAAACTGTTTTTGTATCCCCGATAGGAATACTACAGGGAATTCAAGACCTTTGGATTTATGAATGGTCATAATACGAACTACATTATCCGCCTCACTCACCACATTAGCAACGCTCAAATCTTGTCCCGCATCACGAAGACTTTCAATAAAGCGAAGGAATCTAAATAATCCTCGGAAACCTCCATTTTCGTAATCTTTGGCTCTTTCATAGAGAGCCATTACATTAGCACGGCGCACCAAACCATTCGGCATGGCCCCTACATAGTTTACATAATCCTTAGATTCATAAATATCCCACAGCAATTCAGCCACACCTTGGCGACGAGACAATGTGCGCCACCGTTCGATATCCGCCACAAATTGCGTGATACGAGTATCACCAGTTTGTTCAGCATAGATTGGTAACAACGACCACAACGAAGTTCGATTAGGTGCCGAATTAGGAGGCAATTGTTTGCCAAGCAACCGAATATGACCTAATTCATTGGCATCAAGACCTACCAGTCCAGAATGCAAAATAGCCGCCATTGGTAAATCCTGTTCTGGATTATCGATGATGGATAGCAAAGACAACATCATTTGAATCTCTAAGGCCTCAAAATAACCAGATGCCTCATTGACATAGGCTGGGATTCCTGCATTACGCATAGCTTCAACCATGCGATTACCCTTACCTGCTAGAGAACGTCGCAATATAACAATATCTCGCCACTCAAGAGGTCGGAAGGAGCCGTCCTTTTCCTGTACTAGGGACCCATTATGTTTTAGCTCCAGTATTTTTTCAATAATAAAACCTAGCTCGCGCTCCTCATTTTCAGGCTCATCGCCTTCATCATCACTGGCGCCTATTGCATTACTACTACTTTCCATGGCCTCTTTTGATACATCAATGAGATGTAATTCCACATCGCCGCCTATCCATTCAGCCGGAGCATCATCAACAATACGACCTGGTACGAGGGACTCTCTTTCACCATAGGTGAGTTCAGCAGCCGACTCGGTCATGATTTGATAGAAAATAAAGTTCGTCACGCGCAGTACATTTTCATCAGAACGAAAGTTCTGCGCCAAGTCGATACGCCGTTCTACGTCGTCCACACCGCCATAGGTTTTATATTTATTCATGAACAACGTAGAGTCCGCCATACGGAAACCATAGATGGATTGTTTCACATCACCCACATAGAACCGATTATCCTTATGAGACACGAGGTTAACGATAGCCTCTTGAACGCCATTCGTATCCTGGTATTCATCGACCATGACCTCTTTGAAAGCCTGTTGCAATTCAAGGGCCACTGAGGACGGTTGTGGATTGCCCTCTGTACCAGGCTCAATCAAGAGTTTTAAACATAAATGTTCCAGGTCAGAAAAATCTAGTAACCCCTCTGCTTGTTTCGCCGCTTCAAAAGCCTTGCGAAAATGTATAGTAATATTTACCAAGCCTTCAATGATAGGAATTTGAGATTCAATTTGGGATTTCCAATCGTCTTCCGTGAGAGTAAATACACCTGATGACATAGCCGTCAGCGTATCCTTTGCCTGATTGCGCAAGGCTTGGAACCTGGCCGCTAGTGCCTCATCGATAGTGCCATCCTTAAATGCCTTTGTTTTGGATGCAGTACCGTACTTAATGGTTTGCACCTGCTGTACCGCCTCATGCATGGATTGCCAATCTGTAGCCTCCACCAAGGATTTTACGCTCGGCAATATGGCATCCAATAATTTTTCCCATGGCTCAGGAGCGCCTGGTATTTCCAGCAATTCTTGCATAGTATTACAATTGGCCACTAAATTTTCAATTGTTTCTGCTTGCTCAGCCCAAAAATGTTTGCCCCACATCGTTTCCACAAGAGGCAATGTTTGGATCTCACGATAGCGCTCTACGATTTGCTGGAGCCACAAATTCGGATTGCTTTGGGCCATCGCATAATGATAGAGCCGCAAAATACGTTCATACAACTGTTCGTCAGACTTGTCATTACTAAACATATCCGCCAATTCAAATATATGATACGTATCCTCCTCATAGGCCTTCGTCACAATTTCACTGAGCACCTCTTGCTTCATGAGCTGCATTTCCCCTTCATTCCCAATGCGGAACAATGGATTCATATCGAGATGGTAAAAGTAACTTTTGATGACCCACTGGCAGAAGGAGTGCAATGTTGAAATATGGGCTGATGGCAATAGATTCAGTTGTTTTTCTAATTCTTCATCGCCCGTAGCCTCTAGTTCTTTTGCTAGGGCTACACCAATACGAGCACTCATTTCTGCGGCCGCCGCCTTGGTGAAAGTCACCACCAATAACTCTTGAATGGATAGAGGATTCGTTGTATCTTTCAAGCGAGAAATAATACGTTCAACCAATACCGCTGTTTTACCGGAACCTGCCGCTGCTGCAACGAGCAAGGTCTGTGCATCTAAGACACTATCCTTTGGTGCCTCAATGGCTGCCTGTTGATCAGCTGTCCATTTCATCATTGTCACCTCCTTTTCCCAAGGCCTCACGCATTTTATCCAATGCCGTACTTTCATCTAATTTTTGTAAATAATTATAGCTATTTTGGGTACTATCGAAACGACATACGGTGCGGTAATCACAATATGTACAAGGAATTCGTTTATCTATATTGTAAGGTTTGATAGGGAATTCACCATGACCGATTTTTTGGCCTGCCTCAGCCATAACGTGAGATGCATATTCAGTCATGAGATTAAATTCATCAGTACTCTTAACCTTATATTTATCGCTGCCATGAATGGCCCCTTTTGCAGTAATACGAACAGGCACATATGGTGAAGATTTCGCACCAGGTTGGATGTCATCCATGTGCATCAAAATTTCCGGATCATCAGCAAAATAACCACTATTTTTAATATCATCTTGTACCATGGATAGTTCAGCGGCTTCAGCCTTTGTTACCGGTCCATCCGCCTTGATTTGTGGACTTTTCACATACGTATAAATAGCACCAGCGGGAAGGATAGAGTAATTAGTTTCCTTCGTTTTACCCGATGATTCTAAGGCTAGCAAGTACGTCATGAGCTGTAGCTTGAGACCATAGTACACCTCTTGTCCCGATACCCTTGTACCGCCTGATTTATAATCGATAACAGCCCCATAAGTTTGCCCATCATACATATATTCATCAACACGGTCGATTTGACCACGCAATTTCAAGAACCGATTATTACCCAAGGCTACATCAATGGACGGCCAACCGTCATAACCACCAAATGATTGTTCCAGGTACACCGTATTAAAGTCACTTTTCTTCGACCAGTCTGTAAGACGGTACACCGTACGTTTTAACGTTTGAATCAAGCGTTGTTGTACTTGTTTTTGGTACGCATCACTTTCTTCCTTCATGTATACATCTTCGTTGATAAGATCCGTTGCCACTTGTTCACATAGGGTATTGCGTTCCTCGTCATCTAAGTCACGCCATTGTCTATTTTGCTCTAATAGATGCTCCCCTAAACGGCGCAAATTTTCATGCAAGAATGTCCCAATTTCAGGTGCCCCAAAGGTCCGAATAGGTCGTTCCTCCAGTTTGAGTCCATATTGAGCATAGAAACTAAACGGACATTGTTGGAATCGTTCCAACCGCGTCACAGAGCCACTCATGTAATTATCCTTGAGGAATAATCCATTAATAACGTCTTGATCTATGAGCGGTACCGCATTATTATCTCGAATACCACGAGTCACCTCTGCGAGGCGTGGACGATAGACGGTGCTTTCACAGGCCCAGTTATAGAGCCCCCACCATACAGGAGATACGGATTCTCCTCCTAGGAGTTCCGCCCAACGAGAGGATAACAACGCTAAGCTCTGATTAGGGCGCCATAAATAATCGGACTCAGTATCCTCTTGAATGCTGAGGGGCACAAAGGTTTCCTTGGAGCAGTACGCCATGTTTTGCAAGCGTTTCACCGCGAGGGCACTCTCCATGGCATCACCCTCTGTACCGGCACCAGCAAAGGATAATGTTAATTGCTGTTTCGCCCGCGTACAAGCCAAATAAAACAAGAAATTCTCGTTGAAGGCCTTCGGCAATGCCCCTTCAGCGAGGGTAATACCAACACTAGCTAATTCTTCCCGCTCGCGGTCCTTAATAAGTCCTTCGTCTCCCATACTCTGTGGGAATATACCTTGATTGAGCCCCATGACAAACACTTGTTTCCAGGACTGACTATATCCACGTTCCACCGTCGTTACCACCACGTGATCAAGGGTCGGTGGAATCATAGAGTAATTTACGTCCTCTAGACCTTCTTCCATGAGAAGGGCCATTTCATCTAGAGTCAATTCGTCCTCATCAGCAATAGCCATCACTTCATCAAAGAAGCTCATCACGGCACTATACATTTGCTCGTGACTAGCCTTCGCCTCTAAATCATTAGCCTGCTCTGCCTCTTGCGCCCATTGATACAATTGTGTGGGCACCTCAAAATTCTCTAACACTTCATAGAGTTTAGAGCACCACTCGCGGCCTGTATGTGGTTCAAGGGCAAATTCAAACCAAGGCTCCAAGGCGTCCATAATTTTTTTATGTGTCGTATTGACCCGTTCTAACCGAATTTCCTCAGCAAATTTGATAGGATTTCCGTCCTCATCCAATTGAGGCCCCTTCAGAAAGGCACTATTGACTCCTCGTGTATAGGTCCACTCCTTTTCCCATTGGTAATGACGTATACCGAATTCCAAGCAATAATTTTCTAATTCATCTACCTCTTCACGAGTAACAGGCAATAAATCTGTTTTTAACCAACGGAATAATACATCATGTCCATAATTAGAGCGAACAATTTCGAATATATCTGCTAAAAACTCAGACAATGGATGTGTTTTCATAGGTCGTTGACGGTCGATGAAATGGGGAATTTCATAGCGTGTGAGCGCTTTTTCTAAGGTATCCCCATAGGTTTCGGATTCGCGCAGCATAATGCCTACATCACGCCACCGTGCACGGGGTTGTTCCATGTAGTGGAGGATATGTCGGCACACCTCATCGGCTTCACAGTCACGGTTATAGCCTTTTATAAGGGGAATTTGTGTGAGCCCAACGGTATTGTTTGAGGACCGCACAGGACTGGCAAAGAATTCCTGTTCCAAGGCTGTCAAAACAGGCGCCTCAAAACGTTTTGCACTATCGAAGGTGCGTTCATTAATCTGATTTCCATAGCGCTCATGAAGGGTATCATAAATTTCACGAGGACGGCTGAATAGTGCCCCTCGATTTCGATGTTTCATTCGTTCCTTTGGGTCTACCGGAAGATTAACTGTTATGACAGATTCCTTTGCCAAATCAAACAAAGTATACAATAGTTCATAGTGAACCGGTGTAAACCAATGGAAACCATCTACGAATACATGGGCATTTGTCATTAATGGTGATTCTGGCAGGGCTTGTACAAGCTCGATAAGTGGATCTAAATCGCTTTCACCATGTTTGGCTAATTCGGTTTCGTAAGCCTCCATGAGTTTCGCTAGCTCAGCAAGTTTTCTCGCCAACGACTCGGAATGTACCTGCTCGGCACCCTTTGCTAAATCACTAGCTTCAACGCGGAAGGATTTGAATTCAGAAAATAACCCTTGTAATACGTCAGAGAACTCAGGTCGTTTCGCCGCTTGAGACAGAACACCGAGTTCTGCATTATAACGCTTCATAATGAGGCGCAATAATAGATTACGGCCTACTGCAGAAATACTGCGCGATTGTTCCTTAACGGTACCAATGGATTGGTATACTTGATACGCCAAGCGCCCAAAACCAACGACACGAACCGTTGTAAAACCGCCATTTGGCATAAATTCAGCAAGCTCCCGCTCTACCTTGTATGTAGCAGGTTCTGGAACGAGTAAAATGATTGGTTCCCCTGGGTTTTGTTCAATTATTTCTCGGATACGCTCATAACAGGCGAAGCTTTTACCCGTGCCAGCCCGTCCGATATACATAGTGAGGTTCATCGTTGCCTCCTAGCTTTCACAAATATATATACATTTATTATACACCACCTGATGAGGAATTTTATGCCCATCGAGCGGGATATTTCATAATAATTTCATAGTCATCGTGTGCTATAATAGACGTATAACATTACAATTTTGGGAGATGAACATAATGAAAAAAAACGTATTAACAACGCTCGCTGTTATCGCTATGACAACAGTACCATTCGCTGCGTTCGCCGCAGACAATACAACTAGCGCATCCTTCAAGGATTTACAAACACTATTAAAACAATCTCAGCAACAAATGGAGGCCTCCGCTAATGCACTCGACCAAGCAGCATCCGTCGAAGCTCCTAGTTATATCAAAAATGGTACTGGTAATCCAAATCGTATGACCACTATGGATTCTAGTTCCTACACCACATCCAGCATTATTTTAAATAATGGTAAAAACACCACAACTACCACTCGCAATACCGCCAATAATTACACATCTGTATTAGATAACACCGATGTGGGTAATGTAAACCTTAGCTCCATCGTAGTAGATGAGGATGCAGAAACAATTGCGGACGATTCCATCGGTTTCTCTGAAAGCATGCCTGTCACCAAGGAAGCATCTAATAAAGTAGCCGCAACTACAACTAGTGCAAACAAGCCTGCTATCACCTCATTGAGCCAGTCTACCATCATGCGCGTTCCTGACGCAACAGCCATACGGGGTAGCGAAGTAGCAAAATGGCAATCTCGGTATGATGAAAATTCACAAAACGCCTTTGATGTGACACTCAACAACTCCACATATACATTTAAATTGCCAGCAAAAACAACTGGTTATAATGTGAGCACATCGAATTCCTATAGCACAGGGAACGGCGCTACTGCTAGCACATTCACCACTAATGTTGTAAACGAATCCATCGTCAATGGCCAAGCATTGCGCACGACTATTCAATTGAAACAACCAGCTGATGCTGCTATCGTCTTGAAAACTTTACAACAAAAACACTTTGCCTCGGATAATGAATTGCAAACATTATTCGCCTACAACGAAATGTACGATGGTGTGAAAACTGATGCTAACTATGAATATATTGATAGTAAAAATATATTCATCGGACTCAAAAGTGGCTTTGTATCTGCCCCTAACGGAGACCAACGACCATATGCTATAACAATTGGAGCATTGAGCGATAACACTGTGGTAACAGTCACTGTGGCAAGCAACAATGAATCTGATTATGACTTGGTGAAAGGCACGGCTTACGCAGTATTAGCATCTGCGACAGCTAAAAACTAGCAAAGTAAATTAGTGCTACGAGTAAGGTAGGTGGAAACTATGACTACGACTACGCCTAGCAAAACTAAACCGTATGGTGTCAGTTGGATATCATTATGTTTTCGTGCACTAAGCACTTTGCTTTTGATATTGATAGCACCTCTAGCTTCCATTATTATAGGTATAATATTAGGTGGTATCATTCTACCTATTTTTATAATCATGGGCTTCCTTGTAATACTTATGCTTTATTCCTTCTGTATTGTATTTCCGCTTCTATCCTATTGGGGTATTCAAGAATCTAGCCCTTATTATTTAAGCCTAATTACAATCTTTTATGGAATCCCTTATCTATTATGGGGCACATCAATTGCCAAGGAAGATATTTATTCACTTATATCGGACTATAAGCGATTAAAATAATAGTAAAGCATTAAGGCATTTAAAAAGGTACTCACGCGACTACAACAATCGCGCGAGTACCTTTTTTGCTTTCTCAGCCATCAATGCGTAACCTGGCTCATTAGGGTGCACGTCTCCGGCAAATACGAGTTTACCTTGCATATCCGCATCATGGATTACACGGTAAAAATCGATAGTATCAATATGTTGTTCAGCACAATACTGTTTAAGTAATTCAATATATCGCACCATGATCAAATCGAGACCAGCCATATCAAAATCGATTTGCGGTGGCAGTCCCACTATCAGTGTAGCTCCTTTAGAACGAGCACAGGCGATGAGCTCTATCATTTTCTTAAAACAATACGTTTCATCTCTCCCCATAAGAATATCATTGGACCCGCCCATAAGGAAAATATAACGTTTATTTTCAGCTCTCCTAACCGCGACACCATCACTGCAAGGCACCTTACTATTGGCACTACCTGTACAACTACTCACTCGTTCCAATCGATACAAGATCCCTTGTAATGTATCTCCATCGATGCCATGATTTTGAATTTCTACATCTGGAAATTCCTTCTGCACTAATTCAACCCAACCAAGGCCACGAGGGACATCATAGCCATTCGTTAAACTATCTCCAAAACAAAGTAATTGCATGCCATCACCGACTTTCACCATAATGCTAACTATTTATCCTATACACATACAAGTTGAGAAACCACTCCAGCCAATCGGCTGATCGATACCTCCATTGTACAATAGCACGTCTATAGCACCATTGTACAACAGCACCTCCAAATAGAAAAGACAGATCACTACTGCATTCAGACCATTTCACATTATAATGCCCTCGAAATCGCCAGACGTTTCAATTTGCTAAACAAAAGCAGTTTTCAGCACTCAGATGCGGTAGAATATATTCGCTCTACCACCGGTGCTTGCGTTATGGAAACAGCCACAGCTATTGCTAACATGAAAAAGGATCCAAAAATCAGAGAAAACATATAGTACGATGAAAGCCCATGCTCGCGCATGGGCTTTTTTGTAGTTAAAATTTGACGGAATCTTCAACGACGGCAACCACAAATACGACAGACACCGCAAATAAGCAAAGCCCCTCAACTACATCTTCCATCAATTTTCTGAAGTCTAAGCACGTCAAATAGCCTCATGTAGGTGTTGCTATGCTGTACGATAAACCGTTTCAATCCATCGATGAGCAAATTCTGCTGCTCACCGGGCAAGGTTTGGACACAATGTACGAATTAGCCTGTATCGATAAAGCGGATAATACGCTTAGAAATTTATTATTTCCCTATTTAACTGATTTCGAGCAAAAACTAAAAGCATCCATCGCCCACCACTTTTCAGAAAAGTACGGCCTCGACCATAAAAAATATATTAGTAATAATAATTTCAAAATGGACCAGAAAAATAATCGTAAAACTCAAAATTTAATCAATCAAATATCTCGTAAAGGAGTTTATGACGTTAGTAACGAATAAATAATTATACCGTTTAATAATAGCAGTAATTTTAATACAAGGGGGATGTTAAAATGAAACGGTTTTTCTTATCCTTAACAACTTTTTTGGCACTATGGATTTTCTCATTTGTAGGGTTTTCCGTACAAGCAGCTAGCGGATATACCTACACCTACCCGCCACACTTAAACGGAGACCCGAATTATACTCTCGCATACGGACATATGGGAGTAGGGACGTATGTTGATACTAAAGCCGTAAAAGTACTAGATCAACCTAATAAAGGAGTGGTTTTTGCAGTTAGAACTGTTTCTGGATTGGTACTTGATAGAAATAATGACTGGGTTGTTCCAGCTAAAGATACTAAAGAATTTATACAAGTATTCATACGTGTTTATGATGACCCCTGGAATATAGCATACTTATATGATTACAGCAAAAGCAATTATAAAGCTGTCGATTTGAGTAGCCCTTACGGATATATGCAAAGCGCTATTGGCGGTTTCTCAATTGGATGGCATACCATGACAGGAACTTACTATCCAAATTTAAGACATTATTAACTCAAATGACAATGGTCTAGTAGTATACTTATTAACGCACAAGATTAACCTATAACGCTCAAATTCATACTGCAGCCATGATACAAAAACTATAACACAAATACCCCACCTTCAACACATTGTCTGGAGACGGGGTATTTTAAATTTACATATATTTAAACGTATAAATCTATCACTATTTGCACGACCTGCTTTGTCTTCACGTCTAACAGCAAAGCAAGATGTTATTGTTAAATTAAACAAACGTCACGAATAGCTACCCTAAAATTCCAATAGGCAAAAATAGGGCAAATTTTCTCACTAATGCGTTGTAATGCGAATATTAAGGAATGCCCCGAAGTCAGATTTTAACTGAACTCAGAGCATTACGCAGCTATTTTATTTAGTTAAGAGTTAGTGGCGGAGAGGGTGGGATTCGAACCCACGGCCCCTTGCGGAGTCACTGGTTTTCAAGACCAGCTCCTTAAACCACTCGGACACCTCTCCATAGCGGATTAATTATATCAAAAAATCCCGTATATACGCAAGGTGTAGAATTTCGAAATGTTGATAACTAACTTTCACCCAATCGATAGTCACCAAATTAGTTCACTGTAAAATACGACTAAATTAGCCAATGAAGGCCCATCTAATTTAGAACAAATCCTTTTTCCACATGCCGATAATAGCAATGATAGACGCTACGATGGAAATAAGAACAATGATCCAGAATCCATGCGGATTATCCTGGAATGGCAAGGCCACATTTGTCCCCCACAAGCTAAAGATGATAGTCGGTACAGCCAAGGTAATTGTTAAGGCTGCCAACATTTTCATCACCATATTAAGGTTATTGGAAATAATGGACGTAAAGGCGTTCATCATATTCATCAAGATATTGGAGTACATCTCAACCATCTCGATGGCCTGTTTGTTTTCGATGATTACGTCCTCAAGCAAGTCCTCGTCCTCTTCATACATCTTTAATAGACGTGTATAAGTACTATGGCCGCGCATGCGAAGTAACCGTTCCATTACGGTACCATTTGTACGCAATGCGGAGCTAAAGTATGTCATGGATTTCTGCAATTCTAACAATTGGAAGAAGTCCTTATTCTTTGTTGTATGGCGCAATTGCACTTCGATATCATCAGTACGACGATTGATTTGTTGCAAATAGCGCAAGAACAAAATAGCTGTTCTATACAAAATTTGGAATAAAAATCTAGTTTTCTTGAACGTATAGAACGTAGAAACTTGATTATTAATAAATGGATATAGAACCTCTGATTCCTCTAAACATATAGTAATAAAGAAATCTGGCGTTAAGAATATACCAAGCGGTACTGTATCATACATATCCGTACCGCGAATGGCCGGAATATTAATAACAACAAATATATAATTATCCTCTAACTCCACGTGAGAACGTTCTTCCATATCGAGAGCAGTCTTGAGCACGTCTGTAGGGATTTCTGTCAAAATATTAATAAGGGATAGCTCATCGGGGTCTGGGTTCACCAAATTTACCCATGATCCTTTTGTGGCATCTGATACGGTAGCATCGGCAACTAATTCTTCATCAATGTGTTTATATACCGTCAGCATGCTATCCCTCCTCTCTGTGACTCATTATCTGTTATTATGCGTTATTTTACGTATTTCATCTCTAAAATTATATACTATTTAGGAGCTATTTACTACCCCTCAAAGGGTGAAAGAAAAACTATTTTCATTAAAATTTACATTCACTGTAGACATTTTACAATGCCTCCAATCATATTACCCAAAACTCTTGACACAAAATAACCCCATACCCCCATCACTAAAACACAATAATCAACCAACTAAAAACGCTCTCACTCTACCCTAAAGGTATCATGAGAGCGTTTATATATTGTATTAATCAAGTAACCCCATAGGCCGTCAAGATTTTATTGTCTTTGACCCAATTTTGCATCAACAAACAATTGAGAAGATTTGCTGTCGCCAGCGAATGTGAATTGATCGATAATACCACGAGCACTCGCTTCTTCTTCCACTTGTTCTTTCACGAACCAGCTCAAGAATTCAACTGTTGCATAATCTTTTTCTTCTTGTGCCAAACCATATAGTGCATGAATTTTAGATGTAATCATTTGTTCATGAGCCAATACAGCTTTCGCTACTTCAAGTGGGTTGTCCAATTGGCAAGCTTCACCTTTAATATCCCCAAGAGTGATTGTTTGATCACAATCTTGTAAGTATGTAATAAATTTATGAGCATGATCTAATTCTTCTTGGTACTGTGCTTGCAACCAAGCTGCATAACCATTCATCTTAGCATCTGCCATAGCGATGGACATTGCCAAATATAGATAGGATGCATTAAATTCAAAAATAACTTGTTCATTTAAAGCTGCTGCAATTTTACTGTTCATTATAATTACCTCGTTTCTCTAAAAATCAATTTTTAGAAATATTAAGAATACTTGCTCTTAAAAGAATATATAAAACTTTATCTATTCTCATTATAACACTATATTTAAAAATATCAATATGATATTTCAAAACTTTACCGAGATTTTATAGAACAAATTGAAAACAAGGTCTATGTGAAATTCTTTCTCATATGTGCATTTCCAAAATAATAACTCACAAAATTGAGAATACACATCAAAACCTTTATTACCTTTTCATACACCACATCTCAATATTTTAATTGAGAATAGACATCATATTCTTTCAAAATATCTCGTCCACCTAAATCGGCTAACTCAATCATAAATGCCAGTTCATAAACATGAGCCCCCAAGGCCTCTACCAATTCTGTCATGGCCTTGGCCGTGCCACCAGTGGCTAACAAATCATCAATCACTAGTACATTATCCCCTTTGGTGAAAGCATCCTTATGGACCTCTATGCTATTACTGCCATATTCGAGATCATAGGACACGCTAACGGTCTCTGCCGGTAATTTACCTGGTTTACGTGCAGGCACAAATCCTGCACCAATAGCATATGCTAGTGCGGCCCCAAAGATAAAGCCCCGCGCATCTGCACCCAGTACGTAATCAATATGCTTATCTTTATAACGCTCTACAAAATCATCCATAATAATACGTAATCCCTCAGCATCTTTCAAGGCTGTCGTAATATCTCGGAATACAACACCTGCCTCTGGAAAATCAGGGATACTTCTGATTAATGATTTTATTTGATCTTGTTCTACTTGATTCATGGGAAACTCCTTATGTAATATATTCTATCTCTATTATACGAGCTGTTGTACCTTCTCTCAATAATAAAAGTACCTTTCTTACTACAGTGTTAGCAAGAAAGGTACCTATAAAAGACTATCCAAATTAACTATTTATTTTCACTAATTATTTTACTAGCTATTTGACTAGTTAATTTTACTATTTGATTGTTCAGTTTGTTTTTCCAATTTACTTCTTATAAAAAATTCTCACAGAATTCAAAATACAAAGGATGGAAACACCTGTATCTCCAAATACAGCCCACCACATAGAGGCATAGCCTGCAAGGCCCAGTCCCATGATTAGGATTTTTACAGCGATGGCAAAGATTACATTTTGCCATGCAATCGACACAGTCGCTTTTGAAAGGTTCAACACCTTAGCAACGGATTCCAAGGATGGTCTCATGAACACAACATCGGCCGCTTCGATAGCCGCATCAGCGCCACTACCCATAGCACTACCTACATCAGCGCCAGCAAGTACTGGAGCATCGTTGATACCATCACCAACGAACATGGTTGGACCATACTCCTTGCGGATATCTGTAACGGCAGATAATTTATCTTGTGGCAATAATTGAGCTTTCACAGCACTAACACCAGTAGATTTAGCGATAAATTGAGCACTTGCCTCACCATCGCCAGTGAGCATAACGGTTTGAATCCCCATATCATTGAGGCGATGAATAGCCTTCGCTGAATCATGACGAGGTGTATCGGCAATCACAATACGACCAACATAATAGCCGTCTACTGCAACAAGAACCTCTGTACCATATTCGTTAACATCATTAGGATAATTTCGCACTTCGTAGCGATCCATCAAGCGACGATTACCTACGAGCACCTGGTTGCCGAGGCTTTCACCAACAAGGGTACCCACGAGACCTTCACCAGCGAATTCTTGAATGGATTCAGCTCGTGTAACAGGAATGTATTGTGCATCTGTCTCGGCCATAATGCTATTAGCGATTGGATGGCTAGAAGAAATTTCTACAGCACCAGCAAGGCGCAATACGTCTACAGTAGTAACAGCGGTACTGCTAGTAGCCACATCCACAACCTTGAACTCACCAGTTGTAATAGTGCCTGTTTTATCCATGGCTACCGCTGTAATATTAGCCAACGCCTCGATAACGCGGCCACCTTTCAACAAGATGCCTTGTTTAGAGGCATTACCAATTCCAGAGAAGAAGGCCAATGGTACACTAAGCACTAACGCACATGGACAGGAAATTACAAGGAAAGTGAGGGCTGTGTAAATCCATTTTTCCCATTCCCCTGTGATGAGGGATGGAATAATGGCTACAGCCAAGGCCAAGAATACCACGATTGGTGTGTACACCTTGGCAAAACGTGTAATGAATCGGTCAATTTTAGGTTTAGAGGATGCTGCATTTTCTACAGCATCAAGAATTTTTGTAACCATGGATTCATCCAGTGGTTTATCTACGCGCATAGTAATGCGGCTATTTTCATTGATACAGCCAGATAATAATTCCGTGCCAGGTTCTGCTTTCACAGGCACGGGCTCACCTGTCACAGGTGCTGTATTGATTCGTGTTGTACCTTCAACGACTGTACCATCCAAAGGAATGGAATCGCCCGCGCGAACCTCAATGATTTGACCAACCGCTACGTCCTCAGGATTGGCAATCGTTACGGCACCATCCGTCCCTACGACACGTACCTCTTGGGGACGCATATCGATAGCGTTTAAAATTTCTGTACGGCTGCGTTCCGTAGCGCGTTCTTCGAAATAAACACCGATACGATAGAATAACATAACGCCTACGGCCTCGGTAATAGATCCAATAGCAATGGCGCCCAATGTAGCTATGGACATCAAAAAGTTTTCGTCGAAGATTTCACCTTTTAAAATATTTTTGCCGGCTGTACGAAGCACTGGGAATGCCAAGAAAATATAAGCGATTCCGAACAAGGCCAATTCTACTGGTTCCGGTAACGACAAGGAAGGCACAAAGGTGGTCAATAATTCAAAGGCCATAAAGGCAAGGCCCGCCACAATCACTAAACCTGATTTATCACCACCTGCATGTTCAAGGCCGTGATCGTGACCGTGGTCATCGCCATGTGCATGATCATGGCCGCCACAGCATCCACATTCGGTTACTGCTGCCAAGCGTTTTTTCGGGGTCCGTTTATACACCTCTACCACGACGCCTTCTTCCACAACATCACAGATGTCTTGAATTTGTTGACCTAGCATAGATACATCATTAATCACGCCAGTAACCTTGAATTGTTGCGTCGCCAAGGTGAAATCAGCCGTCTCGATACCCTCTAATTTGCTGACACGATCTGAAATTTTAGCCGCGCAATTCGCACAGCAAAGATTCTTTAATACATATGTCTGTTCCATATATCCCTCGTCAAGCTCTACTGCTTTGCTTCATCCACTCACTGCAGAGAAACAACCTTTATCCATAATTATATATAAATCATTTTCAATAAGCTACTTTAACTTACATCCCATTAATCACTTAATATATGAGTGATTGTTCACATATTAAGTGTACCCTACCACTATTCGGCTGTCAATATATGAGCAGTTATTCATGTACGAAATTTATGCATATTAGACTCTGACTAAGATATACTCACGCTCAAACTCTATTATTCCACCCTTTCTATCATAGAAATTCTATTCACTATTCTCTAGATAATCCCCATCGCAGGAGAATTATAAATTCTCCAGAATCTCTAAGGACATAATATTTGATAATCGAATCTCCCGATTTTGTACTAGTATTACATGTCGCGGTTCATCAATTTTTTGAACAATGCCTTCTGCGGACTGATGTGTATCTTGATAATAATACACAATCCTAACCAAATTGCCCTCTTCCAACTTCAACCATTGTTGATCCAGTTCTTGTAGCTGATCATCAGACAACACCTTTCTCCGTTCCCGATATTTTGCCACCGCTGCTAGGCGCTCTTCAAATCCTTTCAGCGCTGCAAAGGGCATAAATTGCTTGGCCCGTTGCAGATTCGTCATTTTACTCAACTTTTGCCCCATATATATCACCTACTCTTTTTATGAAAGCCGCTAATCAACCTCAATCAATACACCATATATAGGCTTCAGGAGCCTGCAAATATCCAATACTGTCTTTGGATATCATTTCCTATTATGCTTTGGATATCATTTCCTATTATGCTTTGGATATTATTGCCTATTATGCTTTAGATATCATTCCCCATTATGACCGCCTACCAAAGAATTTCTAAGTCGTGCCGTTCCTTCCTCTTGTAAACTAGCAGCCCTCAAAATAGCATTCTTACCAAACCGTTCCTTAATACTGAGCATGGCTTGTTGCATATGTTCCTCTTTTGAAAGTCCATAGGGAAATACACCATTTGCCGTACCTTCTCCCCTACCAATGCCATTGGTCCCACTAATGTCAATACTATTACTATTACTAGCGTAAATATTATTATTAGCGTGAATACTATTACCAGAAGAATTTTCTAAAAAATCAAAAAGATTTCCCTCTCTAGGAACAGCATTTTTCATCCCCAATTCCTCAAATCCAATAGTCAGCCGTCGTATGGGTTCATCGGGTTTAATTACCTTGTCGTAATAGGTCAACATAGCTGATACCAGTGCCTGATAGGAATCCGTATATTCAGCTAGAGACTTCATCCCCCCACTAGAGCGAACTGATTCATCAGCATAACCGATATGCAAGCTAATGCGTTTAGTAACGGCCTTAATTTGTAATAATTCAAGAGTTAAATTTTCTACCATTTCACGCAATGGTAATCGAGCTTCTTCACTTTCATAATCGCGTAATAAAATCTGACCATTTGAGATAGAATGTTTGCTAGGACGATAGGCATGAATATCTGCAATGGTACAAGTTTCTCGCCCCCAGGAATGATCGATAATGAGTTCTGCATTGACACCGAATTCCTTATATAGTTTTTGCTCAGGAATCTGTGTTACACCATAGAGATCAAAGGCACCATATTTTCTAAGTCGAGCCGCGATGCCCTTCCCAATTTGCCAAATATCTGTTATCGGTTGATGATGCCAAATTGTTTGTTTAAAACGAGGTTCATCGAGCCATCCAATAAAATTAGGTGCATGTTTCGCCAATATATCTAGCGCTATTTTGGCCAAAAATAGATTCGTTCCGATTCCAGCCGTTGCATAAATACCGGTTTTATCTAAAATAGCAGCTAATATTGTTTCCGCTAATGGTATAGCCCTCGTATTATATAAATTAAGGTATGATGTAATATCAATAAAATACTCATCAATGGAGTATACATGCACATCCTCAGGGGAAACAAAGTGTAAAATAACCCCATAAATAGAAGCAGATACGTCCATATATCGCTTCATATGAGGTTTCACGGTGAGATACTCTATATGCGGTGGGATTTGAAAGAGTCGGCTACGATTTTTCACACCCATGTTTTTCAACGCTGGCGATATGGCGAGCGTAATAGCCCCTTTGCCACGAGAAGCATCAGCCACGACAAGAGGTGTGGTAAATGGATCCAAACCTAAATCTGCGCATTCCACAGACGCATAAAAACTCTTTAAATCGATACACATATAGACAGATTGTTTAGTATTCACAGCCTCACCTCCTCAGAAAATTTCAAGTCCACTTTTATGCTTTCAGTATAACAAAAGTCAGTATATTTTTCAAACATACGTTCTATTTAATTATATAAAAAAAATAATGCTGAGGTAACACAGTATTCTGTGTCACCCCAACATTAATTATAGAACCTATATTACCTCAACATGTATGATAGAATCCATGTATTCAAAACCCAGGATAGGACCACTATATTATAGAGCAATTATTGTTCTGGCATAGAGCGATATTCCACATCCATAAAACGTGTCAATTCGCCACGGAATACGAGTTCCACGGTTTTAACGGCACCATTACGATGTTTACGAATAAGGACCTCCGTAATATCGCCTTTTTCAGAGTTTTCATCATAATATTTGTCGCGGTACAAGAAAGCTACAATATCCGCATCTTGCTCTAGAGACCCGGATTCACGTAAATCGCTCAATACAGGTCGCTTATCAGGACGAGACTCAACGCTACGGCTCAACTGAGATAAAGCGATGAGAGGCACATTCATTTCACGGGCAATGAGTTTTAGATTACGAGAGATTTCAGACACTTCTTGTTGACGATTTTCGCTACCACGATTGCCTACACGACCTTGCATCAACTGAATATAATCGACAATGATGAGGTCAAGGCCATGTTCCACCTTAAGGCGACGCAATTTAGATCGCATATCCTGCACGGTAAGACCTGGTGTATCATCGATATAAAGTGGAGCCTGACTCATGGCATCCGCTGCTTGAATCACCGCGGCCCATTGTTCCTGATCTAGGTTTGCTTTACGCAAATTTTCAGAACTAACACCAGACACGGAGGACAAAATACGTCCTACCAATTGTTCCTTAGACATTTCCAAGGAGAAAAAGGCTACGGTCTGTTTATTTTTAATGGCTACATTTTGCGCAATATTCAACGTAAATGCCGTTTTACCCATAGCTGGACGAGCCGCTACGAGAATCAAATCAGAACGTTGTAAACCATTCGTTACTTCGTCTAAATCGCGGAATCCTGTTGGCACACCAGTGAGCGTTCCATCATGTTGCTGTAATTCGTTAATTTTTTCCATATTGGCGATAACCACTTCACCAATAGGCGAAAAACTAGACTCGGAATTCGTTTGACCACTCACATCGAGTACGAGTTGCTCTGCCTTATTCATGATTTCAAGCGGTTCATCTTCGTTGGCATAGCTCATACCCACAATTTTGTTCCCCGCATCAATGAGGCGACGCAATTGTGCCTTTTCAGCAATAATGCGTGCATGTTCCTCCACATTATAGGCCCCTGTAGACTCGTTTGCGAGAGAGGTAATATAGGAAATGCCACCCACTTGTTCTAATTTTTTACGACGCGTCAATTCTTCGCTTACCGTAATAAAATCGATAGGTTTGTGACCACGATGAATAACCAAGATAGCATCATAAATCACGCGATGCGCATCACGATAGAAATCCTCAACTTTCACCAGACTAGACACCAAATCAGCGAGCCCCTCCGTGCTAGGACCTTGCGTCAACAATGCACCGAGAACGGCCTGCTCCGCCTCGATGAGGTGTGGTGGAATGCGAACATCAGTACTCATAATCCTTCTCCTTATAATAATTCACCATACTAGGTCCGTAGACTCAGTATGGTGAAAGTAACTACCTATGTATGTATTATAGCAACCTAAATATACCAAAACTATCTCATAAAATTTATAAATGGTGCAAGTTTTGATGCCTCAATAATTACCATATACTAAATGAGTACCGATTATTCAGCAACTACATTTACCTTAATTGTAGTTGTGATTTCAGGATGTACGCGTACTAATACGTCATGAACGCCCAATGTTTTCAATGGTTCTTTAATTTCAATTTTCTTTTTATCAAGCTCTACTTTATATTGAGCCAATACGGCTTCAGAAATATCTTTAGCAGTAACGGAACCGAACACACGGCCACCATCGCCCATTTTTACTTTTACAGTAGCTTCTACTTTTGTTAATTGGCTAGCCAAAATTTTTGCTTCATCATTAGCTACCGCTTTTTTATGTTCTGTAGATGCTTGTTTTTGTTTTGCATTGTTGATATTGGTAGCAGTACCTTCAAGGCCTAAACCTTTTTTAATAATAACATTACGAGCATAGGCTTCGCTAAGTTCTACGATTTCACCTTTTTTACCAACTTTTTTTACGTCTTCTAACAATACTACTTTCATCCTTATACCTCCTGTAGGTCATGAAGTTGCTGCAACGCTATTGTTAAAATAGCTTTTTTCGCATCTTCTACCGTCATATCATGTAATTGGGCACCGGCTACGGTTCTGTGCCCACCACCGCCGAGAGATTCCATAACCACTTGTACATTTAATTGGCCTTTAGAACGAGCGCTGACACCGATGCCACCATCATTCAATTGATACAATACAAAGGCTGCCTCGATATCCTCAATAGTAATAAGCATATCTGCAGTTTGTGCACTGACAACCATCATATCAGTCAACCCTGCTGGGGCCTCTGTAATAGCAATACTCTCTGTACGCTCTGCACTAAACAGCATTTTAGCACGCAATTGAATATCATCAAAACTATCAATAAATAGTTGACGTGCTCGTTCAATATCTGCACCACTACGTCGCAAGAAAGCTGCGGCCTCAAAGGTTCGAGCCCCCGTTTGAATATTAAAGTTCTTCGTATCAAGAACGATACCAGCATAGATACCTGTAGCTTCTGCTTTTGTTAATTTTACAGGAACCGTAGCTCCTGCGTACTGAACCAGTTCAGCAACAAGTTCACTCGTAGAAGAAGCAGCCGGTTCTAAATACGTTAACAACGGCCCTTCCACAAAATCAGTGCCACGACGATGATGATCAATAACAACCCGTCGTTTCGTAATTCCCAGTGCTTCTGGAGCCGCCACTAAATCTGGACGATGAACATCACAAACAAATACTAATGTATTGGCATCTACCCACTGCTTAGCTACTGCGGGAGTGATGATAATAGATTGCCAAAATTCATCTTCATTCAATACATTCAATACTTTTTGGATAGCCATTGGCTCATTGCTGACAACTAAACGGACCTCTTTACCAAGGGCACGAGCAATAGTTACCACCCCAATAGCACCACCAAGCGCATCATAATCCTCACGTTGGTGTCCCATCACAAGAATTTTGTCAGAATCATTCATCAACTCACGAATCGCTTGAGATACTACACGGGCACGTACACGTGTATTCTTTTCAGAGCCTTGCACCTTACCGCCAAAGAACCGAGTGTCATCGCCATCCATGATACAAACTTGGTCACCGCCACGAGCAAGAGCGACCTCAAGGGCTGCTCTCGATTTAGCCGTTGCAGATTTTACAGACGACATATCTTGGGCAATCCCCATACTAATCGTAGCCGGCAATTGGCGTGGAGTTGGGATTTTACGGATTTTCTCTAAAATCTTAAATCCTTCTGCCTCCATATCAGCAAGCGCGCCTCTAGAAATGGCAAATGTATACATATCATCTTGGAAATTGCGAATAAATCCATCGCGGTTATCGATTTCATCTACTACAATATTGTTAATTTCAGCCCACAAAGTAGTATATTCGCGATCACTAAGACCTTTCGTCAAATCTTCTATATTGTCGATTTGAATCATACCCCAAATTGGTTGCGCTAATTCTGCCTTTTCACGTGCAACCTCAGCCTTGGTTACATCCTCAAAATAGAGAGCCATGCACGCATGTTCAGCAAATTCATCATCCATATCGCCATGAGAATCTTGAGTATCTATAAATTTGTATATAATTTGGAATGTCTTTTCACCAATAGCAGCTTTCATAAAACCAGATTTACCCCAGATTTTATCAATCCGGAACCCAGGAATCATAGCTGATAATTTCTGTGTTTTATTCCAATCTACCGGCATCCAATCGCGAAATACACTGTTATTCCACACCAATGTGCCATCCTTATTAACAATAGTGATGGCTATCGGCAAATTTTGCAATGCATAATTTGATGCCTGAGTGACGCCCTTGCTCATCGCATCGAATTGCTCAATCGCGAGGCGACGCCGATTATGGATGACATTGTAATTGATAAAATACCCTGCCAGCACAATGATGAGCGCTAATATCGCAACAGGCCAGTTAAGCCATGCAATAATTAAAAGTAACGCTGCTATCACGCCAACGATGGTAATCTCAATGGTCTGCCATCTGCGTTTAAAGGATTTCATACTCTCCTCCAATCTAGCCACAGCTAGTATTTGGTTTGATTAGAACGTTCGCTAAAATGTCTTCGTAAATCAAAAATACTATCAATAATACCCAGAACAACAATCGTCTGTGGGAACATTAATAGTAGCACTGCTAGCACAATGGTGCGCCAGCTCTTGCCAACTCGATAGCTTTCAAAAATAGACCATACACAGGCCACACCTTGAATGGCACATAATACTGCACCAGCAAGAACTAAATTTGGCCCTATCCACATAGCAATTTCAATACCTTTTACATTGGCCCAGTAATTCAGAATAATTCCAATAGCTAGTAGAAAAGGTGCCCATTTTGGCATCTGCCATTTTCCACAAGGAGGTAACTCCTCTACTGGCATCCCTACACGGCGCAAAATAATCGCCGCCAATTTAGAGGTCATAAATGTAATAACCGATGCGGAGAAGAAAACCATAGTAGCAAAGGCATATTTCATAAACGTCAAGCTAGACTCTACTTGCTGTTGTATCGCTAGTTGTTGTGCAGCATCCATATCCTGCTGACTATACGTCTCACGCAAGGATGTGTTAAATTCTGTTTCAAACTGCGTATATAAGCTCATATAATCAACATTCATCACCACATAAGAGATGAAGAACACCAATATGGCGGCCACTACAAAGGCTGAGGCAGGAATCAGGATTTTCTTAACCCCATTCCACTGTGCTCGATAACCTTCACCAATGCAAATCCCCATAAGAGAAAAAGTTACTGTCTCTAGCAAAGCCATCAAAGGGCCATAGATAAAGGACAGTAAGAAAAATGTGCCAACTGCGGCGGAACAACTGTACTTGCTCCCCCAACGAACACCAACTACCGCCAGTGTTGCTGGACCTACAATTGTGGCTAAAAAACCTAACATTGGAACATTACTGCCAATGATAGTGAGCACCACAATGATTGCTGTTAAAAAGCCGGTTTCCACCATGGCTCGTGTATTTGATTGTCTCATAAATCTCCATAATATTGAGCATATTCAACGATTCGTTAAAATGTACTCATTCCATACCTTAGTCTACTGTATTAGTAAGGTACGACAAAACAGTCATAAAAGAAATAAGCGTATGATTGCTCATACGCTTATTATACAGTATAGATTCAAGAAATTCCAATTATACATCCTGAATGATTGGTAAAATCATTGGACGGCGACGTGTTTTTTCATAGAAATATTTTCCTAATGCATCGCGAACGTTTGTTTTGATGGTTGTCCAATCTTTAATACGTTCTAACTCGCATTTTTCAATAACAGCGTCCACGCGATTTTGCGCTTCATCCATTAATTCTTCTGCATCACGAACGTATACGAAACCGCGAGATACGATATCAGGGCCACCTACGATAGTACCAGAGGCACGATCCATAGCCATAACAACGATAACCATACCTTCTTGGGCCAATTGTTGACGATCGCGGATAACGATGTTACCAACGTCACCAACGCCAAGACCATCTACGAATACGGCACCAGATTGAACGCGACCGCCTTTGCGACCGCCATCTTTTGTGAATTCAAAAATTTGACCATTGTCGCCTACAAGAACCTTTTTAGGATCCACACCCATGGATACGCCCACTTCGCCGTGTTTGCGAAGCATGCGGTATTCTCCATGGACAGGGATGAAATATTCTGGGCGAATCAAGTTCAACATAGTTTTCAACTCTTCTTGGCTCGCATGACCAGATACGTGGATACCACGATCTTTGCCATATACTACATTACAACCAAGACGAAGCAAATTATCGATGGTACGACCTACGGCGCCTTCATTACCTGGAATTGGTGTAGCAGAGATAATAACAGTATCATTCGGTGCGATTTCTACAGTACGGTGATTATTCGTCGCCATACGAGATAGGCCCGCCATAGGTTCCCCTTGGCTACCAGTTGTTAACACCATAATTTGATTATCTGTATAGTTTTTCATTTCATCTACGTCGATGAAAGTCCCTTTAGGTACATTCAAATAGCCACGAGCTTCAGCAATTTCAGAAACGTTAACCATACTACGGCCCATGACAACTACCTTACGTTTGTTCTCAACAGCCGCATCAATGGCCTGTTGAATACGGGATACATTGGACGCAAATGTAGCTAAAATGACGCGACCTTGTGCTTCGCTAACGGCTTGTTTAATAGCTGGTCCAACAGAGCTTTCAGAACCAGTAAAGCCAGGTTTTTCAACGTTAGTGGAGTCAGACATCAATGCCAATACGCCTTTATTACCAAGCTCTGCAAATTTATGAATGTCAATCAATTTTCCATCTACTGGTGTTTGATCAATTTTAAAGTCACCGGTGTGAACAATAGTCCCAATTGGTGTTTCAAAGTACATACCACACGCATCAGGAATAGAGTGATTTGTTTGAATGAAACCAATTTTAAATTTACCGATTTCAATTTCATCGCCAGCCTGTACAACGCGAAGCCCCTTGTTGCTCACGCGATGCTCTTTCAATTTCCCTTCAATCAAGCCACAAACAAGATTTGTCGCATATACAGGTACATTGATTTCTTTCAATAAATACGCCAAGGAACCGATGTGATCCTCATGACCATGAGTGATACAAACAGCGCGCACTTTATCGCGATTTTCTACCAAATAGCTAATATCAGGGATTACGAGATCTACGCCGAGCATATCTTCGCTAGGGAATGCTAAACCAGCATCCAATACAACAATATCATCTTCGTATTGAAATACGGTCATATTTTTACCGATTTCCCCTAAACCACCTAATGGGATAATTTGCAATTTACCTTTATTGCTACCGCGTTTTACCTTGCCGATTAATTCCACTTGTTCTTCGTTGCGATTATTAGGACGTGTATTACGTTGTGGACGGTCATTATTGCGTTGTGAACCTTCGCCATTACGCTGTTGGCGAGGACGTTGCGGACGGTCACCTTGTTCACCGTTTTCAGAGCGTGTATTACGAGGGCGACGATTTTCACCATTATTTTGGCGTGTTTTACGTTCACCTTGTTCGCCATTTTCAGAACGTTGTGCACGAGAGCGACGGTTTTCACCATTATTTTGGCGTGTTCTGCATTCGCCTTGTTCACCTTCTGTGCGTTTTGTATTACTCCGTGTACGTCGTTGCGCTGGTTTTGCTTCACCAGTCGCTGTTTTTTCACCGGCTACACGTTCTGTTACAGCCGCAATATGTTGAGTTGTAGGCGCTGCAGTAACTTGTGCAGGAGCCTTAGTTTCAGTAGATTCCACTGTTCCTCCTAGAATTTTGTCGATAATTTTTGTAATCATAATAGTTCTTCATCTTTCTAATATCACTTGTATTGATCTTGTCCTAGGAATATCACAACAAACAAAAAGGGCGCAACTATACCCTCAATCGTTTAACAGCGTCATAACATCAATATGCTATATACCTAGTATCCCTATACTATCTATAAGGTGGAACACCCTGTACATGTTTGTGCATAGCTATAGAGTTGTTTGCCGCTCTTAGTATCATTCCATTTGCCTTGGGACAAATGAGTATAATGCCGTTTCCGTAAATGTTCAGCCGCGTGTATCCGTTCTGATACACTATTCATTTACCATAGCAATATAATCCGATCGTTTTTGATGAAAGCTAATTACTTTCATACGCTACGTCTAGTATATCATATAACTTCGATTTATGAAAGCAAAAGGCCCTTGACGAGGTCAAGGGCCTTGTAACGATATATACTAATTAATAATTTCTCCTAGTCCATGCTGTTCTAACAGGAGATTTTGACGGATGTTCATAGCTTCTTTAAATCCCTCACGATACTTATTGGCCCCCCCATTAGCAGGATGTCGTAACGCAAGGGGGATAATACCAAATTTTCCCATAGTATCCGCGGATTTTTGACCTACCGCCAATATAAGTGGCCTATCACCACCACCAAGTATAGCATTAAGGTCCAACAATTTTTTGGTATACTCCCAACCTAATTGTTGTTCCTCATCCGTCGGTGTCCGATTTGTCATAGGCTCACCAGACTTATAAGGATGAAATGGAAAAATATTCCACAGAAATATATCATACGGATTAATACCATTTTCAATAATAGCATTCCATACTACCGTATCTGTCGGTTCATTAAATCCTTTTTCCCGTTGAATGGATTTGATGTGCTCACTCATTTGTGAGCTAGTACGCCACAGGGGAATTTCAGCCAATTGATTAGCATCAACCGTACTATGAAGGCCTAAGAGCATTCTTTCACAAGTGATGGCAATGCCGGAATATCGACCACCTTGATAGCCCACAGCCTCAGCGACTACAAATGTATTAGCACGCCCCAATCGAGGTAACGCATACGCAATAAAATTTTGCCGGCGCCACCGGGAGGCCTCAAGGGAATTATCGTAATTCAAATCCACGTCAGACCAGGGATTATACACATTAACACCTTCATAAAGGCCTAGTTCATCTACAAACTCAGTAATAAGTTGAACCTTATGAGCCTCAAATTGAGCTATGTATTTTTCATACGTTACTTGCTGAGCCTCTAAGAGAACCTCTGCAGAAAACAAACCAGACATATCCACCTCACTGACAGAACCATCACTTTAATTTGTACCACTAATGGATGTCTTACCATTGATGATATATACGTGATTGGCCCCTTCTACAGAGAACAATGTTACCTTTCCAAAAATTGGTGAAGCCTCAAAGTTCGGTACGTTTCGCTTGCCTACGATGAGCATCATTTGCTCACCCCGTTCCATGGCTTTCATGAACTCTTGCTCATCCACTTGTTCCATAAGATATTTCTTATCCCATTCGGCGCTACGTTTTATTTTCTTATCCGGGATATGTGATTCTGCATTAATCTTCACAACATCTTTGCCTGTGTAGAATACAAGGCTCGTACTATAGCCATCATAGTAATACACCTTACCATTGAATTGATCCACAATAGGTGTAATCATCACTGCACTACGCTGTACCACTAATGGCCCAATTCCTTCATTAATAACAAGGGCAGACACGAGCAATGTACCTACTGCGGCCAACGCGGGCATCATATATCGGTTATTGTTATACAATGCATATACCAGGCCGATAATCAGCATAACTACTAGTACATATAACAGCAACCAGAATCCCCATGGTACAAAGAAACTACCCACGCAATAGGCAATCCACAACAAAATTGTTGGTCCCGCTATAATCCAGCCATATCGACGAGGCAAACCTGGTCGAATACACTTCATAACACCGATGGCGCCAAGAATACTGAAAGGGATTAAACTAATAAATGTATATAATGGGTATTTCGTAGCCATTAATGTATAAAATACAACGGTACCGATGCCCCAAACCATGTTATATAAATATCCTGGATGCTGGCGTTTCCAACCTTTCACCATGCCATAAATAATGACCCCAGTCCAAGGTAATTGAGCACCCAAGAATATAGCTATGTAGTACCACCAATGATTATCCTCTGGGTGTTCAGATTGTGTAGCTCGCGTCACATTATGTAGGCCTAAAAATCCATCGATGAAAGCTTGCCCATGAGTACTGTACATATAGATGTACCAAGGCGCTGCCACCGCAAAAAACAGCACAATACCTTTCCAATCAAAGATGCGTTTCACCATCGTCCAAGAACGCATGATGAGCCCTGCATAAATGAGTAAAATCAATCCTGGCAATACGATAGCCACGGGCCCCTTTGTAAGCACCCCCAATGCAGCAAACACATAGGCAATGGTCATGCCATATTTTGTGCCCATTACCATGCCCTTGTAGGCATATACCATAGTCCCCAAGGTCATGTACAAGAGTACCATGTCGGTAATAATACCGTGCGCCACCGCCCAAAACATCAAGGATGTACCCATGATAGTCGCTGAAATTAAACCTATCAACCAACGACCAGAGCTAGATGCAATCACTTGGTACAATGTAGCCACTGACAAAGCTCCAAAAAAGGCACTCGGAAGGCGTGCTGCCCAATCCACTATACCAAATATTTTATAGCACAAAGCGATGAGCCAATAAATCATAATTGGTTTATCATACCAAAATTGACCATAAATCTGAGGTGATAACCAGTTACCGGATTCTACCATTTCCTTCGCCGTCAAGGCGTAATTAGATTCCACTGGATCTGTTAATGGGAGAAATGTATTGCCACCCACGAAGAATAGCATACTCACAAAAAACAGAATCGGTGTTAATCGTTGTAATTTCATCTCATCTCTCCTATTATTGATTACGATTTGATGACTTGCTACGATAATATTTCACACCAAATACAACGCCAATGATTACAAATATAGCAATCATAATAATCAAAAACTCATGATTATATTCAATGAGATCTTTCCAGTTTTCACCGAGCTTTTTACCTAACCAAACGAGTAAAATCGTCCAAGGAATTGTTCCTAGTACGGTCCAGATAAAGAACGGTGTCATCGAATATCTTGCCATCCCTGCAGGGAAAGAAATAAATGTACGTACACCAGGTAGCAAACGACCGATAAATACAGCAGCACCACCATATTTATTAAATAATTTTTCTGCCAGTTCAAATTTATGCTCATTAAAGAAAATATATTTACCATATTTGAGCAGTAAAGGACGCCCACCATACTCGCCCATCCAATAGGACAAAACGGAACCTACTATGCCTGCTAATATGCCTACAATAATAGTTGTAGTAGTATCAAATACACCACGAGCAATTAAATACCCTGCAAAACCTAGCACGATTTCACTAGGAATCGGAACATTCGCATTTTCTAGGGTCATCGTAATAAACAATGCCCAATATCCATACTGCTCCATAAACGTAATAATATAATCCATGTATTGCACCTCATAAATAAAACCTCTTGCGAGGTAATTCTGTCAAATCATATAACACTAAATGTTGCCATGTTGCCTATTGCAACACCTTCTATTAGATATCATGGTGAAAGCCACCCAATAGTGCAGCCTCGCCCATTTAAATTTATCTATATAATATATATTCTATCATACATTCAACTGATAGGACAAAAATAAAAACAAAGCCCTGCATCGACATCGCGATTCAGGGCCTGTTAGAGGGTTTAGGACTATCTATTAAATTAAAAGATTATGCAAGTTCTACAGTACTTGTAGTCACTTTGGTAGCGTCTTTAAATCCAGTCAATGCTGTACTGTCACTACCTTCGATGACTTGTTGTGCCACCAGTACATCAGCTGCTGCTTTCGCATCTGCTAGCGTCACATTTTCACGCGGGTTATTGATGGTAACAGAAGATGTTTTACCACCTGCTGTAGCAAATTTAAGATATACCACTACTTTATCAGCCATGAAAATCCTCCTTTCCACAATTACACACACAAATTTGATACTAGTCATCGCCGTATCGGCTGTGTTCGGCTTACTGCAACTAATTCGACACTTCGCCTATAGCCGATATATTCAGCGACAACCAACTAGGATTACGAAATATCCCTATTTACCTAAGGACACTTCATTCACGCGAACCACATCAGCCAATTCCATGCTGAACAATGGTGCAAGAGCCATACCAACCGCCTTGATGGCTTCATCAGTGGCACTTTCAATAACACGAGAATACGTCACATCTTTATAGAGCGGTTCATTCTGTTCATTGAAACCATTAGCGAAACGCAACACCAATTTGGATTCTTTTACTACTCGATCCATCGTATCACCTCCTTTCATACTCATATATTCCAGGAGATGATTAATGTAAAAAAAGTTATGTATAGGAAAAGCCCCCGGCAGAGCCGGGGGCTTTCAGGTAATTATGGTATGGTGTGATATTAGAACCTAGTACGACCTACTCAGGCCTAATGTCTAATTCAGCTACCATTAGCCAACAAATTTTTGTACTGGTGCAGTGCTAGTCAAATGACGTGCAGGCATACCCATTTCTTCAGGAGTGATGCCAAGAGCCAAGCCAATTAATTGGGACATGTGTAAGATAGGCATATCTTTGTCGCCACCCACAACTGCTTTAGCTTCTTTTTGGAACATATCCAATTGCATTTGGCACAATGGGCATGGAGTTACCACGCAATCAGCGCCTTCTTTAGCTGCATCGTTATTGATGGAGCCAGTCATTTGCATTACGGAATCATGTGCAGGGTATACAGCATGGAAACCGCAGCAATCTAATTTACGGGAGAAATCGATTGGGGTTGCACCGATAGCAGTAATTAAATCTGCTAAGGATGTAGGCACTTGATAATCTTCAAAGCCTAATTCTTCTTGTGGACGAAGAATGTGGCAACCATAGTATTCAGCTACACGCAAACCAGTTAAAGGTTTTACGATTTTAGCTTTCAATTTGTCCAAACCGTAATCGCGGATCAACACCCACAAGAAATGAGTTACATCAATAGTACCGCGGTATTGTTTACCGATTTGTGCTAATTGTTTGTTAACTTCTTCTTTTTTAGCTGCGTCTTTGTCTAATTCGTTTTTAGCTTCGCGAAGCATCAAAGTACAAGTATTACATACAGTTAAAAGGTTCAAACCTTTTTCTTCTGCCAATGCAATATTACGAGCATTAGTAGCAAGTGTAACTTCTGGAGCGATGTCTTGTACATGAGATGCGCCACAGCAAGTCCAACCATCAAGTTCTTCTATTTCGATACCTAATTTACGAGCGACTGCAACGGTTGCTAAGTAATCTTCTTTCGCTGCGCTTTCAAGTACGCAACCTGGGAAAAATGCGTATTTCATTATTTACTTGCCTCCTCTGCTGCTTTCACAAGTGTACGAACGCCATCGATACCATTAACTGGTTTTTGTGGAACGATAAGTTCGAATGGATTGATTTTGCTGTGTTTCCACAAACGCAATGCATACACTGCTTGTTTAGCGGAATCTACAACACCATCAGATTTCAAGCTCATAGAAACTTCTTTCAAACGACCAGTTTTCATCAAGTCGTCTTTGAAAGCTACTGCATGGCGTACACCTTTGCTGTCTGTCAAGCCAGCTTTTGTAGCTTCTTTACGCAAGTTAGAAATATCTTGAGCAGGTTTTAAATGTTTAGGGCAACGGGAGATACAGTTCATGCAATGAACGCAATTCCATACGCCATTATCGAATGCAGGTTTGATGTGAGCCATAGGAGCATCATCGCGGCTATCCAATACGAAACGGTTAGCTTTTGTGAATACATATGGTTCTAAGAAGTCATCTTGACGTGCAGTCAATTTATTACATTCGGAAACACAGCAACCGCAAAGGATACATTCTGTACCAGCCACGAATTTTTTGAAGTCTTTTGGAGTTTGACGAACGATTTTGTCGCCTTCGTTAAACTCAGCTTTCAAGAAGATCCAAGGAGCAACCGTACGGAGACGATCAACTTTGGATTCCCAGTCAACAACTAAGTCACGAAGAACCTTAAAGTTGCCAATAGGAGCAATTTCGATTTCATCAGAGCCAAAACGTTCTGTGATTTCGTCGATTTTAGATTCACAGCCAAGCATTGCTTCGCCGTTTACACGGATGGAGCAAGCGCCGCAAACTGCGGAACGACAAGCTGCCAAGAAAGTCAATGTAGGATCTTGTTCATCTTTAATTTTTTGTAAGCCCCATAAAAGAGTACGGTCTGGTTCATAATCAAAAGAGAAGGACTGTACATATGCGCGGCCTTGTTGGTAACGGTGGATATGATAGGTGATTTGTCTCATCTTAGTACTTCCTTTCTTCTGGTTGGTATTTAGTGAACACTACAGGACGTGTAGACATTTCATATTCGCCATCTTCGCGTAATTTTTGGATGGAATGAACGAGATAATTTTCGTCATCACGTTTAGTATAATCATCACGAGTATGAGCACCGCGGGATTCTTTACGCCAAAGCGCACCAGAAACGATAGCTTTCGCTACTGTTAACATGGAACCGATTTCACAGTAGTTTACGAATGCCATGTTGTAATTGCGATCAGTATCACCTACATAGCAAGTTTTGTAGTCTTCGATTAATGCGTTAACTTCGTTCAATGCTTCTGTCATACGTGCTTCATCACGGAAGATACCACATTTATTCCACATTGCATTAGCCAAAGCATCACGAATTTCTACTACTGGACGACCAGCTGTACGGCCAGTTACTTCTTTGAATTTACCTTCCCAAGCCTCTGCACATGCTTGTAATTCAGCATCACAGTTGATTTGGTCATGTTTTTCAGCATAGTCTGCTGCACCAGCACCAGATACTTTACCGAATACAACGCCGTCAGCTAGGGAGTTACCACCTAAACGGTTGGCACCGTGGATGGAGATATTGGAACATTCGCCAGATGCGAACAAACCATTGATTTCAGTAGCACAAGTTTTGTAGTCCACAACGTCGATACCACCCATGATGTAGTGATTTGTAGGACGAATAGGTACTGGTTGTACCAATGGATCACAATGTTCGAAACACATAGCAAGGTCGCGGATACCATGAAGTTTTTCGATGATAACTTCTGGTCCCAAGTGACGAAGGTCAGCCACTACATACGCATCAAGACCTGTACCACCAAAGCCACGGCCTTCAGCGATTTCTACTTCGATAGCTTTCGCAACAACGTCACGAGATGCTAATTCCATTTTGTTTGGCGCATATTTTTTCATGAAACGTTCGCCTTCGGAATTAAGAAGGTACCCACCTTCACCACGAACGGCTTCGGACATCAAGATACCAGTTTTACCAAGGCCAGTTGGATGGAATTGAATCATTTCCATATCTTTCAAACCACAACCTGCACGGAATGCTGCTGCCATACCATCGCCTGTGGAAAGGAATGGGTTAGTTGTACGAGTCCAGAATATACGACCAGCACCGCCAGTAGACATTACAATAGCTTTTGCTTTGATAGTTTCTACTTTGCCTTCTTTCATGTTCCAGATAACTGCGCCACCAAGAACACCATCAACTTGGATTAAATCCAATAAGTACCATTCTTGTAAGAAGTGTACGCCTTCTTTTAGGCATTGTTCATAAGTTGTGTGAAGAATAACGTGACCAGTTTTATCCGCACTGTAGCTAGTACGTGGGTAAGATTGACCACCGAAATTACGTTGTGCAATTTTGTTTTCTGCTGTACGAGAGAATGGAGCACCCATATGGTCCATTTCAAGAACGCCTTCTGGACATTTAGAGCAGAAGAATTCGATCGCATCTTGGTCACCAAGATAGTCAGACCCTTTTACTGTATCGAAAGTATGTGTTTCGATAGTGTCTTCTGGTGCCACATTGTTCAAGCAAGCATTAACGCCACCTTGTGCCATTGCTGTTGCAGAACGTGTTGGGAAAATTTTTGTAATAAGCGCAACATTCAAGCCTTTACGACGACCTACTTCTAAAGCCGCACGCATACCTGCGCCGCCGCTACCTACTACTAGAACATCAAACTGTTCCATAATTACCTCCTCATAACTACCTATTACTTAAGAAAACTGAATTGGCATAAAATATTTGTACCCGACTCTACCATCACTTTATAGATTAACGAATAAATTTGGACTACCATTCATTTATTCGACATCGTATATAAATACTTTTGATAACCTGATTAAATTTTCTTAACGAAAACCTAGCACTTGCAAGGCTTTCTCCTATAGCTTTACATATAATTATAGTTGTCATTTTCTTGTATGTCTAAACCTTATTTAGCATAATTAATTTCTAGCTCTATAAATGAAAATCCATATCATTACTTATATTTATTCATTGGTAAGGGACAAAGATTTACTCCTAGTGTTTCATAACTTGTGACATATTTCATAGCCATATAGAATAATTCAGTTCCCTCAAATTTAAAATTTCCACTTTAAAATAACCTCCATCTAATCCTATAGTTACTGATTTTATCCCCCTTAGGCTAAAATGATATGATCTAATTCCCACTAAATCAGTAAAGAATTTACAACTATTACTATCAACAGCAATGACGATTCACCAACTAAATCCACTGTATATTTACTAGGATATCATTACTTGAAAATCATTATCATAAGAATTTTATGTATATTTCCAAAATTAGCAAATCCCCCTTGTATTATGCAGATACGGCAATTATCGATATAGTTTTTTTGGCTTTCATCCATTGAATAAAACTACAACTCTAAAAAAGACCGTACTTTTACCATTACCGATATCATCGAAATTAATAAATAAGCATAATAGGAAAAACCCAGACTGGTTAAATTCATGTTCTACTCATGAGAATTAAATAAGGTATAATATATATAAGATAAAGTAGGCCCCCTAGATCTACGATGAATTGTATTTCGCCGCCACCGGCAGAATGGAAGGATCCTATGAAAATTCTCCTCGTCGAAGACGAAGAAATGTTAAATAATATAACAGCCAAATATTTACATGCCGAAAGAATGACTGTAGACAGCTGCTTTGATGGTCAGCAAGCCCTCGATTATATCAGTACCTCTAGCTATGACGTAATCGTTATGGATATTATGATGCCTGTACTGGACGGTATCCAAACATTGAAACAATTGCGTGCCGATGGCAATACAACGCCAGTATTGTTATTAACAGCAAAGGACTCCCTACAAGATAAGGTGAGTGGCCTCAACACTGGTGCTGATGATTATCTGGTAAAACCATTTGAATTTGAGGAACTCATTGCGCGCATTTACGCCCTCGCGCGTCGTGGTGCCAACCATGCTCAAAATGACCTCATCGTGGGGCCATTGGTAATTAATGTGCCTCAACGTTCCGTAAAACGCGATGGTGTGGCCGTGAACCTGACAGCGAAGGAATTCGATTTGCTCTACTATTTAGCCAGCAACGAAAATATTGTGCTGTCTCGTCAACAAATTCTCGATCATGTATGGGAATATGATTATGAAAGCTACTCAAACCTCATCGACGTATATATCAAAGATCTCCGCAAGAAAATTGATACAGATGATAAAGTAAAACTCATTCAAACTGTACGTGGGGTCGGCTATGTTCTCAAAACTGAAAATTAATATAGAACAGCTATTCAACCGCTGGCCCATTACATTCCGCATCATGGCATGGTACAGTATTTTCCTCACCTTAATGCTCTTGATGTTGGCCACCTTCGTGTTCCAGTTCAGTCATCGTTGGGAGACCTCCGAGGTTCGCGATCGTCTCCAACGCATTACCATAACCGCAGCTTCCGACTTACGCAGTTTCAAACCATATCGAGAAGGGGTATTCTTTATTACCTACACGCAAGAGGGCTTGATTACGCGCGGTGCTCTACCTGATGGATTCCCAACACAAACGCCGATGTCACCGAACCAAGTGAGTGAAATTTTAACGGAGAACTCCACGTATTACTATTATGATACGCCTATCCACTCCCCTGAATTTAGCGGTTGGTTCCGGGCCATTGCGCCAATTCGTAATACCGATACCCGTACACTCAGTATGATGTATGGTCTATTGCTGGGTACCGTAGCATTCCTCATGATTGCCTCTATCGGCGCCTATATTCTTATCAAACGAGGGCTCAAGCCTCTGCGGAATATTACGAACGCTGCCCGCCTCATCGGTAAAAACAATGACCTCAGCCAACGGCTAAATATTCCCGATGGCGGTCGTGACGAGCTTTATGAATTGACCACAACCTTCAATGGTATGCTGGATAGCTTAGAAAATTCATCCAACCGCGAAAAACGATTTAACTCAGACGTGTCTCATGAATTGCGTACACCTATAGCCGTCATTCAAGCATCTAGTGAATTTGCCCTTAAACATGCAAAGGACCTAGACACGGCTAAGGAGGAATTGACACACATCCTAACGCAGGCAAAATTCATGACAGCCCTCGTATCTCAATTATTAGACATTACCCGCCTTGATCAAGCTCATAATGTGGTAATGGATACGCTAGACGCAACAGATATGCTCCAAGGTGTGGCACAGGACTATACACGACTCTGTACGGAAACTAATGTGACGTTTACCGCTGATATCGCACCAAACCTGATGGTTCACGGGCACGCCGTATCATTGCGCCGCGCCATTGGCAACATTATCGATAACGCCATTAAATTCACCAACTCCACCATTCACCTTAGTGCCTATCGTGAGGGGCCATCCATCTTTGTGAAAGTCACAGACAATGGTGAAGGTATTGAACAAGAAAACCTATCCCGCATTTGGGATCGTTTGTATCAAACAGATAAATCTCGTAACCGTAATAGCAATAAAGGCATTGGCTTGGGACTCTATTTCGTTAGCAAGGTCGTGGGACTCCATCACGGTCAAGTGAAAGCCGAAAGTGAACCTAATGTGGCCACATCCTTCATAATTGAATTGCCTGCCATGAAATAGAGAAAAAGAATATCTCCTGTTAATCCCCTTAGATTCCAGTATTTATCTATACTTTTTAAATCACTAGTATTTCGAATAGGATTGTGAAAAAATACATTATTTTTTCATTTTATTTTCATATTTCAAAGTTATACTTATAGTATCAAATGAGGCAATGATGACAATCCCTAATCACATTGCATGATCGTATTTATCTCCCGACAAGTATACAAACCCCAAACACACATACTTGTTTAAATACTACTCATTTGATGTTAATACTAACACTCCCCTTACATGGAAAAAGCGCTCCTTTGGAGCGCTTTTTCCTTTGTGGAATTAATAATAGATACCGGATCACTCTTCACTCATCACATAATATTGATAATGTACCCTCTTGAAATTCACTGTGCCTATGCTATAATAATTTTAGGCAAAGAGATTTTTAAGTCTATCAAGGCAAAGGCCCTAGTAGTTACCGCTACTAGGGCCTTCTAACATTATAACGCTAATGCTGGAGCGCCGGCTGCTTGCCCGCGGCTATCTACGCAACCATTTGCAAATATAGTCGGCAACTATACTTGCCACTATAGACAGCAAGAAAGAGATGATTAAGTCTAACAAATTTTCACCCCCTTTCCCAAAATGGTCAAGGCGGTGGGGCACTTTAATTATATAGCTTTTTTCTGATTCACGTTGTTCGTCAATGGTCACCTAAATTCCTAATAAGGAGCATTCATTACTAAATTAAATGTTGATTTACATCACTAACCTGAGTTCACAACTTCAAGGCATTTATACATTCTATTGTTATGACAACTTTAAAGACAACCGATCAGAAAGCAACTAACTTCAAATATAAGGAGAGCCCAACTAACCAAGATTAGTTGGGCTCTCCTTATATTTGAAATATTTTTCTAAAAGTTCTTTACAGGAACATATGACACTAGTAATGAAACACGTTTTATCCTATAAGCCTTATAATGTTAGAACCCCCTAGTAGCGTCCATCTACTAGGGGGGGCTTCAGTGAAAGATTTCACTCACTTTATGCTTCGAGTATAGCATAAAAAAACTAAAAAAATAGTGGTTCGTTCACTCAATTTTCACACATCACGATTCGATTAGGTTTCACCAATTCATACACCATATCCGCCAAGTAAAAGCAGCCCGTAAGCACCATCAATACATTAATGTCCATCATGCCATATAATATATCGATGCCTCGCACCATGGCAGCCAACGTTGCTACGAACGTAACGATAGGCATAACTCCACCGAGAACATATTGATAACGGTGGAGTTTTTTTACTTGCTTAATGATGGAAATTGGTAAAAAATCATCGTTACTAACTGTTATGTCATTTAATGTTCCTAAATTAATCATCTTGTTGTTTTTCCTTCAACATCTCCACTAACTGCATCAAACTAATCTTATAAATTTTCCCCACCACGGCGATTGTATTTTCATAGAGCATGGCACGAAGGTCTACTAATTTCTTCCGAATCGGCCCTGGTGTGATAAAATAAAATGCATCATTATGGACTAGTACATTGGCAATTTGAATAACGGCCTCACAATTGTCGCCCTCTCGCACCAATGATGCCGCAGCCTTACGCAGTTTAAATTCATATTCACCACTCACATCACGAAAACTTCGTATATGCCGGTCTTTTTTCGTTCCAAACGGATACATTTTTTCTCATTAATGTCTTCCTTTTCTGACGCATCATGCAGTCCGGGGATGCAGAAATCTACGTTGTGATTGCTTTCATCATAGGTAATCTGCATGCGTGGATTTAAGAGGCACTGGGCCACAATCGTTTCAATACGTTCCATATCTATACACTGTTCCTTTCTAAACGAAATTGGAATTATTAGTTCCCTATTGATTTCGTGAGATCATTGGATTCCTATTATTTCATGAAATCATTAGGTACCTATCGATTCCGTCAACAACTCGATCACTTGTACGAGGCTGATGTGGTAGCGAATTCCTTTCACAGGAATTCGCTTCGTGCTGATAAGGTTATCATAACTGTCGATGATTTTGAGATGGCCCGTTACCCGATAGGTCTAACAGCTCACGGACCTTGTCCGGTTTCGGCAAAATGACAAGAACTATGCCACGAATTAAATCAATTCCAGTGGTGCCCGCCGTATCAGTGACTAGGTCTCTGTTATTATTAGTTTTCATAATATCATCTCTCCTTATCACACTACTAGAGTTGTATCAGATGCCGAGTATTACTACCCGGCACCTGATGAGTGATAGATATATATCTATTCCCTTACAAGCACAGTATAACAAGGGAGAGTGACAAAAAATGACGGTGGGAATGGGGGCTGAAAAATTTTTATTGAGTGAATAGTTGTAGCCTCTACTATATATTTTGGTGTATTGGCACCCCAATTTATGATATAACGCGCCCCTTGGAGCGTAGGCTGTTTACCCTCGGCTATCTATCCAACCATTTGCAAATATAGTGGCTCACTATAATACCAACAAATTACAAAATATACAGTACGCCGAGTAAAGTGGTTCACTTGTCAAGACAAAAAATCCGCTATTTTTTAATGAACTTTATGCTGCTACATAATCAATTAACAAGGCTGGATAATACATCTCAGCCGGCGTATGATGGTGGATGGAAGAATGGGTTCGTTCAAAATTGTAAGTGTGGATATAGTGCTTAATAGCCTGACGTGCCTCTTTGATATTAGCATATTGGGTCAGATACGCTTCTTCATACTTGAAACTGCGGAACCAACGTTCTATCATTATATTATCGGCCCAACGGCTCTTTCCATCCATACTTTGACGCACTCCGTTGACACGTAAATATTCCATATATTCTACACTAGTAAATTGGCATCCCTGGTCAGAATTCAGGATGAGTGGTTTGGCTACTTTGAATGCCTTACGCAACGCAGCAATCACCATTCGCGTATCCAAAGTGTCATCGACTTCCCAGCCAACAATACAGCGACTGTACCAGTCAATCACAGCTGTAAGATAGAGAAATCCGTGCTTGATGGGAATATAGGTAATATCGATAGACCACGCTTGGTTCGGCCGGGTAATGACAGCATGTCGTAACAAATAGGGACAAACTTTGGCTTGCTGCATCCGTTTAGAAAGATTCATTTTGGGATAGATTGGATCAATTCCCATTTCTGTCATGTAATGACGGGCTTTGCGGCGGCCTACAGCATATCCGCGGCGTTTCAATTGCGTCGCCATTTGTCGGGCCCCCCAGGCGGGGTTATCCGTATGCAGACGGTCTATAATGGCTTTACATTCCAGTTCTTCCTGAGATACAGGGGTGCCCGTATAATAGATGCTGGTGCGGTTTATATGCAGTAAATAGGCACCTGTACGGGCAGGAAGTTCCTTAGTCGTCAAAAGGTTTCGGACTAAATTTACTTTCGTAGTCAGGTCCAAGTATTTCTGTAGATTTTTTTTTCAGCCAGTCCACCTGCATGGTGAGCTGGCCAACCTTCTTGGCATAGGCGGCTTTTTCTTTGCGTTCCGCTTCTAATTTTTCTTTAATGTTTTCTTCCCGAGAATCGTCAAATACGATGGAAGCCTTTTCAAGAAATTCCTTCTTCCAATTGCGCAGCAAGTTAGGCTGAATGCTATTTTGGGTGGCAATCGTATTGAGATCGATTTCCCCCTTCAGTAATTCAAGCACAAGGTCAGATTTAAATTTAGCGGTAAAATTCCTGCGTTTTCTGGACATGATTTGAACCTTCTTTCGTATGATAAATACAGTATAGCAGGTTCATTAAAAACGTGCTCAGAAAATGTCTGAATTTATGATACCATTATAGAGTGGCGAATTTTCTACAAAATAATCCCCAAAAGCTAAAAATAGCTATAAATCCAGTAAACAAGCGATTAATTACCATTTTGTTGTTGTTTCGCAAGCTTGAACAACGCTCATACCCCTTGCCAATGATTTTCTAAAAAAATTAGCCCAGCTTTCAGCTAGGCTAATTTTAAGAAAATCTATTCCCACTCGATATGTCCATTGATATTGTTTTATATAAATAGCATAAAATCAAGGTTTTTATTGTCGATTTTAGTCCTATTATCTATTTTATTTCTGTTTATCTGATTTTTTGCAAGCATATTGCAAGCATGAAACATTAAACCAAATAAATTAATCTGCCAATTCTTTTTCCACTTTTTCAACCATTGCATTATAATGTCTTTCGTCTAGCTCTTGCACCATTTTTAAAATATCATTTATTACTGTTTGGCTACTAGCATCTAAAACTTCAGTATCTAATTCTTCAAGAACATTAATTTTTTTTCATGAGAATATATGTTTATAAATTTATATATTCTTTCTCTAACTATATCATTGTCATCTCCTGGCAAAGCAGCATTCAGTAGTGCCATTAAATCCGCCCGTTGCTTTGGAAATTTAAAGCTCAAAAATGATTCAACAAGTTTTCTTGCAACATTCCCACAAAAAATCATTTCTTGTTTCGATAAAGTTTTATCTTTCAAAGAATACACCATGTTAAAAATATAGTCATATTCAGTGGCTTGTTTTAGACCTTCTCCCCCATCATTCAAAAAAGCAAATCTTACTCCATTATCAAATTTATTTTCGATTCTATATATGCTGTAATTAGGATATTTTTTATTATCAACTTTAATATGTTTTTTATTAAACCATCCAAATACTAGCGAAAAGAAATTATAATTATGTGTCAATAAAAATAATTGTTTTGCTTTATCACATTCAGACTTCATATATGCATATGCGGAAAAAAGTTTATTTGAATCAAAACTAGAGATTGGATCATCAATTACAAGAATAGTATCTTCTATTTTTTGCCCATTTTCCTTAATTTTTGTTATAAAATAAATAAATGCTATCGCCGTTTTTTCTCCTTCACTTAAGTTCTTTGCTTCTTCTCTACCATTTCTATAAATCTTATATCCTTTTTCATTTTTATCAAATTCTATAGTTATCTCTCCATAGCCCAAAAAGTTTTCAAGTTTTTTATTAAATTCCTCGGCTCCTAAAGTTTCATTAGATAGCTTATTTTCTAGTGCTGTATATTCTATTTTCTTTTTATCACATTCTTCTTTTATTTTTTTCAAATTATCCTCAGATTGTTGCAGTGTCACTTCTTTGTCATTATACTGCAACTGTTCAATTTGTTCTTGAATATAATGCCGTTCCATACACTTTTTAGCTTCACTTATAACAGCATCAAAATTAGCTACTTTCTCATTATGCAGGTCAATATATGCCTTTATTTTATTTATTAACGAATTCAATTCATTAAAAGAGTTTATTAATTTATCTGCATCAAATGTATTCTCAAGTTTTTCAAATGGTTTTTTCTGTTTTTCTTTTAAGACTTCAACATAAACTTCTATCTCTCTGTTGACTAATTGTGAAATTTTCCTAAACTCAAAATTTTGCTCTTTCACTTGCTCCAATAGTTCATCATAAAAATCACTTTCATCTATTAAAATTATATCCGCATTAATTTTTAAGGACTCCCAACTATTTATAGATAAGACAATCCCTGAATTTAGCTCGCTTAATGCATTGCTAAAATGAGCATCTAGCATTTCTAATCTTTCATCACTAATACTAGAACCACAAAACGCACATGTTTTTCTATGTTCGATTTTATGTAAATTTAAACCATTTTCAACCCAAGCCGATAATTGAGAATTATTTTTTAATTCCTCTATTACTCTTGAAGTTACAGTTCTATCAATTAATTCACTAGTTTTTTGAATTTCCTTTCGAATATTATCTATACTTAAAATGTCTATCTTTTTTGTAATAGCCTCTTTTTTTATTGGTCTTGCTTTTTTGATTACACTATCCAACTCGTCATTTCTAATTAAATCACTTTTAGATATAGGATTATTTTGATCTTCAATCAGTGATAAAACTTTTGTTTTATTATAATTCATATAATAATTATCAGCCGTATCCAATAATTGAAAATTATTTTTTACATTTTTCCCAATATTAGTCAATATTTTCTGTAATTCCTTTTCTTCATCTTGTAAATCTTTTTCTTTATTTTCAATTTCCTTTAGTATCCCTACAGCACTTCCATCTCCATATAATTCATTTTTTAATAAATTATATGACTTCATTTCCTCAATATTTTTTTCGTCTAACAACAATATACTTTTTAAAATTCCATTCCAATCTATATTATCTTTTATAAAATCTTCATTAAATACCTTTATAGATTCAGTCGATATAGGAAACTGATTTTCAGCGTATACTGTACCATCTATACAAATCGAAGTTTTAAAACCATTATATACTTCAGCGATATTCTTTCCATTTAGCGAACTAAATAATCTTGATAATGTACTTTTCCCTGAACCATTCCATCCATATATTAAATTATATTGTTTAAATTCATTAATTTTGCAAGAAGTAAAATTTTTATATATCCCTAGATTTTCTATTTTTTCAATCTTTGTAATCATAATATCTCCTTCCCCATTATATCCACTATGCTTTATACTCCCCAGTCGCCTCTCTTAACAAATCCTCATGCCAATTCAAAGTTTGCAGAGGATCTAAATCCATTTCATGATACTTGTCAAACACTTCATATAAATAACTGTAATTGATTTTATTCTCTATAATCTTTTTGAGTGAATCTGTATCCATTGAAATAATCTTCATTCCTGTAATGGCCTCTTCATCTCTTGTATAGGGAATTATTTTTCTATATCTGAAATCAGAAACGACATTCTTATCCAGATAAGTACTTACAAATAAACTGTAATCAAATGGATTATTAAATCTGATTCTATAATCTCCTAAATGTCTTGAAACAGGCTCCATTTCCATTCTTCTTTGGTTTGTTCCATCTGCAAGCGTTGCTTCGAGTAATAGCGAATGTTTAGGATAAGAAGTGCATGCTTCATATTCATATATAATGTCTGCATAACCTCCGGCTGCGTGTGTCTTAGGTAACAGATTGGCTTCTAATGACAATTTCATAAAATCCAAAATATTTCCTTTTCTTTCGCTGACTTTGTACCAGATAATTCCTAATACATATTCAAAAATCGTTGGAATAGCCGCCTCGTCTGTTACAAGTTCTTCTATTCTCTTATCATCACGTTTCTCAAAACAATTTAGCAACTCTATGAGCACAGAATCGTTAAATTTCTTATCTATTAAAGCACTGAATCTTCTGTATCGCTCATCATTTACATAAGTTGCTGCCTGCTCTGATGACTTGATTGCGATACCTAAGTCTGCACTTAACACCTGATAAATCTTATTGATATCAACATCAAACGCACTTGAAATTTCAGTCAGTGGAATGCTCTGTGTTAGCGTATCACATCTCGTAAAAGCTTCTACATACAAATCATCCATTATCTCTTTGAAAAAATATTTAGGGAGCATATCTAATTTGATTAGTTGATCTTCAAAGATTAGAGTATCTGTAATATTAAAATATCTTCGATTCAAATCAAAATAATCCGATAAGGTTGCCATCGCTTTAAATACATGAAGATACTTAAAGAAAATCTCCTTTAATTCTTTTTCGCTTGAACAATTTAAAAATGGGCACTCAGGCGAAATAGAGGATTTTCCATTTTTTCTTATTACACTAATATTCGTTGTCCTAAATAATAAACTCCTCCATAATGTTCCAGGCTTTTGATTGATGCTCTTTGCAGAATTCAGTAGTGCTTCATAATCATCTCCACTATCAAGAAAGATTTTCTTAATATTCTCATACAATCTATAATAAGGCTTATCATAATTTCTGCTTTTACGATTCATGCCAATGAGGCAAATCAACTCTTCATCAACCGGATGATCAATGAATTCTGAAAGTGCCTCTTGGTAATTCTCCATAACAATCAATCTTTCGTATATCACATCTTCTAATGTGATTTTTTCTTGCCTATATAGCCGGATGCTTTCGATAATTTCTTCAGCACTCTCTCTATCATTAATCAGAGGAATAAAATAAGTAAACTCATCATAAGTCAAAAAATCAAGTTCCAATAAAGACTTTAAGGTAACCAAAAAAGGTCTTACAATATTGTTGTTCACATTTATCGTGGTCTTTAATAATTGCTTCAAATACACAAAGCTATCGCTGTCCAAATTAAAGAAATTATTGGTATCAAAAGTACCTTCTCTTGCAATATTTAGAAGTTCTTTACCTGCATCTGTAATCAATCTATCTGGAGTAATCAAGCCTATGTCAACCAATCCTGATGTTTTTTCTCTGGCATCTTTATCTTTTCTACCAGCATCTCCATATAGAAAACCTCTTTCTTTCATAAAATCATAATACTCTTCTTGCAGAGTATTGTTCCAATTCCAGGCCGATTTGTTTGATACAGTTTTATAAAATTCTTCCAATAACAATAATTGCTCTTCAATCTTTAAATTTAGTTTTGCAGTTCTGAAACTCGTTGTTCCAATAACCCAACAAAAACTTTGATAGGGAATGCTTTTAGTCGCCATTTACTCATACCTCCCATCCACAGGATAATTAGTGATTAGAACTTCTTCAGATATACTATCTTTATTTTTTCTATGATAATTACTATTGGAATAGCTTTTATATAAATAATGGCAGTGATAGCCTCTTTCTTTGATCCATTCATTCAAAATAGTGTGCTTTTTATTTTTGCTCTCCAAAACATTGGATAATGCAAATTTAAATCCTTTACTATTTGCAGAATCCAAAAAATGAAGTAAATCTTTCTCATCAGATTCTGTCCACATCCCATTTTCATTATATGTTGCATTCGTGAGTAAATAGGGCGGATCACAATATATAAAAATCTCCTGAGAAAAATCGTCTAATGAAATATCCCTAAAGTCCTTTTTCATAAATTGTACATCCTTCTTTTTCAACTCGTCGGAAAACAAAATCAACTTACTTCTCATTTTCGAATTAAAATCTCTCTTTCCAACCGGAAGATTAAATTCACCCTTACGATTAAAGCGTATTTGATTATTAAAGGAATACACAATTAATATATACAACAATGCATAATCAATTTCTCCTGAATGAATCCCTGCATTAAAATCTTCTCTCAGTTTTAAAAATTTATCTTTATTATACTCTGCCAATCCCTTTCCACTGTCACAATTATAATAGGCGTATCCATATAAAGACGAATTTGATAAACCATACTTTTCAATAATTCCATCTAACTCTTTTAACAATTTATCAGTTCCGGTATCTCTGATATATTTCATCAAATCAACCAAACTATCATTAGAATCATTAAAAATAACCTTTGAAGAAGATGAATTTATTCCAACATTCCCTCCTCCGGAAAATAAATCTAAAAACACTTCCCTTTCATCAAATAAAGGTTGTAACTGTTCCAACAACTTAAATTTTCCACCTGTATAATTAAACGGACAAGAGATATTCATTTTCTTCTTTTCTTCTCTAAATACTTCGCATAAAAACAGTCTTTCTTTATTATCTTGTATATCTGATTTTCCAGTTGAAAAACTCTTATAGTCCGATTCAAATATAGTAACTTTCCCTTTTTTACTAAGAATTCTCAAGATATCTTCATCCGATATTTTAGCATTCGACCTATCATTTCCTTTATTGGACATATTGTTATACGAGAGCAAGATATACTTTGCATCCGCTTTTTCAATTAAATCTTGAAATGCTTTTGTGGCCGTAATCATGCAATAATCACTTTTTAATGCCGTTCTGTCCATTTTTCTTGCAACCCCATACACTTCAGGCTTCTCCCACCTTGCTACATTTTCAAGCAAATGATACGCATCACAATACTGCCTTGAATTATATGGGGGATCCAGGTACAACAAATCTCCTTTTATGGTTTTTATCAACTCATTTGCATCAAGGTTATAACAAGCATTATTAGAATTCATCGTTTCTTCCGGTAACAAGACATTCAATACCAAAGTCTTTTCAAAATCCACATTTTTCCTATATGCATCATAATGTCCAACTGTGTTTGCAATTTTGTCCATCGCATATAAAAGCGATGTAATCAATATAGCGTATTCCTTAAAATTTATTTCTTTATTTTTGTACTTTTCTTCTATATCTTCCCTTATATATCCTATCTTGCTACAATCATCAGCTGAAAAAAAAGTATCCGCAAACTTTTCTCTCATATAGTTATTATCACTTGTTTTCAACCGGTTATACTCGTAGATTATTTCAATTATCTTTTCTTTTGAATATGATTCACTCCCAAACCAAGCATAATTAGAAAGATAATTGCTATATAGCAAATCATTTGTAATTAACATCTTATCCTTAAAAGTATTCGCAACTGCACCGGTTCCACTAAATATGTCGATTACAATATTAACACCTTTACAATTTTCATCCACTGTTTTTCTTATAAAATCAGAAAGAGAATATTTGTTTCCTAAATATCTTCTGTTATTTATAAAAGATTGTTTTAACCCTAATTTGGATATAAGAAACTCGATGTCATTCACATCATTTGAATCTTCTGTATTTAGACAACTTTTTAGAATTGTAATTGTATTTTGATCCCAAAAATACCTTCCTGTTTCACTTTTGGGAATATCGATATTCTCTTTTTCTATTAATTTATATAAATATGACTTAGAGATCTCTAATTCTCTTATCACATCAGCAACTTTTATGCTTGTCATCCTTATCCCTCCTTGCCACATTTCTATATTATTAGTAGACATTATACCATATTTTAATCGATTTTCCCACCAAAATTTACTAAAAAATAGATGCTAATCGCATCTAAAATCAGCATTCACTTTATAGCTATTCCTCTCTTAAAATTCATCTTTCACTATGAGTCTTTATATTATTATCACGTTTCGATTCTCTATTCGCTTCTATCTTTTTGCGTTTTGAAATCCTTTCAATAATCGAATCTTTTTCCTTTTCAACTACATTTTTTCCAAGATAATCATCCATATTATTCTTAAGGTGTCTAAGCTCGGTAAACTCCTCCATTAAAGAATCATGCTGTTTCGCTATCCTTTCTTGTTTTAATCTCAAATCCTTCGAATGCTCATTCAATTTCCTGAAAAGATTTTTACCGGATTTGCTCTTCAATCCTTCCAATACAGTATTTTTCAAATGCGGGAACTGTTTCAAAAAAACATCTATTTCCTCATAAGATTTCTGATAAGCTTCCACATCTTTTCGGTTCATCATCATATAAATTTTATCATTTGGATTTTTACGATATCCTTCATAATGCTCTCTTTTGCTGATACAGATTTGAATATGCTTTACTACTTCCTTTATCCTTTTTTGCTCCCATGACAGCTTATCAAACTCTCGCTTCAATTCATTTTTTTCGATTGAGATTCGGCTGATACCACGCTCCAATTCCTCCATCGAATTAAATCCCCTGTCTCTAATTTCAATAAGTGTAGAAGCTGCCGTTTTAAGGTTATGTTTCGTAGCCCAATGCTCATATCCTTTGCTTGACCTCACTTTTTCGTTATTCTTAATATCAATGATATTGCCAAGTTCTTTTTCTTTATTCAGAATCCTAACTTTAATCCGTTCTTCGGTATAGTTCTCTCCAATCGTCTTTGCTCGGGTAAATCTCTGCTGATTATTACTTCTAAAAGCAATATGCTTACCGAATTTTATCTCGTATCCATAGCTTTCCATCTTAGATAGAAAGTCCTGCCAATCAACGGACTTCTGAATACTCCTATCAATATCAAACTGAAGCCTTGACTTATAGCTACTGCCTTTTTTACTCTCATTCCAATCATGCCAACTTACAAATTTTCTTCGCTTAATTTCGTTGATTTCCCTCTGTGTTTCCAGGTCAATCACAGACAAATTATGTTCCTTGCAAAGCCTATCGCTTTGATTTCGGATGTTCATATAGGAACCGTAATAGGAGTGATAAACCTTACCTTCTTCTACATCAATGGAATTAAAAATGATGTGATTGTGAATATGGTCTTTGTCGATATGTGTTGCTAGGACATATTCATATTTCCCCTCTAAAATATTTTCGCAAAGTTCGATTCCTACCCGATGAGCTTCTTCAAAACTCACTTCTTCCGGCACGAAGGATTGGATCAGATGATGAGCTAAAGTCTTGGTTCTTGAGTTAAACTGTTTTTTGGTGAGTTCAAATTCCTTGTGGGCATTTTCTCTGCTGCAAAGGTGGGTAGTAACATAGATTTCATCATCGGTTTTATCGCCATTGCAGATATAGTCTATCGCTTTTTTCAGCGTGCTCTTGATCGGATGTATCTTCGTAACCGCCATCAGCTGATCACCTCATTGAGGATATAATCCGAAAATGAGAGATTTTGTTTTATTTATGTATGAACTTGCAATGAAAAAAGAAATAGGTTTCAAGATAATTGTGGAAGATAAATTCCCTAACGATATTGAAACAGATGAAAATAATTGGAACGCCAAACTTGTTTTCTATGGTAATGACAAAGAGCATCCGTTCAATTCTGATGTTTGTAACATCTTAAAGGAACTATCGGATAATCTGTTTGACTTGGAGTCTTACTCTATTACAAAGGAACAGTTTGATTCTATTAAAAACAAATCTGTAGAGTATTACTCTCTACCACTAACACAGAAAGAATTTGAAGACCTTTCAAGAGATGAAATTCTAAAATAGAGAATTGAATACTTAAAAGAGAATAATTTACTGTAATAAATAATGCTACGGGAAACTTCCTGTAGCATTTTCAAATACAAAAAAATCACCCAAAGAATTATTCTTCAGGTGATGTATTTCTAAAATCTGCAAGCATTTTGCAAGCATATTAGTTGTAAAACGGCTATTTATAAGGCTTTAGAGACTGTTTTTAATCACTCCCACTCAATGGTAGCAGGTGGTTTAGATGTGATATCATACACGATACGGTTAATATGTTGTACTTCGTTTACGATGCGACTAGAGATTTTATCTAGTACTTCGTAAGGGATGCGGGCCCAGTCAGCTGTCATAAAGTCAGTTGTTGTTACACCGCGCAACGCCAATGTGTAATCATATGTACGAAAGTCGCCCATTACGCCTACAGTACGAGTGTTAGTCAATACTGCAAAGTATTGGTTGATGCTGCGATCAAGACCAGCATTCGCGATTTCTTCGCGGAAGATCCAGTCTGCATCACGAAGGATATCTAATTTATCTTTTGTGATGTCGCCCATTACGCGGATAGCAAGACCAGGACCTGGGAATGGTTGACGCCATACTAGGTAGTCAGCAAGGCCCAATTCAGAACCGAGTTCACGCACTTCGTCTTTGAACAAATTACGAAGTGGTTCGATTAAACCTTTGAAATCTACTACTGCAGGCAAGCCGCCTACGTTGTGGTGAGATTTGATAACTGCGGCATCGCCAGCACCAGATTCGATAACGTCAGGGTAGATAGTACCTTGCGCTAAGAAATCAACGGAACCGATTTTACGGCCTTCGTCTTCAAATACGCGAATGAATTCTTCACCAATAGTTTTACGCTTCGCTTCTGGTTCTTCAAGACCAGCCAGTTTGCTCAAGAAACGTTCTTCTGCATCCACGCGGATAAAATGCATACCGGAATCTTTGAACGCTGCTTCTACTTCGTCGCCTTCGTTTTTACGCATCAAGCCATGGTCAACGAAGATACAAGTCAATTGGCTACCCACCGCTTTGGAGATCAATGCTGCTGCTACAGAGCTATCTACACCGCCGGATAACGCCAACAATACTTTGCCGTCGCCTACTGTGTTGCGGATGTCTTCAATAGCTGTTTTTGCATAGTTAGCCATTGTCCAAGTGCCTGTTAGCCCACATACTTCATACAAGAAATTATGGAGCATTTCTTTGCCGTGTTCAGAGTGCAATACTTCTGGATGGCATTGCATAGCATATAATTTTTTATCTGCATTTTCCATAGCCGCCACAGGACAGTTGTCAGTAGTGGCAACGACTTTAAAGCCTTCAGGAATGGATGCTACATAGTCCACATGACTCATCCAAACGATTTCTTCTTCGCTCAAACCTTTGAATAACAAAGAGGACAAATCACATTTCATAGGTGTTTTGCCAAATTCGCGACTTTCAGCAGATGTAACCTCACCACCCAAGGTATGCGCCATGAATTGCATACCATAGCATAGACCAAGCACAGGAATCCCTAGCTCGAACACCTCAGCTTCGATTTGAGGCGCATTATCCTCGTATACGCTATTAGGGCCACCAGTGAAAATAACGCCTTGTGGTTTCAATTCTTTGATTTTCTCTACGGCTTTATTATATGGATATACTTCGCAGTATACGTGGTTTTCACGAACGCGACGAGCGATCAACTGGTTATATTGACCACCGAAATCGACAACAATAACAAATTCCTTGTTTTCCATTTACATCCTCCATTAGCATGTGCTTGTGAAAGCTATTACTCTTTTTGTTTACCTCTTATTATATCATATGTGAAAGCTATATCTCCATCAGCAATATGTTAATCTTCCTCTTTCAATGGTCCCTCTCCCGCTGTATCCTCGATAGCCTCCATATGCACCGCCCCTACAGGGCAGATGGAGTAGCAATCACCGCAGCGAATACAGCCGTGGCCAATATAAAATTGAAATTCTCCTGGTGAAATGCATTGCACGGGACAGTCAACGGCACAGGCACCACATTTCACACAAGTATCTCGTATAGAAAATATTATTTTCGCCATATGCCACCTCCCATAAAAAATGAATGCTACATAGTACTACAATTAAAGTATCAATTAGACATCATTTAAGACATCAATTGCTTGTTTCTCTCCAATACTTGGTGAATCGCATAAGCCACACCATTGGAATCGTTATCCTTAGTAATGTACTGGGCTGAATCTTTCACAAAATCATCAGAATTCCCCATGGCAATAGAGATATCCGCAAATTGTAGCATGGACACATCATTATGAGAATCGCCGATGGTCATGATTTGATCCGCCCCGATTCCCCAATTAGCACCTAGCTCTTTTACCGCATTGCCCTTTGTTGTGTGTGGCAATACGAATTCCAAATTACCTTCACTAGATAACAACAAATCATAGCTAATATCATTAGATAGATCCTGCACAATGCGCTGTTTCATACTTTCATCACCATAAAATACTTGCAATTTTTCAGGCCCCATGTCGAATTGGTCCATATAGGTACGCAAATCGGCTACAAAGGTACGCGTTTCGAGAACAAAGAGACGAATATTTTCACGAATATAATAATCCACGCGCGGCAAACTTTCACGAGTACCATAAATCGCAGCACCCATGTAGGCCTCTGTGTAAATACCATATTCCAGCAATCGATCTAGCAAATGTAAGGCCTGCTGTTTCGGAAATCCCTCGCGATAAACCTGACGATTATCCTGTTTATCCATCACAAGCGCCCCATTTGAGCAGATGAAATAGCGCAAATCAGGAATCTTGTCAAAGATTTCATTCATCTCGTTCCATGCACGGCCAGAGGCAATAGCCACGCGTACACCTTGGTCCATGGCTAATTTAATGGCCGCTACATTTTCGTCAGTAATCGATTTTTTGGTATTTACCAAGGTACCATCCACATCACTAACGATGAGACGCACTGGTTTTTCATTTTGTAAATTCATGTAATTCCTTATTCTTTAATTTTGAATTTAATGCTTAAATTTGATGATTAAATTTAAGGCTTGATTTTGATGCCTCATTTGGGTTCTTAATTTTAATTCTTAATGTTGGATGCGTCGAACTCGGCCTTGATTGTGGCTAATGTCTCAGGTTTTTCCATTAATGAAAGCAACGACAACCCTATAATGTGGGCACCATCTAAAATAGTTTGTTCAATAGTCGGATCCTGCATGGCTGCGGCGAATTCAACAGAGTGGCACACCTTATCTTCACCAGCTAATCGCAATTTAGGATGGAATGCGGGACATTGAAAGCTCACATTACCAATATCCGAACTCCCCGACACTGGTGCTGCACCTGGTATGAACGGTATATCTAAATTTGTCATCACATCCTCGATGAGATGATTGCCCGATTCAAGGACATTCATACTATCGTAGCAATTACCGTGGAATCCATATTCCACTCTCGTACCAGTGGCCATAGCCGCACCTTCAAAGATGCGTTTTACTTGTTCTGAAATAGTATTTAAATACGTACGCTCTGTATGACGAACGCAGCTTTCAAATTCGGCAAAGTCAGGAATAATATTGGATGCGGTACCTGCCTTAATAATCCAGTTACCGATGCGCGTTTCAGGTCGCACTTGTTGGCGAAGCATGTCTAGGGCATGGATGGCCAATTGCATACCATTCGCCGCATTCACACCATTCCAAGGCTCCCCTGCTGCATGAGCTGGTTTACCATAAAATCGAGCGCGGAAATTATCTAACGCTAGAAAATTGGAGTTTGGACGCGTTTCCTCCCCATCAAGATGAACCATAATAGCAAAATCATAGTCTTTGAACACGCCCGCATTCACCATGTCCACCTTACATCCCGTAGCCTCTTCATCAGGGGTACCAATAATATCGATATCGCCATGAAATTCATAACCTTCTGTTTGCATTTGATGAAGTGCCAATGCTGCCAATGTGCTCATGGATCCACTAGCACTATGACCGCATGCATGACCCACGCCAGGTAAGGCATCGTATTCACAGAGTATGGCCAAACAAGCTGTGGGGTTATCCACCTGTACCGCATGAGCGATAAAGGCAGTAGGCAAATTACAAAATTCATATTCCACGGGAATCCCCGCTTGCTCAAGCACACGACCAATAGTTTTCACAGATTCAAATTCTTGGCTAGAAATTTCAGGATTCTGAGCCAATGTCATATTTATTGTAAATGCAGCAGACTTATGATTATCACAAGCTGCTAGGAATGATTGTTTTCCTTGAATCATAGTATCCTCCTCAAGCTTGATTATCCTATTACACCAAGCTACTTTATTAGTATAACAAATTTTATCGATTTCGTTATAGAGTCAACCATGCATTATGAATACATTAGTTATATTTATACTTTAAATCTTGCACTAATGCATAAAAAACCGTACAATATTCATAGATAGGCGTTTGTTGTATTTTTGGGATTCCATATGGTGAAAGTCACAATAGCGTTAGCTTTCACCGAAACGACGCCAATGTGGTATGTGTAAGGAGGCACTTATGTTTAAATTCAAAAAACTGGCAGCTATTGTAGCAACAGCTGCATTAGCAATTGGGTTAATCGCTGGTTGTGGTGGCGATACTGCTAAAAAAATGACCACTCAAGAGGGCGTATTGCGTGTAGGTTCTGAAACTACATTCCCTCCATATGAATTCACTGAAGGCGATAAATACGTTGGTTTCGACGTTGATTTGTCCGAAGCAATTGCTAAAAAACTCGGTTTGAAAATGCAATTTGTAAGCATGGGTTTTGATGCATTAATCCCTGCTGCACAATCTGGCGACATCGACATGATCGCTGCTGGTATCAACGCGACTCCAGAACGTGAAAAAGTATTAACATTCAGTGATGTATACTTCAAAGATGCTGGTTATGTAACTGTTGTACGTAAAGACAACACATCCATTAATTCTATGCAAGATTTAGCAGGCAAAACTGTAGGCGCACAAATCGGTACCATTCCTGTAGATATGGCAAAAGCGATTCCTAATACAACTGTAAAAGAAATTGATTCTAATGCTACTATTTTCATGGAATTAAATGCTGGTACAATTGATGGTGCTATCATCGATAACGCTGTAGCTATGTACTACTTGAAACAAGGTGCTGACAAAGACCTTCGTCTTGCCGGTCAACCTTCTGAATCCCCAGGCACAGTATTGGGCTTCAAAAAAGACAATGCGGCTCTACGCGATGCAGTTAACAAAGCATTGAAAGAATTAAAAGAAGACGGTACATACCAAAAAATCTATGAAAAATGGTTCGGTAACTACCAACAAGCAAAATAAACGAATCGTTAATTGCTAATCCAGTAAATCCTCTGTATACTATATTTCAAGAGGAATTTTGGATGAGTATTAACTCTACCCGAGACAATAGCCATGTAGTCGAAAGACGCATGGCTATCTTTTTTTGTTCCTCAAGAATACACTTGTAAGAAATAATTTTTACTATTGTATTTTTAATATGATGTGATATACTAAAGGGACAAAAGCATGTAAAATCTTACATCAAAACACCCCCGATTAACTACTGTTAGTCGGGGATTTTCATATCTTTCACTATGATTTTCTCATGTTCCTGACCGGAACATTTACTTGTCTGAAACCGAACCTAAAAAGGGAGATTCTATTAGTATTAACACTAGTAGAATCTTCCTTTTTTATATCTGTAGCCAGGATACACCTTCGACCCTAGCATTCAGATAATGTTTCTTTTTTTACGCTTCCTTAATCACGCTCGCGCAACGTTCGCACAATGTAGGATGTTCTGCATCGTGACCAACGGAATCGCGGTGGATCCAGCAGCGTTCGCATTTTTCAAGTTCAGATGCTGTTACCACAACACCGATACCAGATTCAGCGCTCACAACGGAACCTTCTGGAGCTTTACCTTCCACAAGGTGTGCTTCAGAGACGATCAAGAACGCCGCGAGTTTGCTTTCACCAAGAGCATTCAATGTAGCAAATGCATCGCCCTCAGCGTATACAGTTACGGATGCATCCAATGGATGACCGATTGTTTTGTTTTGACGAGCTTCTTCCAATGCTTTTGTCATGTCCCCACGCAATGCAAGCAATTTAGCCCATTTCGCAGCGAGTTCCGCATTGTAATGTTCTGGATGACTTGCTGGCCAATCTTGAAGCATTACGCTTTCGCTCATGCCATCTTCTTTAGGCATGTATTTCCAAACTTCCTCTGCTGTAAAGGAAAGTACTGGAGTCACCATAGCCACCAATGTTTTCACGATTTCATACATCGCTGTTTGCGCACTGCGGCGTGCTTGGTTGTTGGCACTTTCAGCATACATAATATCTTTCATAATATCTAGGTAGATAGAACTCAAGTCTACTGTGCAGAAATTATGGATTGTATGGTACAAGATATGGAATTCGTAGTTTTCGTACGCCTCAGTAACCTTGTTGCGCACTTCCTCAAGACGAAGTAACGCCCATTGATCGAATTCGGACATATCCGCATAAGCCACCTTATCAGTGTTTGGATTAAAGTCATCCAAGTTGCCAAGCAAGAAGCGGAATGTATTACGGATTTTACGATATACTTCGGACAATTGTTTTACGATGTCCTTAGACAAACGCACGTCGCCTTGGTAATCCGCAGAGGATACCCACAAACGCATTACGTCAGCGCCATATACGTCGATGATGTCGGAAGGAGCCACAGTATTGCCTACGGATTTAGACATTTTGCGACCTTCGCCGTCCACAACGAAGCCGTGAGTCAATACGGAGTTATAAGGTGCATGACCAGTGGTTGCTACGCCTGTTAACAAGGAGGAGTTGAACCAACCACGATGTTGGTCAGAACCTTCTAGGTACATAGCTGTTGGCACATCAAGGCCATTAACTTCTAACACGCCGGACCAAGAGGAACCGGAATCGAACCAAACGTCCATGATGTCAGGTTCTTTGCGGAATTCATCATGACCACAATGAGGGCATGTGAAGCCTTCTGGCAATAATTCTTTCGCATCGTGAGCCCACCATGCATCGGAACCTTCTTTGGCCACCCAGGATTGAACGGATTTAATGGTGTCGTCGTTGATTACGTATTCGCCACATTCGTTACAGTAGAATACTGGAATTGGCACGCCCCATGTACGTTGACGAGAAATACACCAGTCACCACGGTCACGAACCATGTTATAAATACGATCATGACCCCATTTAGGAATCCATTGTACTTGATTGTCGATCGCATTCAACGCTTCTTGACGGTATCCATCTACAGAGCTGAACCATTGTTCAGTAGCGCGGTAGATAACTGGATTTTTACAACGCCAGCAGTGAGCGTATTGGTGACGCAAGCTGGATTTGTGCAACAATGCATTGTTGTGTGCCAAGATTTTGATGACAGGCACTTCCGCATCATGAATTTCAACGCCAGCCAATGGGAATTCAGTATCGCCATAACGACCTTCGTCGACTGCGGAAATGTATTTACCTACAGGATCCACAAGGGATACGATTGGCAAATCGATGATGCCCTCTTTGCGGTAACGAGCCACAACGTTAAAGTCATCTTCACCATGGGCAGGTGCTGTATGTACGCAACCAGTACCGGCTTCTAATGTAACATGGTCGCCCAATAATACTGTGGATGTACGTTCTACGAATGGATGTTTGAATGTAGCCAATTCTAGATCAGCACCGCTGAATGTGTTCAATACATTGTATTCAGTGATACCAGCGTCCTTTAGGGCGCTTTCAACAAGTTCTGTAGCCATCAAATAGTATTCGTCGCCCACTTGTACCCAAGAATAGGATAATTCAGGGTTCACGGAAATCGCCACGTTGGCAGGCATTGTCCAAGGAGTAGTTGTCCAAATAACAGCGAACGCCTTGGAAGCATCCACGCCAGCTGGCAATGTCACAGTTTTTTCGGATACGTAAGGGAATTTTACGTAAATGGAGAAGGATTTTTTCTCAGCGTATTCGATTTCTGCCTCTGCCAATGCAGTTTCGCAGTGAGTACACCAATATACAGTTTTCAAACCTTTATAGATATGACCGCGTTTCGCCATTTCGCCGAAGATACCGATTTGTTTCACTTCGAACTCAGGACGCAATGTCAAATATGGACGATCCCATTCGCCCAATACACCAAAACGAATGAAATCTTGTTTTTGTTCCTCTACACAATTCAACGCGTATTCTTTACATTTATTGCGCAAATCAAGAGGCGCCATTTCATGACGGTTCAAACCAGTGTTTTTAATAACCGCATGTTCGATTGGCAAACCATGTGTATCCCAGCCAGGAATGTAACGAGTGTAATGGCCAGTCATGGTTTTATATTTCATGATAATATCTTTTAATGTTTTGTTGAGCGCATGACCAATATGCAATTTACCGTTTGCATAGGGAGGGCCATCATGCAAAATGAATGGCTTGCTATCCTTGCGCAATTCCAAACGTTTGTTGTAGATGTCATTATCTTCCCAAAATTTCAAAATTTCTGGTTCCCGTTTTGGCAAATTGCCACGCATTGGGAATTCAGTTTCTGGCAAATGTAATGTTTTACCGTAATCCATGATGTTGCTCCTTTTACATGTTCTCACTAATATATGTCGAAAAAATTGATTATGTTTGGTGAAAGTTACGAATATGGGATGCCGTGGTATTTTTCCGCTATGACAAAAACTATTGGCGTCATTTAGGTATAAAAAATACGCCCGTCCCCGAAGGGACGGACGTTATATCCGTGGTACCACCCTACTGACTCTCCATAGATGTTTTGCTGAAAATTCATGTATCATGCTCGGATTTGCGCCGTGCGCTACCGCTCACCATCTCAGCAATTCTATGTAGGGATGCCTCCCCGTGAAAGCCGCTTACACATATAACGGTGTTCACCGGCAGTTGCCTGCTTGCTCAAAAGTGATCCGCTCATTCTCCACCTATCACCCTCGCAGCACTAGGGGTGACTCTCTGTAGGCTTGTTAGAACTTGCCGTCTTTGTCATCGCAATACTATATTCGTATCAATTAATTATAGCAAATTAGGGGCGGATGTCAACGGGATTTGGTGTACGTGCCAATAACTACCGATATCAAAATTCAATAGTCAATATACGTTAATAATGCAAAAGCCCCCTAGCTGCAGCTAGTGGGCTTTCATCTTCTCATTAATCATCATTGCTGACTATAATTCTAGATATTTTATTAGCATCTACATCTTTATCTGCTTCAATTAATACTCTACTCCGCCCTCATCATATCCTCAAAGCTCGTCATAGTCACAAACGCATCATACGTCGTTTTCAACAATTGCACCATGAGCACGGCACCGGTACCTTCACCAAGGGCCATTTGACCGTGAATGGTTACGTCCTCTGGTTCAAAACCGCAGTCATTAAGGGCTACAATCATGCCCGGTTCACGAGAGATATGTGATGGAATACCAAATGCCAATACATCCCGTGTGACACGACTGGCAGCAACGAGGGCCACGGCCGTGATAAAGCCATCTATGATGAATGGAATTTCCCTTTCAGCGCAGGCAATCATAGCGGATGTAAGGGCTACTAAGTCAAATCCCCCTACACAACGCAATACTTCTAATGGTTTGCTACAAGCATTTTGAAACATCGTATCCATATGAAGCAAAATACCATCGGAGATGATTTTCTTTTTCTTAGCCAAGGTCTCTGCATCAGCACCAGATCCTGGTCCTACAGTACTTTCCATAGATTCACCAGTCAATACGGTTAATACCGCTGCAGATGTTGTGGTATTACCGATACCCATTTCACCGAAAGAAATCAAATTGGCACCGCCTGTGATGGCATCATCGATAACATCACGAGCTTGTTGCCATACATAATCAAAGGCCTCTTGGCTCATAGCTGGGCCTTCGAGAAAGTTATCGGAACCCTTTTGAAATTTAGCATCACGGCCTACGGGGCTTTCACTATTGATACCTACGTCGATGACCTCATAAGGAATTTGATTGAATATAGCGTAACGAGTAGCAGCAGTACCGCCTTTCATCATGACACGAGCCATCAATTTTGTGATATCCGCGCTGTAACCAATGTGACCGGCCTTGACGATACCATTATCAGCGCCGAATATCAAATGCAATGCTCTGATGGCCTCAGGCATTTGGCCCCAGGCACTGACGAGTTGTATAAAATAACGTTCCCACACGCCTAGGCTGCCGGGAATAATGCAGCGCGATGCAATTTGTTCTTGCGCTTGTTTCGTTGTCATTCGAGTCATACGTTACTAACCTCATCTATAATTACTCAAACTAGTATGAGTATCACACTAGCAAAATTAAGTATATTTATGCCATAGAAATATACTTAAATTATATACCCAAACAAAAAGCTGTACAAAGTATTTTTAACTAATTATCATCATCAAGATAATTAATCATGTACTTTGTACAGCTATTTTTATGCTTGTGCTACTGCCGCTTTCATAGATGTCACATAGTCCACCAAGGCTTGTTCTGCCTCAGTGCCATGTTCTGCCACGATTTTCACGATAGCAGAGCCTACGATGGCGCCGTCGCTGATAGACGCCATTTTACCTGCTTGTTCAGGTGTGGAAATACCGAAACCAACGGCTACTGGCACGTCTGTGTATTTACGGATGGTGTCCACGATGGATTTGATATCCGTTTTGATTTCACTACGTACGCCTGTTACGCCGAGGGAGGATACGCAATAAATGAAGCCTTCCGCCTCTTTTGCAATCATTTCGATACGATTTTCAGAGGTTGGAGCAATCAAGGAAATGATAGCTACACCATGGGCCTTTGCTACGTCAGCGAGTTCGCCTTTTTCCTCAAATGGTGTGTCTGGAATGATGAGACCGTCGATACCCACCTTTTCGCAGTTGGTAAGGAATTTTTCCTTGCCGTATACGAAAATTGGATTGATATAGGTCATGAACAACAATGGAATCGTAATGGCTTCGTGTTGGTCGTCTCCCTTACGCAAGCGTTCCACCATGGCGAAAATATCGTCAATTTTAACACCTGTGGACAATGCACGAGTGCTTGCCGCTTGAATAACAGGACCTTCCGCTGTTGGGTCAGAGAAAGGAATGCCGATTTCGAGAAGGTCGGCGCCAGCTTTCACCATAGCGCGAATGTAACGTTCGGTGGTCTCGATACCGTGATCGCCAGCCGTGATAAATGGGATAAATGCCTTATTTTTGAAAGCCTCGGAAATTCTACTCATGGATAGTCACCCCTCTATATTTCGCCATAGCTGCTACGTCCTTGTCGCCACGGCCGGACAAACAAATAATAATGATATCGTCCTTGCTCATAGTAGGAGCGATTTTTTGAGCGTGCGCCACTGCATGGGCACTTTCAATAGCTGGAATGATACCTTCCATTCGAGATAGATACTCGAACGCATCCACTGCCTCGTCATCAGTTACTGGCACGTATTCCGCACGACCACTATCGCGAAGGAACGCATGTTCAGGTCCGATACCAGGATAGTCAAGGCCTGCCGAAATGGAATATACTGGCGCGATTTGGCCATCGCTGTCCTGGCAGAAATAGGATTTCATGCCATGGAAAATACCCACGCTACCTTTCGCCATTGTTGCGGCGTGTTCCTCAGTATCAACCCCACGTCCAGCAGCCTCGCAACCGATGAGTTTAACACCTTCGTCAGGCACGAAGTGATGGAACATGCCCGCCGCATTACTGCCACCGCCAACGCAAGCCATGACAACGCTAGGCAATTTACCTTCAGCCGCCAAAATTTGTTCACGCGCCTCACGGCTAATAATGGATTGGAAATCACGGACGATCAATGGGAATGGATGGGCGCCCATAACGGAACCCAACACATAGTGAGTGTCCGCCATACGGTTTGTCCATTCGCGCATGGCTTCGCTAACGGCATCTTTCAATGTGCTAGTGCCTGTTGTCACAGGATGCACTTTCGCGCCGAGTAGTTCCATACGATACACGTTGAGCGCTTGACGTTCGCAGTCCTCTTGGCCCATGAACACTTCACATTCCATGCCCATCAACGCCGCTACTGTTGCTGTAGCCACGCCATGCTGACCGGCCCCAGTTTCAGCGATAACACGAGTCTTGCCCATGCGTTTTGCCAACAACATTTGACCGATTACATTATTCAATTTGTGGGAACCTGTATGATTCAAGTCCTCACGTTTCAAATAAATTTTCGCGCCCCCAAGGTCCTTCGTCATTTTTTCTGCATAGTATAACAAGGATGGACGGCCTGTATAATTTTTATGATAATCCTCTAATTCACGAATGAAATCAGGATCATCCTTATATGTATTGTACGCCTCTTCTAACTCGATGACTGCATTCATCAAGGTTTCTGGCATAAATTGGCCACCGAAATCGCCAAAATAGCCATGTCTGCTTTGTTCGTTACTCATTGTGTTACCTTTCTCACGAGGCTCATGACAGTCTCGATTTTCGTAATATCTTTTCGGCCGTCCGTTTCGACGCCGCTATTTAAATCTATCATCGCTGGGCGTACTGTACGAATAGCACGAGCCACATTTTTCTCAGACAATCCACCGGCGAGGGTGAAAGATCGAGGATAGCCTTTTAGGGCTTGCCAATCAAAGGTCTCGCCCGTTCCGCCACGAGCATCTTTACTGTACGCATCAAATACGAGATTATCTGCACTACTGTGTAGCCATTTATTTGCATCTAATCGACTTTGAATAGCTACAGCCTTCCAAACCTGAGCGGTCAATTTAGTTTCCACTAGCAACGCCTTTAACATAAGGATGAACTCCTCTGTTTCATCGCCATGCAATTGTACCGCATCAAGACCTACAGCCGATACGGCATGCACGATATTCTCAAGGGATTCGTTGACAAATACACCGACGAATTTCGGTTCAATAATGTCGAAATCAATATCCCCTGTATCGGCTAAACGTTTGCTGCCATGTGCTAAATAGTCTTGTTGAGCTATTTTGAAAGCCTCAACAAATTCCTTTGCCTCCTCCACCGTAACCTGACGTTTGCTTGGTGCAAAGATGAGGCCAATGTAGTCTGGTTGCTCTTCTGCAAGAGTGGCTACCGTACTGATGTCGGAGTTGCCACAGATTTTGATTTGAGGCACATATGGCTGTTTCACTAGTGACGCAACGGATGGCGTGTTGCCATTTACTGATGGTGCCTCACTATGAGCCGCTTTCGTTGCCCCACCATGTACTGCGTGATTGGCATCAGCTTGTATCGCCACTGTCATCGGGCCATATAGGTATTTCAGCATCGCTACTTTATCTTCGGAGCGCATAAAGGTTTCACCCATGAGGGCTACTCCAATATTATTATCTCTTAATACTTGAATATCCTCTGGTGTTTCTAAACCACTTTCGGATACGAAGATTACATCCCCTTCTACGAGCTGACGAAGGCGGACGCTGTTTTGTACATCTACGGTGAAGTCTTTCAGGTTACGGTTATTTACACCGATGATACGAGCGCCACATTGGATGGCCTTTTGTACTTCCTCTTTATCATGAGCCTCAACGAGACAGGATAGGCCAAGGGAATCTGCCAGTTCACGATATTTTGTCAATGTTGGCACATCAAGGATAGCACAGATCAATAAGATGGCTTTGGCACCCCAGATTTTTGCTTGGTAAATTTGGTATTCATCGATGATGAAATCCTTACGAAGTACGGGAATATTCACTGCCGCTGCAATTTCCTGCAAATATTGAGGAGACCCCTTAAAGAAGTCCGGTTCCGTCAATACAGAAATGGCTACCGCCCCAGAGCGCTCGTATTCTTTAGCTATGTCCAAATATGGAAAATGCTCTGCAATAATCCCTTTCGATGGAGATGCCTTTTTTACCTCGCATATAAAGTTGAAGTCTTGTTCACGTAGGGCCTTTTCAAAGGGAAAGTCCTGCACGGCCGGCAACGCTAGCGCTTCGGCCTTCACAGCCTCAAAGGATTGCTCTTGCTTTTCTTTCGCAATGCGAATCTCTGTGGCCGCTACAATTTTATCTAAAATCATGTTTACTCCTTACACGTTATCGCCAACGACAGTCCTATGGCTAATCAGTTTCGCCAACGCGAACTGATTAGCACCATGCATCGTACTAGCGAAAAACAATCCGTTCATTGGCGATAACTATGTATATATTAGACCTATCCTTTTGCAACGCGTTGGGATACGGTAATAAATTCGTTTAATTTATCCATGGCTTTTCCGGAATCGATGATGTCCTTCGCCATGTCAAAGCCTTGAGCTAATGTTAATTCTGGTTTTGCTAAATGGATGGCCATACCCGCGTTCAATACAACAGCTGTACGTTTGCCATCGACTTTACCAGAGAGCACGTCTTTGGTGATAACAGCGTTCACAGTTTTATCTCCACCAACGAGCTCTTCAGCTTTCACATAATCAAAACCATAATCCTTTGGATCGAAGTCGTAAGATTTGAAATTCCCGTTGTCGATTTCACAGATGTAGGTTTTGCCTGTCGCTGTGATTTCATCAAGGCCATCATAGCCCCATACCACAGCGCCACGTTTTACGCCAAGGTTGGTAAGCACGCGAGCCAATGGTTCTACTAGCTCTTTTTTGTACACGCCCATCAATTCGATAGTGGCACCAGCTGGATTCGCCAAAGGTCCCAAGATATTGAATACCGTACGAACACCGAGTTCACGGCGAACAGGGGCTGCATGTTTCATAGAGTTATGGTACACAGGAGCGAACATAAAGCACATATCGATTTCGTTCAACACTTCTTCGTTTTGTGATCCGTTCAATTCAAAAGCTCCGCCTAATTCCTCGATAACATCAGCTGCGCCACATTTACTGGATACTCTACGGTTACCATGTTTCGCTACAGGAATGCCCGCTGCGGAGATAACAAAACCCGCCGTTGTGGAAATATTGAATGTATTGGCACCATCACCACCAGTACCTACGATTTCAAGCACGTCCTTTTTATGTAGAACGGCCCCTGCTTTTTCACGCATAACCTCAGCGAAGGCTGTGATTTCCTCAACCGTTTCGCCTTTCAATGCCAATGCTGTAAGGAAACCGCCCATTTGGATAGGCGCCACTTCGCCGTTCATAATTTTATTCATCGTGTCTTTGGCTACATCAAAGGATAAATCCTGACCCGCCATCACTTGTTGTAATGCTTCTTTAATCATTGTGAGCCTCTCTAATATTCTCGTTTTTGTAAACGTTACCCCGACGTCTGCTGTTAGAAACGCCCGCTGCAATTAGCAATTCTGCACTATTGGCGCAACGTACATCGACACATCGGGCGTTACGCAACTATATTATTTCCCTAAGAAATTACGTACGATTCGTTCTCCATCAGGTGTCAAAATGGACTCCGGATGGAATTGTAATCCGTAGATTGGATAGTCCTTATGTTCCAAGGCCATCACCTCTCCATCCGCTGTTTGGGCTGTGACGATGAGATCACTAGGAATGGATGTATCTAGGACGGATAAGGAATGGTAACGGGCTACTGGGAATTCCTTTGGCAAGCCTTGGAATAGTTTGGATTCTTTCACCACTGTGGCCATACTTTGTTTACCATGCATCACCTCTTTGGCATAGGATACGGTACCGCCAAAGACTTCGCCGATGGCTTGGTGACCGAGGCATACGCCGAGGATTGGGAATTCGTCTTTGCACTCGTCTAGGAGGCTTTCATAAACGCCAGCATCAGCAGGTCGACCAGGTCCAGGGGATAGAATCACATAGTTCGGTTTCAAATCGCGAATTTCTTGAACGGTCAGCTCATCGCTACGAATGACCTTAATATCAGAATCGATGGAACCAACTAGTTGATACAAGTTGAAGGAAAAGCTGTCGTAATTATCGATTAACAATACCATTTATTCCACCTCCTGTGCTGCGGTAATGGCTGTTACCATGGATTGAGCCTTGTAAATTGTTTCTTTGTATTCATTTTGTGGAACGCTATCGCGCACAATACCACCGCCAGAACGAACAAATACGCGACCGGCCTTGGCCATAGCCATGCGGATACCGATACATACGTCCATGTTACCGGAGAAATCGATATATCCTACAGCACCGCCATAAACGCCACGAGGGCTCTTTTCGAGGTCATGTAAGATTTGAATAGCCCGAATTTTAGGGGCACCGGACAAGGTACCGGCTGGCAGTGTAGCACCAATAGCATCGAGAGCATCGTATTCTGGGCGGATAGTACCACTCACGGTGCTAGTAATGTGGATGACGTGGGAGAATCGTTGGAGCATATGCAATGCATCCACATTTACAGAACCAAACTCGCTAATCTTGCCAAGATCATTCCGGCCAAGGTCGACGAGCATATTATGCTCTGCTAGTTCTTTTTCATCATTAATCAGTTTTTCCTCCATCGCACGATCTTCTGCTTCGTTTTTACCACGAGGCATAGTGCCGGCGATTGGGAATGTATATAAGGTGTTATCTGTTAATTTCACCAGTGTTTCAGGGGATGCACCGGTGAGCTCCACATCATGCCCACTCAAGTAGAACATGTACGGGGATGGATTCATGGTGCGCAACACGCGATACGCGTTGAGAAGACTGCCCTCCATTTTCGCTTCCCGACGGTTGGACACAACGGCTTGGAAGATATCTCCTTCCTTGATGTAATGTTGCGTCGTCCGCACAACATCTTCGTATTCCTCCATAGTAAATTCAGAGGTGAACTCGGATGTCAATTTGCATGGAGGAATATCTGCTTCTTCGCCTTTCACCACGAGCTCTGCCAATGCATCCAGTTCAATTTGTGCCTTGTTGTAATTGCGTTCCAAATCATCTGTGCCGATATTGGCGATGAGGTAGATTGTATTTTTGAAATGATCGAAAGCGATCACCTTGTCGAACAACATTAAGTCTACGTCATTGACGGTGCTTTCATCATCGTCAGACACAGGAAAATCGAGAACGGGTTCGATGTAACGAATGTATTCGTAGGCGAAATATCCTACAAATCCGCCTGTGAACGTTGGCAATTCCGCCACCTTAGGGCTCTTGTATTGGGCCAAAATCTTGCGAATTTCAGCAGCTGGGTTATCGCAAGGGAACGTCTGTGTCGTAGCGCCCTTAATCGTCATTTGATGATTTTTACAGAACACCTCTAATTTAGAATCGTACCCAAGGAAGGAGTAACGGCCCCAGTGATGACTGTTGTCGGCACTCTCCAGCAAATATGTATGAGAGGAAACCTTTTTTAATGCTTTCAACACGCTAATTGGTGTACGCACGTCCGATAAAATTTCTTTATATACAGGAACGATAGTATAGCCTTGGCCTAGGGCCTGTAATTCTTGTACGCTCGGTTTAATCATAATAACCTCCAAATAAAAAAACTCGCCCATGACAAATATGAGTCAAGGACGAGTCTATAGTTCTTGTATATGAACCTCCCCAACGTTATCACTAATTGTGATAGCCCTGTGAAAGCTACGCTCTATAAATCGCGGTACCACCTTGTTTGAATGCACTAGGCATTCCCCTTTGCAGGATACTAACATATCCCTCACAATTAACGCTCGTGTGACGTGATGCTATACTAGGCTCAGTAGCTATGAATGTATATATATTCTCGACTACACTAGCAACATATCATGTCGCGTGTTAGCCGTGCTACGATTTCATTGAAATCTTGAGCTGTTCCCCATCCCCTCGGTGGTCCATTTAATAAGCTGCGTACTACGGGTTCTCAGCTAATCCCGCTCTCTGTGAGTGCATTTCCTATTTTTATCTCCACCTCATCGGTTTCTTAAGGCGAGTATTAAGTTATGTATTCAATTATAAAGTTCTATAGAACCTATGTCAAGGATTTTTCCATATCGAATAGACATTTGTATTTTATTTTACCAATATTTTACATATAACCATTTAGGATACCCGCCCTTAGTTACATCTCGCAGATACTATCTATACAGACCTTCTTTGTAAGGGTAAAATAAACTGTAAATAGATATGTACTTCCATATTAAAAATACATCAATGTTAAACATCATTAGCATCCCCCCTCCGGGATGGGAAAGGAACTATCTCATGAACTACGAACAACTATACATTAATGGTCAATGGGTACCAAGTCATTCCGATCACTGGATTGATGTAGAAAATCCCTATACAATGAAAAACTTCGCTCGTGTACCTAGTGGCAATGCAGAGGACGTGAATGATGCCGTAGCCGCTGCTCACGCTGCCTTTCCAGCATGGTCAAAAACAACATTAGACTATCGCATAGAGTTAATGGAAACCTTCCTCTCCATTTTCAAATCTATGGCTGTTGATATCGTAAACCTGGAGACCCAAGAATTAGGCGCACCGATTTCCTTCGGGCGCACTGCTCACTGTGATTACCAATTCACACGCATTCGTTCCTACATCGATTTAGCGCCGCAAGTGCCAATGGTTGAAACAATGCCATTGTCCACAACCTACCGTGCCCCAGTGGGTGTCATCGCCTGCATTACGCCATGGAACTACCCAATAGGACAAGTGGTCCAAAAGGTCATCCCTGCCTTATTAATGGGCAACACCGTAGTATTAAAACCATCCCAACAAACACCTCTTACCGTATATCTCATGGCACAGGCATTCCATGACGCAGGATTCCCAGCTGGTACTTTCAACATGATTACCGGCCGTGGTGGCCAAGTAGGCAATGCCCTCACAGAACATCCATTGGTGAATATGATTTCCTTCACCGGCTCCACTAGTGCGGGCATTCAAGTGGCCCAAAGTGGTTTGAACACAGTAAAACACATTAGTCTTGAACTAGGTGGCAAATCCCCTTGCGTTGTACTGAAAGGTGCCGATTACGAAAAGGCCGTTCGCGGTTGTTTCAACACGATATTTCTCAACTCTGGGCAAACCTGTACGGCCCTTTCAAGATTGCTCATCCCTGCTGAGGACAATGCTGAATTTGAAATCATCATGAAACGCCTCGTTTCAGAATACAAAGTAGGCAATCCAATGGATCCATCCATCAACGTTGGGCCTATGGTGTCCAAGGCACAATTCGATACAGTGCGCGATTATATTAAACTCGGTGTCGACAGCGGGGCACACATGTTGGTCGGCGAATATCCAGTGGCCGAACCTGGTGACAATGGGTATGCCATTCAACCAACCATTTTTACAAATGTGACAAACGATATGACCATAGCCAGAGAAGAGATTTTTGGACCTGTCCTCACGGTTATTACCTATGAATCCCTAGAGGAAGCCCTTCAAATCGCCAATGACACACCCTTTGGTTTGAATGCTGCTGTATGGGGACCAAAGGAACAAGCCATTGAAGTGGCCCTTCAAATTGAAAGCGGTAATATTTACATCAACGATAGCCCTCGCGATACTGCTGCCCCATTTGGCGGTTGGAAAGAAAGTGGCATCGGTCGCGAAGGTGGCGTGTATGGTATGCTTGAATTTACCCAACAAAGAGCCTTGTTTGATACGTGTGAATAACAAACTACGCTCTACACTCTGATTACTTAGATATTAATTCTATTACTATAGATATTTTATAATTTAACAACCACATCTACCTCAATAATACAGATATATCCATTAATCAATATAGGTATATCTGTATTATTTTATTCAAACCAGTAATTGTTTTATTGTTTAAATTTAGTTTTATTTATTTGATTTTATTAATTATTTAATTTATAATAATTTACATGCTCGCAATATTTTTTTATTTATATCATATTGCGCGACACTATTAGGAGAGTCAAAATGAAAAGAACAACAAAACAATTATCTGCTGCTATGGCTATAGCAGCATTAACTACAACAACTTTCGTTACACATGCTGACACTATAACGGTAACAACTGAAACAAATCAAAAACAAGTTGTGGCTGGCATAGGGGCAGGCGCTTGGGGATTAGGTGGTACTTTCGCTAAGAGTAACTATGGTGGTATCGCTATCGGGGGCAATGCCAAATCACAAATAGGTTAGATGCAAAATATAGTAATTTGCCAAGTGAAGGTGGTAACACAGTGGGAGGTATTGCTATCGGCCTTAATGCAGCTGCAAAAGACGGTAGCATTTCTATTGGCCAACAAGTACAAACAGGCAGTACAAATATAGACTGTGCTAACCAACGTGGTGTGACCAGTGTAGGTACAAACTCTTGGTCTACTGGCCACATGAGTTCTATTAATGGCTATGGTTCCAATATTGTAACTGATTCTAATGTAACAATACCTCTAGGCTTTTTCTCTTCTGCTCGTATGCAAGGATTTGGTTCTACCATCTATTTTATCTGAATTAAAAGCATTAAAAGGGTAATAACTCTACTAATATCATACTCAGCAAATTTTAAAATATACGCCCCTATATAATAAGAAGAAGTCTCTCTGCTACATAAATTCAGCAGAGAGACTTCTTCTTATTATGATTTAATTGTACTTTTCTCATAACCTAATATAAAAACTGTGGACAGGATCATTATAAAGCCCACTGCATCAAAAGCCGTAAATGTATTTCCTAATAACCACCACCCTAATAGAGCAGCCGAGATAGGTTCAATAGATGATAAAATAGAACCCTGCACAGATCCAATCCTACGAATGCCTTCGAGATACGCATTAAAGGAGACAACGGTCCCCAAAATAATAACCGCAAATAAGCCTGCCCACGTCCAGGCATCCCAAACCAAATTAGACTCTTGATCAAACCAATATAATTTAGCAAGGATCCCACTGATTAACATGGCTAACCCAACAATAGGTCCAGTCCCATATTTTCGTAAAATCTGGACGGGTTGCACACTGTAAATGGCAACCCCAACGGCAGATAATAGCCCCCAAGAGATAACACCACTATTAATGCCCTCTAAATGGACACCTTCATGGAAAACGATGCACATCGTTCCCACTAAAGCTAATATAACGGAAACAACTTCGCCCTTAGTTGGCGATTTTCGATATCTCAAAAACGTATATACAATAATCATGGTTGGTGCAATATACTGCAATACAGTCGCTACCCCTACACCACCTTCAATGATGGAACGGAAATAACTATATTGACACATAGCCATACCAAACACGCCAAAAATAAAGAGTTTCACCGTATCCTGTGTATTTGTGAACACCCGAAATATCTCACCGCGAGCTTTCATAAATGCGTATATCACTGTAAATAGGCCGGCTGCAATGAGTCGAATGGAAATAAGCCATTCAACATTTATATGTCTCTCAGTTTCCAGAAACTGTACCGCTGTACCAGATAGGCCCCATAAAGTTCCGCCCATAATGGTCAAGGCCATGCCGATAATTTGATTTTTATTCATTCAATAAACCCACATGTACTTTCACAATAATCTTACGGATTTTTTGTTTTCCTTTCACAGCCAATAATGGGCGATGCACATCCGTTGGGAAAAATACAGCATAAAATCCTTCTGGACAATAGATTTGACCTTCATCAATGGATTCATTCGCATAGAAATAGCAATCACGCTCTGGATAGGACTCAAGCGGCGTTGCTTGACCATGATTCACAAAGAATCCCATATTTTCTTCGCCATCCACCATAAACTGAATGTCAATATAATCCTTGTGGGATTCTGGTTTTGTTTCGGAGAAATCCTTTGTCATCACTTCGTCCACATTGTAGTACATTTTATCGCCTTCTAGTGGATTTTTACTGCCCACTGGTAGGGATTTTACATCTGTATTTTTTAAGAAATCCAAGGCTCTTACAATGGCTTTTGGATATCCCATTTTTGTATAATCTGCTTCGATGGATGAGAAAAACATATATTCATTCTCCTATGTAAACTACGAAATAATCTATCTGTATTATATCACAACAAGCCCCCTTATTCAGTCGCCGCTCGACTAAATAAGGGGGCATTTGTTATGTATCATATTAAATTGTAATCTCCATTACATTGGATTCCCTAATATCCCCTCAGCCTGCACGACAGTACAGCTCTGGTTTCCATTAGGCCTCCGATTGTGCTTTTTTGAAAGCTGCCATAATTTCTTCGGCTTCTTTATGTGGCACTTCTTCGTATCCGGAGAATTCACGATTAAATACGCCTTGACCTTGCGTAATTGAACGTAATGCAGTCACATAATCAGCAATTTCTACTAATGGCACTTGTGCTTTTACCACGGAAATACCAGCACGTTCACTTTGTTCCATTCCAAGTACACGACCTCGTCTACTATTGAGATCACCCATTACTTCGCCCATAAATGCGTCAGGTGCATATACGTTAACGTCGTAAATCGGTTCTAATAGTACTGGTTTCGCCTTTGGAATCACATCTTTCATAGCCTGTGCCGTTGCCACTTTGAAAGCAAGTTCAGAGGAATCTACAGAATGGTAAGAACCATCAAGTAGAGTTACTTGAACTCCAATCATAGGGTAACCTGCAATCAAGCCTTTATCTAAGGTTTCTTTGGCACCTTTTTCCACGGCTGGAATGTATTGGCGAGGTACAGCACCGCCAAAAATTTTGTCTACAAATTGGAAATCCTCTCCATCATATAAAGGATCCACTTGAATTTTTACATGTCCATATTGTCCGTGACCACCACTTTGTTTTTTGTATTTAGATTCTGTCTCTGCAGATCCACGGATAGTTTCACGGTATGGGATATACGGTTTCACTAGTTTAGCTTGGACGCCATATTTACGTTCCATTTTATTGAGTATGTGTTCCAAATGAACTTCGCCCATACAGTTAACCTGTAATTGACGGCCTTCGGAATCCTTCACTACTACACAAGTTGGGTCTTCTTCAGCTACTTTGAGTACCGCTGCAGCCAATTTTTCCTCTTCACCTTTTTTAGTAGGTTCCATCGCTACTGTATACAAAGGTTGAGGGAAACGAATTGGATCAAATTTCACCTTGAACTCAGAGGTTGCAAAGGTGTCACCAGTTTTTGCGTTAGCCAATTTAGGAATTACAACGATATCACCAGCTTTTGCAACAGTGATTGGTTTTTGTTGTTTCCCTATAAGGGTAACCATCTTGCTCCATTTTTCCTCTACACCTTGGTTCACATTGAAGAGTTTATCACCCTCCTTCAATTCCCCAGAGAAAATACGAACAAAGCTCTGTTTACCTGCAAATGGATCTAACAGCGTCTTGAATACGAAGGCTGTAAGCGGTTTATCTACATGTACCGCCCGTTGTTCGCCAGAATCTGCATCAGTAGCAGTCATGACCTTTTTCGTCGCATCTGGCATATAGCGAATCATTCGATCCAATACCTGATCGAGCCCAATTTGAGATGTGGCACTACCACACATGATTGGGCAAATACGGCCAGTGAGCATCCCTTCGCGCAAGCCTTGTCGAATTTCTTCCAATGTTAATTCTTCACCATTTAAATATTTTTCCAACAGTTCGTCGCTACCTTCAGCCGCAGCCTCTACCGTCATTTCACGGATTTCTTGGGCCTTTTCGATAAGTTGAGCTGGTACAGCCACTTCTGTTGGTTGGCCGTCTTTGTAAGTATACGCAGTCATTTTAGCTACATCTACAACGCCTTCAAAGGATGCACCTTCACCAATTGGAATTTGGAGAGGCATAATAGATTTACCAAATAACTCACGCATTCTTTCAAGTGAACCGAAGAAATCGGCTCCATCCACATCCATTTTATTGATAAATGCCATTTTTGGCATTTGTAATTCTTCTGCGTAATCCCATGCACGAACTGTGTCAGACTCTACACCAGATGTAGCGGATAATACCATTAACATCCCATCGCATGCTCGGAGTGCTGCACGAACTTCGCCATGAAATTCTGAATAACCAGGAGTATCAACAAAATTAACCTTATGATCTTTCCATTCACATGGTGCCATACCCAATTGGATAGTTACGTTGCGTTTAATTTCCTCTGGCTCGAAGTCCATAATATGTTTATTATCTTGACCACGACCTACAGAATCAACCTCACCAGAGGTCAATAGCAAAGATTCCACAAGAGCTGTCTTGCCCGCCCCATCATGGGATACGACTGCCACGTTCCTTATTACATCACTACTATACTCTTTCATCGGAATCGCCTCCTTGTTTGTAATTTTGGCTTCTTGATATAGTATTTCTACATTCGACCTTGTAACTCCTGCATGATAATTATGCTTTTTTCGCATATCGTTTTTATGAAAATACCGAAAATTTACAAAAAGTAATATAATCCGCTAATATATCGCTAAAAAAATACAACACTACATTATATCTATCATTAAATTAGACATAGAGGATTTTGAGTGTCTGAGTGTCATAATAAAAAAATATGCAGTGACTTTAATGAGACTTTCATCTTACAAGGAAGGAACTAGTTGTTATGAATGTATTACCATCGGAAATAGTTTGTGATCGAATTATACTTATAAAAGCTAGTGTAAAGTATATAGATAATTTTTTCAGTGCCATAGAGCAATCTTATTTCTGAACTATTGCCTTGGTTAAAATGGGTTAAAGGTATTACTAAAAAGGCTTGTAAAAGAAGTGCACAGTAGTAAAAAATGATATGTACAATAATACTATCCGAGACACTTTAGTTTTCAGAAAAAATCTAGTGTAATAAAATCAAGTGCGGTAGCGTTATAAATAGTTTTATTCATAACGCTACCGCACTTTTTTAGTGAAGTGTAGAAAATTTTCTTAGAAATACTGTGCCAATGATTTGCGTTGCAATAACACTGCTGGCACAATAGATGCCAACAGACCAATGACTGCAGCCACTGCCGCAATCACTGCTGGTTGCCATTGCCATACACTACCCATGGAGATAGCCATGGAATGTTGTAACATGCTAGCGATGCCAGCATAACAAGCAGCACCGATGGCCCAACCAATAAACGCACCGCCTACTACCAAATACGCTTGGCTACAGATGGATACTTTCATCAAGAAGGATTTAGAAGCGCCCATCGCTACCATAATAGCTTGTTCACGCAAGCGACCAAGGCTGGATAGATAGGAACTAGTCATCATAACTAGCAGGGAAATCAAGATTAGCAACCCGCCCACAGGAAGCCACATTTTTTCGCCCTGCCCCATCATGGCAAATAATTGCACGATAACTTGGGCTGGGAATACGAGTTGTGCCTCTTTAGAGCGTTGGAATTGCATCATTAATTGCATGGCTTGTGCATAGCCTACCGGTTCAACCATGACAGCTGTTACTGCACGACCAACAGTTTTAGGATTACTTGGAACGACTTGTGCATTACCTTGAACTGCTGTTGCTTGTTGTACTGTAGATTCAGCTACATTCGTATTACCAGTACCTGCATTTGTTGCATCGTGGTCATGTCCGTCGTGATCATGATCATCATCGTCCTCTGCCACCTCTAAGCGAGCTGGTTCAGTCTTACTGGCCACGTTTTCTACAGGTTTATCAACCCCTGGTACTGTTTCTTTAGTAGATTTTGTATGCGCTGTTTCATGGGCAAGCCAGATACTTTCAATATCTGTTAGAATAGCCTGATTATAAGGACCGCCTACATCATCAAGAATACCAACTACTGTGTAATCTTGATGGTCATGGGCTTTGCCTTTAGCGCTCACGCCGTGAATGGAGTGGAATTTGGAACCAATTTGTAAATTAGCTTGTTTGGCTACATCGCGACCAATAACAACTTCAAAAGGTTTTTCAAATTTGCGACCTTCTACAACGCGAAGCCATTCTGGCATAGTTTGGCTAGCTTTCACATCAAAGATAGCAGATTCAGTACCGACGATGCGGTAGCCCGCATAATTATCACCGAACGCGAGAGGTACCGCAGCTTTCACCATTTTTGTATTGGCGCGTAGTTTGTCCACCTCTGTGTAAGGAATATTGCCGATTGGTTGGTCTTGAAGGAATACACTATTTAATACGAGCTGATTACTACTGCCCTTGGCCCCTACAAGGAGACTGAATGGTTCAGTAGCACGCACGAGACCTTGATGGATGCCTTGACCGAGAGAGAATACGAGCACAGACAGTGCCACAGAGAGGGCCATGAGGACCACAAGGAATATAGATTGTAATGGTTTATGACAAATGAGTCGCCATCCGAGTTTTAAAATCATGCGTGGCCTCCTTTTGTCAGTGTAATTACGTTAGAGCAATAGGATTTCGTTAATGGATCGTGCGTCGCCACTAATAAGGTTGCATTCGATTGTTTGCAATAGGACGTCAGTAAATCCATTACACGACGGCTATTTTCCTCATCAAGACTGGCCGTTGGTTCGTCAGCTAGCACCAAGGATGGTTCCTTGATTAAGGCGCGAGCCACCGCCACACGTTGTTGTTCACCACGGCTCAAGGCAGATGGTCTCTTGTTGAGCAAATTCACAATATCCATGGTTTCCAAGAGATGTTGTAAACGTTCTTGGAATTGTTCTGTTTTATTATAGCCAGATACATAATGCCCTAAGGATAAATAAGCACCAAGCTCAATATTTTCTTTCACCGTCAGCGCATCAATGAGATTAAAATCCTGGAAAATATAGCCAATTTCGATACTACGCCAAGATTGTAATGCGTCCTCGTCAAAATCGGTGAGGATGCCCTCACCTGTTTTAATTTGTCCCCCGTCAGCACGGATAATCCCGGCTAAACAATGCAACAATGTAGATTTACCAGACCCACTAGGGCCAACCACAGCCCATTGGGTGCCACGGTCAAATTCGGCGTATGGCAAATGAAGGGCCACAATTTCTTGGTCCCCATCCTTGTATCGTTTTTCAAGTCCTTGAATCGTAATCATAATATCACCCTATTATTGGCTAATATCATAAGCGTTAATGCGAACAAGGCTCACAAAACCAGTTTCCGCATCAATAGAACTACCTACACTCAATGTGCCGGTTACAGTAATTGGTGCATCATATGGCAATGCTGTTACAGGTTCATCAAGGTATACAACGACAATATTTTCTGGCCAATCCGCATCTGTACTGCAGAATGGACATACTGCCATTGGGTATTCAGTGAGAACAAAGAAATTAATGCTTGGCTTCAATGGTGGCGCCATATATCCAGACATAGTAACTTCAGAACCATTTAGATTGGTAACAGTACTAGACATTACTAATCCATTGGCCCCTGCCCCACTATACATTTCATCATAGGATAACCAAGTTGCTTGTGCCAAGGACACTGCCGCAATTTGCAATACCAATGCACACATAATAATTCGAACCCACTTTAACATAATTGTCATCTGCCTTCCTGTTGTAATGTCCTGCGCATTAAAACAATACGTATTCCATCGCCCATCGATCACCGAGTGATTCTGAGCATCCACTTGTAAAATTTAACGGCTAACAGCCTCACACTGCTATCACCGAGTCTAGTCCTAAAAATAACAATATTGCTGGGCCTGTTAGTACCATATTGAGTTCTAATGATTACCGTTAGCCAACACCCTAATCCGTATCATATTCGACCCATTCTCAGTTACTACAGCCAGCAACAATGCTATCACATATTGAATTTTTGTATATCAATCTAAATCCTGTGGCCTAATCGCGTCAGATGTACGTGTTATACCTAGTTTTTAGATTGTGAAAGTACCAGTTCAGCGTTTACCAAAGCGAGGCTTACCTATCCGTGAGGGATTGCCTAGCACCTTGGCAAATCGCATTCACTGTACTTATTTGTTCTAAAGATTATTTTTTAATTTTTACGCCAAGGGCACGCATCATGCCATAGAACACTTCAGTGTTATCCATTACACCGCGGAAGTATTCAGAACCAGGGCCTTCTGCCATTAACACTACATCGTCAGCAGAGTGAACTTCACTAGTTTCGCCAGTCATCGTTGGCAAGTTACCTTCTACTAGGCGAGCGCCTTGAGGGGCACGTTTAGGGTTCGCAATAACTTTACCGTTGCCTTCTACTAGAGCAGGATCTGTTGGTGTTTGTTGGAAACGATAGTTTTCATAGTGATCTGGAGCATTTGCATATTGAACAGCCAATGTTACATCTGCATCTGGATTATCTGGGAAGCCATCTTTGTTCGCATCCACGAATGTAGGCCAGCCTGCATCACCATATACACGAACTGCTTCACGACCTACTTTGCCTTCGTTTTCAGAGTAAGTACCAGTGATACTAATACCATGTGCATGGTCAGCTACTACGATGATTAATGTGTTGTCGCCATGAGCTTTGGAGTATTTACGAGCATAGTCAACTGCTTGGTCTAACTCGATAGCATCATAGGCTGCACGTTGCCAGTCCATAGTATGTAATTGTTTATCTACGGAACCGCCTTCACTCATCAAGAAGAAGCCGTTAGGATTATTATCCAATACGTCGATAGCTTTTTTAGTCATTTCTACAAGACCTGGTTGATCTTGGAAGTTTTTCAAGACTTTTGGATTCTTAGGTAAGAATGCGCGATCCATATATACGTTCATATGGTTCATTGTGAACAAGCCAAGCATTGGTTTATCTGTGCTCAATGCATTAAGCTCAGTTGCAGTTGTAGCGAATTGGTAACCTGCATCTTGGTATTCTTTTACAAGGTTAACACTGTCTTTACGTTTAGAACCTGCTGCATCTAATGGTAAGAAGAATTGTAAACCACCGCCCAACACAACTGCTGGTGGGTTGTCACGATGGAATGCATCATAAGCGATAGCCGCTTGTTCACCACGACGGCGAGTATGTGCTGTCAACGCTGCTGGTGTAGCATCTGTAACCGCTGCAGTGGAAACCATACCGTAGGACATGCCTTTTGTACGGCTCACGATTTCAGCAAAGGTTTCTACTTTAGGATCATCGAAAGCATCTTTTGTGCTGTTCGCATAAGAACCCATTGCATTAACAACGGCCTTATGGCCTGTGTTGTAAGCAGAAGCACTGTTTGCAGAGTCTGTTACGATGGAATCATAACCAGATGTTGTAATCAATGCCATGTTTGGCATTTGTTCCATGGAAAGTAAATCGTTATATTTACCTTCTGTAATGCCTTTGGAAAGGATACGAGCGACTTCTTTCGCTTGCATGCTCATGCCATCGCCTACGAACAAGATAACGTTCTTAGCTGTTTTTTGAGCTTTTTCCTCTACTACATTGTAGTTTACGGAACGACGGCTCGCACCATCTGCACCATTAGCGTTCACTACGATTTTTTTAGCGCCTACAGTGTCAAAGTTAACTTGGTCGATGCGATAAGATGCATAACCAGTGTGTTGTGTTAATGTAGCTTCTTTATTGAAGTATTTTTGAGCATCAACGCCATCAATAGTAACGGCAACATCATTTACATTACCTTTTACTTCTACTTCAAAGTCAAAATTTTGGCCTTTCCAGAATTTAGCGCGATCGATTGGTAGCACTGTAATTTTTTTAACGTCCTCTGCGTGAGCACCCAATGCGGAACCACCATTGTGGAATTCTGATTTAGTATCGATAGCAGGGTTACTGCTAACAGTAGCAGCATCTACTGTAGATACTGTTGCCACGCCGAATAAACTAGCGCCTACCAAGGCTAACATCATGGATTTTTTCCAAGTTGACTTCTGAGACATACATAACCTCCTACAATAATATGTATACGAATCTCTATACGTGTATACGTTTCTCTATACTTGGAGTATAGCAAAATACGCGCCAATTCACTGTAAATAGTAGGTAATTAATTGTCATGGAATTGTAAAGGGCTACAAACTCAGAAAACACTTATGCTTGTGAAAGTTTTCCTAATATACACAGCCAAAAACAGCCACACTATTTCTAGCATGACTGTTTTTATCGTTCTATGTAATTAGAAGCTATACTTTGCCCCTGCCGTGAAGCCATAGGATTTATATCCATTTGAGCCCCAACCGCCAAAGACATTGCCCCAAAGTTGTACGCTATTGCCAACTTGTTTTTCATAGCCCACCTTCAACTCAAAGATATTTTTTGCGCCGTCAATGGCGAGGCTTTCACCATCGAAGGACATTTCATAATCGTTGAAGTTATAATACCAATTCAGCTCGGCATATGGTTGATTTACAGGGCGGGTGGACGAATACGCAGTGGTGTATCTAGCCCTAACTCCACAGATACGACTACACCGGATAGGTTGTAATTCGTCTCTGCTATATCTTGACCAGATACGGATGATTTGAAATTATTGCCAGTAATCCACGCGTCCAAGTAATAACCGCTTTCATCCTTGGCTTGATCATAGTACGGTCCCATTATTCCCATTCCAATTGCCGTTCACGGTGAGCTCACCCAATTGGGAACTCATCGTTGTGACCGCATCAGAATCAGTGGTGTATTTCACCAATTCCACCGTATACGGTAGTACCTGTGAACGTATTATTAGCAAAAATATTATTTGTCATGGAGCCAATACGTACCCATGCATCTGCCACCGTATTGCTCACTGAGCTAGCATAGCCCCCTACGAGACCCCCACCATGCCACCGCCATGGAGCGTACCATTAGCAGTCACTGTATTGTTGCTAATAATATTTCCTTCCACAGCTGTAATACCAGTTGATGTCAAACTCGCCGTATGCGTTGTTGCCGCTAGTACAGTATCAAACTCTGTACCAGTTATAATCGTATGCTCCGCCGCTAACACTTGTAGCGGCATGGTTCCCAAGGCACTCAGCACAAGGGCTTTTATCATTAATGTCCGTTTCATCTGTACCTTCCCCAAAATCAAACACATCACCATATACTTATATCTTTATTATTGCTATAGCATTACTATCTTTATTATTCCTATAGCCGTACTATCTCTATTATCTCTATTATTTCTAATGCTCTATTGTATATGTCAATTGTCTCTACTAGTCATATTTAATTCAGTAGATATGCCATTTTTCACATTATAATATTTATATTAATTATTTAATTATTCTGTTTTATTTTCATTCCTGTTTTATTTTCATTCTTTCGTTTTTTGCAACTATGGATTTCTATCCCCAAATGAATACCTTGTTATACCAAAAGAACTGCTGTGCCCAAAACTACCAACAAAATACATCTACCCCAAATGCACATACAAAAAAATATCTGCCAGAATGTATTGTAATTCCAACAGATATTTTATGTATACGAGTTAACAACAGTCTTTCTAACTCGCTATGTATTATATTTTCACATTCATTTTGCGCTACGTATTGTATGTTTTACATACGCTTTGCACAACTTATTGTTTCTGATATTTCGTCAGTTCCATCATATATCCCATCAAAATGGATTTAGCCCGCCACCCCACGAGGAAGAAGGGCACCAAAATAATGGCTAAGGTTTCATATACCGAGAGTCCATACTGATCTATCCACACATCGGCGGATACAAACATGAGATAGATGGCAAAGATCATAGGTACTACGATGCCAATCACCGCATCGCGAATCAAACGTTGACTCAGGTTTGGCATGCTTTCACTAGAAATCGTTAACCGAGGTTTCATGAAATACCAAAGACACCCGATACATATGACAATATATATAATTGGTACGACAACACCATGTATGATATCCATAATCTCATCCTATTAAAACAACGATTCCATGTCATAAAACCGTAGTAAAATCCATGAAAATTTACAGCAACTAGAATAGTCCCGTCCGTTTTCCATAATGTTTCGAGTCGCCATTTTGTTTCCAGCCCACGGTGTCACCGATGGACATGACGCGGCGTGTGAGGCAATCCTTACATTTATCGGCATTATCATCCACGCAAGGTTTGTTATCATACAGCAAGTATTTAGCGCGATGCTCAGGAATCGTAATGATAGGCATCAAGATATTAGCACCTGCAGCCAGACCTTTTTCACGGCCTAATTTATCTAATGCTTGTAACGCCGTCGTAGCCGCTACGTTAACGTCCTTGAGGAACAAACGAGTAAGGGCAATCATTTTAAGACCTAATTGAATACGGCGTAATTTGCCTGCTTCGTCATCAAGGCCCATGGCTAACGCCTCTTGGCCTAATGGCGTATCATGATGTACCACATATGGCCCCATGCCAATCATGTCGATATCCATGTCACGATAGAATAAAATATCGTTCACCAAATCTTCTTCCGTTTGACCAGGCAAACCAATCATAACACCAGTGCCGACTTGGAAACCTACTTTGCGTAATGTTTTCAAGCAATTGACGCGCGTTTCAAAGGAATGCAATGCATCATTAGGATGAATTTTTTGGTATAGCTCTGGATTTGTCGTTTCAATGCGAAGCAAATAACGGCTAGCACCGGCCTCAACCATGCGGCGGTACGCATCTTCAGATTGCTCGCCTACGCACATAGTAATCCCCAAGGAACCATCGCCAATGGCCTTGATATCACGAATCAAATCCACCACATAGTCTACAAACGCATCATCGCAGCGTTCGCCAGACTGCAATGTAATGGAACCGTACTCATGATCGTACGCCCATTGCGCCATTTTAATGATATCTTCGCGGGCCATGTCAAAACGTTCTGTCTTGTCATTCTCTCGACGAATACCACAATAATTGCAGTTCTTGATGCAACGATTAGAAAACTCTATGAGACCACGATAATAGGCAATAGGCTGCACATATTTCGCCTTTACCTCGTAGGCCTTTTTGTAAATCAAATCTAGCTCGGCCTGATCCGTCACAGACATGAGGAACCTGAGTTCATCCTCTGTGAGCCAGTCATTGCCGACCAAATCCTTTTTCAAAATTTCTTGTACTGTCATTGTATGTCCTATCTATGTATACCTATACTTTGTTAATTTGTGAAAGTACGAAATCAGTAGCTCCTCAGTTCTCGCCCATCACCAATCAAACTCTGTCGAGTTTACTATTGTAAATGTGGAAAAACTAAGTTTTTAAATTCCTACTAAAAACATACCCCTATAACTTTAGCATACCGCATTTTGAGCGAGTATACAACGATTTTTCTCTATCTATTAGTTCTGATCCCCTTGCGAATTTAGCATATACACGTACGATTTCCGCCAACCGTGGCATATTAGTAATTCCCCACTGTATTCGTATCATACTTGGTGGCGGAAAACGATAGCACTATATACTATTATTACAATTCATAACGGATGGTCATCGATTCCATTGGAACTGTAATCCCCACAACCTCTGTGACCCTGTGGAAATCTCCTAATTGATCCGGCAATGCCTCCACCGTTTGTACTTGATGTTCTAAACAATAACGCGCCATCGTCCCTCGCATGATTTTAGAGGAGGTGCTCAATTGTTTCCATGTACCCGATTTATTTTCCCAGAATTCTACGGTCACCATAATAGGATGAGAAATCATTTTAGCATATTCCTTGGAAGCTAAATTTAAAATCCAGTCCTCTCCGTTGAAATAGTTATCCATAGAGGTTTGCCATAATTCGTATAGAGCTGAGGTGGATTTAATTTTACCTGTTGTAGATTTTGTTTTTGTTGCACTAGTATTAGACGTTGCTTCACTTGCATTAACTGCTGATGCATCCGAAAACGCCTCTAAGGCCTGTACCATATCCGAATCCAGTGGTATATCTTTAAATATTTTGTCTGCCACATCTAATCGGTAATTCGTCATAGGACTCGTCGGTTCTACGACACCATAAAGGCCTGACATAATCGCTAAATGGTCATTGCCAAATTGTTTGGCCTCATCAGATAACATCGACCAATTGAGATATTTAAAGGCGATGCCGTCATAACTCTCGACGGCACAACCTTGCTCTACTGTTGGATACGCCACATAAAATTCATGTAACGTCTGCGCCTTTGTTTCATCTAGTTTCAATGCTTTCATCAACACAGGGATGGGTAATGCTGCCATATGTGCCACGAGGGCATCGGATATTTTTTGTTGAAAAAACCCTTTGCTGGCAGTGCCAGAAAGGGTTTTAGTTTTACTAGGAGAGAGGACGATTTTCATTTTTTAAGGCCTTTGCAATTTCTTCTTCATCCAAGTTGTCGATCAAATCAGGATTCCAAAGCATCAATGGAACTGCCACAACATGAGATGCTTTCATGTCCTTACATAAATTGATGCATTCACGTAAATATTCAGACTCAATGTCCACTACGTCGCAGATTAATACGACATGGCGACCTTTCAAAGTAACGCCAGCGTAGTCGATGCTTTCACCAGAGTACGTCATTTCGCCGATGTCCAAACGACCTTCGCCCATATCCTCAACGCGAGCCATTAAAATGTGCTCAAGCAATGTGCTCAATGGGGTCACAGTGCGGCCAATGCCCACAAGTTCCTCAGGTTGCACATGAACGATAACAGTTTTTTTGCGTTTATCCGTGCGATATTGCAATAATGCTTTTTCAAGAGCGCCGTAGAATACAAACAATTGCCATGGGTCCAAAGAACCAGTTTGGAACATGTCAATGATTGTTTCATCAGGATCCATTGTCAAACGAGCCACTAATTCCTCGCCGATATCTTGCACTACCTCTTCAAAATCAGATTTTACAGTTGTATCAAAATCTTGGTTTTCTTTCACGTCAGCCATGAAGACCTCCTATAATTTGCACGTACGATTACAATATAATTATTGTAACACAGAAATAGGGGCTTTCACCATAACAAGGATTCATAACTGATTCCTGGTGAAAGTTCCAAAATTAACTAGCCATTAACAAATAAATATTCATGCCCGTTACGACGATGCCGATGCCCCACAAAATGATATTTGTGAACGTCCGGTTCGTGTACTGCCCCATAACGCGACGGCTGCTAGTCATGAATAATTGCAAGAATATGGTAATTGGCAATTGTAGGCTCAAGAACATTTGCGACACTAAGAGCGCTTGGAATGAGTCCGTAACGAACAGAATCAATCCCAACGCTGGTACGTAGGTCAAAAACAATCCCAAGCGACTGTGAAAGTCCTTCATGTCGTAGGACTCGCCCCACATGCCGGCAAAAATACTAGCCCCAGCCATTCCCGCCGTAGCAGATGATGCAAAGCCTGCAAAGAGCAATGCCAACGCAAAGATCGTGCCTGCTGCAGGACCGATGAGCGGTTTCAACAGTTCCTCAGCCTGTTCAAGTTCCGTAACACCTACGCCATGTGCATAAAATACAGCGGCTGCGAGGATAATCATGGCGGAGTTGATCATCCAGCCAATCCCCATGGATAGCAACGTATCCAAAAACTCATAACGCAATTGGCGTTGCATAATTTCTGGATCTTGTGTATTGAACTGGCGGCTCTGAATGATTTCAGAGTGCAAGAACAAATTGTGCGGCATAATAACGGCGCCAAGAATGCTCAAGATAACGAGCATAGACTCGTTTGGTATCGATGGATTCACCCAACCAATACCTGCAGCCGCCCAATCCACATTAACCATGTTCACTTCGATAACATAGGCCAATGCAATGAGCGATACAAAGCCAGCAATGATGCGTTCCAATTTCTGATAGGAATTCGTAATGAGCATCACCGAGCAAATGACGGCGGTCAAAATACTGCCTATCACGAGAGGTATGCCAAATAACATTTTTAACGCAATGGCGGCGCCAATAAATTCAGCCAACGCCGTTGCGGCCGCCGCAATCCCTGCCGTACTCAATACGAAACGAGACAGCCATCGAGGCAAAAACTCGTACGCACATTCCGACAAACATTGCCCGCGAACAATGCCCAAATGGGCCACATTGTGTTGTAACAAAATCAACATAATCGTCGACAATGTGACAACCCATAATAATTCATAGCCATAACTGGCACCAGCCGCCAAATTAGCCGCCCAGTTACCTGGATCAATAAAGCCCACCGTAACTATAATGCCAGGACCTATGAATTTAAAAACTTCACTAACATGTTGCTTACCGTTTTGATGGACGGTTAGCAACTGCTTTTTTATAAAATCAACCACTCCCGGGGCCCCCTTTTTATGTAAGAGAAGTACCTAAGAAATTCAAGTTTTTGGGACTGCCGATCCAATAATCCGCTTATGCGCTATTGTAATGGCACCACGTATTCAAGAATACAGCCTATAACTTGATGGCTACCTCTGTGCGCGCCCGAGCATCAGCCTTACTGGATTTGCCCTCTTGGCCAGAGTAACGAATGCGGACATCGCCACTCACTTTCACGCGAGAATCATCAACGGCGAACTTGTCCATTTTCTTTTTGATTTGCTCATCCGTTAACGCCTTTTCCTTAGGTTGCTCTAAATCAGAGAAATCAATACCTTGTTCCTCTGTGTCTTCATCTACATTCGCAGAATTAGTGTTAGATTGCGGAGCATTCGCCATACCTTGGCCCTGAATCAATGGCACCGCCGTTGGATCTGCTACTTTCAAAGTTTTGCTAGCAGCATTACCCTTCTTGGCATTTTTCGCATCTTGCTCTGCTCGAATCTTTGCTAATTTTTCTGCTTTTTCTTGTTTATCTAACATGACATTGTAATCGCGGATTTCATCCATATAATCGCGGTACATTTTCAATGCTGATTGTCTATCATTATCGTTCATCTGTTCACGACGTTGTACCACATCATTAATGAGCGGTGTCATCTGACGAACAGTATAGGATTTGTCCCCTAATTCGATACCTTTCGTATCCGTAATCGCACCATGTTTTACCAATAACGCTAACGCTTTGTAGGTCTCGTGATCAGGTGAAATCACTTCATTTGGATTATGTGCGGCTTGACCTGTTGTCACACCAGCCACTAAACAAATACCCATAATGGTGAAAGCTCGTTTTATTGTTTGAGGCATCCATTTTTTTAAGATCATATTTCAATCCTCCTAATGATTACATATATATTACAATACTATCATTTATGTATGAACACAAGATGATGCATGCTGTACCAGCACAAGATGTTACATACTGTATGAGCACAGGATGTTACAGGCTCTACGAACACAAGATGATACATTGCCGTATACTATGCTACCCCTATTATACTACAAATATCGATATTTTTCGTAAACCAATATAGCTATCTCATTCTATAAATTTATGATGCTGAAACCGCTCCGCTAAACAAGTTAATTATTGGACTTTCACCATTATCAAAAAAATATATTTGATTATTATAAATCCCAAAATTACAATAAAATCATACATAGTAATTTCTAAGTTAAATGGAGGTATTATGGATATCGTCAATTTAGCCCTGCAAATCGCTACGAAAGCTCATGCCAATCAGCTCGATAAAGGTGGTGCCCAGTATATCGAGCACCCTAAATTTGTGGCATCCTTGCTCACGAGCCCAGAGGAAAAAGCCACCGCCCTCCTGCACGACGTTGTGGAGGAGAAGTACTCTGCGGACTACTTCTCCTCTTACTAATATAAATTGAAACGTATGTATTGCAACTAAATAAAGCCATGTCTCTAGATATTAAACTATATACTTAGCGGTTTACCCGCCATACATTTGTGACCTTGTGATTTAGTCACCCAAAAGGGCAGCGACGGAATGAAGATATATCATTTTATCGCTGCCCTTTATGCTATTTATTATATTACTCTAATCCATGATCAATAATTTTCTTTTGAAAATCCTCTATCTTTTGTAGGTTACATAATCAAAACTATCTGCTTGTCCTAAAATAATCATCGGTCTCTTTTTAAATTTATTTCGTCCAGTACTAGTATCATAATAAGGAAACGTTGCCACACAAAACATTCCTATCATACCAGCTCCTCTGCATCCTCAAACTCATCGTAATACATATCAGATACGGATATATCATCGCCATCAAAATGATCTCTTACAAGCCTGCTAACAGGACCAAATTTCCAGCCCTCAAAAGTTTCTACAAACATAGCTTCGCCCGTGATAGCCAAACTTTCCCTCTGAGTGAAATATAAAAGCTTATGTAATTTCATCTCATCAATTGGAGTTCCCGATATTTTTTTATATTCATCTAAAATATATTTAGCTATATTAAGAATATTTTCCACAATATCACTCCTTTCACACATCTAGTATTTAATTCATAATAACCAAATTCCCACCAAAAGTAAATATACTTTTTGTCATAAATATTACGCACTAAAATCTCAAAATAGGCAAAAAAAATAACTCCCATACAGGAGTTCCTATTTTCTATGAAATTGTATGGCGGAGGATTAGGGATTCGAACCCTAGCGACGGTAACCCGCCCTAACGATTTAGCAAACCGTCCTCTTCAGCCTCTTGAGTAATCCTCCGCGCCTTACTGAAATAATATATCATATTAAATCGAAGTATGTCAATCACTTTCATACAGGGATTTTACAATCCGCAACTTGTAAAACTAAATTCCACCCCCACCTCATATCGAGTTCAGATACACAATTCATTAATCTGCTATATTAGGGTAAAAACAAACCCTGGCAAGCATTTCGGACTCACCAGGGGTGTTTGTGTGCTACTATAACACGAATTCTTAGCTACACATGCAGCCATCTATTGTATTCGATCAACGGTGTATCGCCACCGATAACAGCAATTACGCCAACATGGATTCGATGAACCAAATTTGTTTTACGTAGTAAGCGATTTGATCTTCTAACAAGCTTACGAAACCAAAGTCGCCTTCTTCATCAGCGCCTGCACGAAGTTCTACAGCGATGTCGCGCATCAATTTAATGTCGCTCAACAAGATTTCTACTGCTTTTTCTTGGCGAATGCTTTCAGCACCTAATTCTTCAATGTTGGAGATTTTTAGGTATTCGGATACGTTAACGACTGGGAATTGACCGCGCATTTTAACTGCTTCTGCTACTGCATCGTAATATTCAAATGCTTCGTCATATACGGATTCCAAATATTCGTGAATGGATTTGAATTGTGGACCTACCACGTTGAAATGCAAGTTATGTAATTTTACGTTCCATACAGAAAGGTTTGCTAAATATTTGTTTACTAATTCGATGTTTTTCATGATTGTTTCCTCCATTTTGAAAACTTTTTCTAATCTATAATTTCTATAATAATGGTTACTAATTTGTAATCGTTATTGTTTATGTGTATATTGTATCAATAATCATTCTTCTTGTCAACATTTAATTTCGATATTTTTCGATTTATTTTTATGAAAGTCCCTAAAATACAGAAAACGACTGGATATAATGGCCACTCACCATTACATTCAGTCGTTATTTTTTATCTATATACAGCTATTTTTACTTTCAAAATCAGATATTTTTATACTCTCAGTATATTCTCAATTATACATTTTAACCAATTAATTGTATCTATTTAAAGTTAGATCAACACAGTATGTATTAGTATTAGTATTAGTATTAGTATTAGTATTAGTATTTGTTTCAGTTTTACCTCTAGTCTTCGGACTCAGGAATCATCACCGTAAAATGAACACAGACATCATCATAGCCCTCTACAGGTACCCAACCGCGAACACGATCACCTAGCACACGATCTGTATAGCCTACTTTGTCAGCAAACATTTTGTTCAGCTTGCACTTACGATGGGCATTAGGGCCGGTCCCCACTTGCGCACAAATCGCCCCTTCTACGAACCCCTTCTCTGCTGCGATGGAATTAGATGCCAAAATCCGATGATTTTTTGTAATTAAACGAGCAATACCAGGGAACACATCCCAGAAACGATGAAACTCGCGGATAAGTTCATCATAATTTTTATTGTCAACAGTTGTGCTTTCATTTGTTGTTACTACGCTTGTAGCCGATTTAATTTCATTTGTCATCGTCGTCACCATCGCTATCATCTTCATATAATGTAGGAGTTCGATCATAATACCCTGGAACGCCTTCATATAGAGCTTTCATCGTATAGTTTTTAATCTTGTAAGCATACTGTTCAAGCAGATCATCTGATGTTTCCATCTCCTCATCAACGAAGTATCGGATATACAACGCCAATATATGTTTAATATATGTACCACGCAGCTCATCAATTTTATCATAGTACGAATCACACTCGGACACACTCTGGTCTGGGAACTGCTCTAACTCAGCCCATATTACGTCACTAGCCGCGCTATACTGATTCCAATAATCCAATTCGAGTTGTTTGACCGCAACATTTAAGTGTATCGTATACCGAACAGTTGCTTCATTCACACTCAAATCATTGGCACCAAAACTATAGTTATAATAGGAACTTTGTAATCCATCATTTTCCCAATGACAAATAGGACATATTTGGTAATCGTCATAATTTTGAAAGTAATGTTTTTTGCACACAGGACATTTTACACGATTGTCCACACCGAGGATTTGACCCGCACATATAACAAATTCCTCTTTAGGGAAAATGCGGCCGAAGCTTTCACAGAAGATTTTCCAAATTGCATCACCCAATGCATCGACAGTAACAACACCGCCCTCTAGCACAAGCCACTCAGCAACTTGATCCGCCTCAACAAAGTATTCACTATATGGCGCAAAATTAGGGAAACCTATGGAACCCATCGGATCTAATTCAGTTATAATTTGTCTAATCTCTTGGACCGAGATGGCTTTCATAGGACCTCCTAAAATCCATTAGTTATTTTTCATAGTCAGTGTAACCCTGCTCTATATCATACTCACTATAAATCCCATCATAAATATATTTAAAGGTATATTTTTCAAACTCAAAAAGATAGTCCTCCATGAGTGCCTCATCTACACTCTTATCGTCTGGATTAATATCGGTTTTTCCTAAGAAATACCGAATATAGATATCTACGAGTTTTCTTACATAGTCTTTACGAGTAATCTTAATTTGAAACTTCCAATATGGAGTTCTTAATAAATGCTTAGTTTTATCATGATTACCTAAGAAATATTCTAAAACTGATTCATTTACATTTAACTCATTAGCACCACCGTCATAACTGTAGTCTTCATATTGGAGTAGATCATTTTCCCATCCACATATTAGACAAATTCCAAAATCAGCAGTGTTGTCAAAATAATATTTTCTACATACAGGACATCTAACTCTATCATCTGTCCCTAAAAGATTACCGGCAGAAATCAAAAAGTCTTTTTTAGGAAAGATTTGACCAAACATCTCACAACAAACTTTCCACATTGCATTACCAAGAGCATCTACTGTTACGTCATCGTCCTGATTTTCAAGCCATTCAGCTATCATTTTAGCCTCTGAAAAATATTCTTCATATGGTGCAAACGAGGTGTAGCATAATGCCACACCTCGTTTGGAACTTATGCCGTTGGTCGTTCTGCATTATGGGAGATTGTAGCCATAACACTGCCGAGGCGTTTAATTTGGTCAGGGTTAAATAATCTAACGATTGAAACAGGTTTATCAAATGGTGGATATTGTAATGCCTGCACATCTATCGTACCATTCGTAACGAGATGGTTTACGATTTTATCTACAAAGGCAATTTGATTACTATTCAATGCTGCATCGTTGATAAATTCAGATTTAACTAACTGATCCAAATTTACTATCTGCTGACAAAAGTAATCATAAAGCCTATCTAAGCGCGTCAGTCTAGCTACAATTTTTCTTTGCTCAGATAAATCTGGAACATTAATCGAAATATCTTTCAGTATCGCCTTATTTAAGGTAATGCCTTTAACTGCCTTATTTCCAGTTTTAGACCAATCAAAATTAGAAAGATAATAATAGAGCCATTCCTTATCAATAGGCAGAATGTTTTTATCATTAAAAGCCATTATAGCTTCATTTGTATACATATCATCTGCTGTAATTGCTGACTTTCCGACAGACAACTTAAAACTCATAATAACGGTATCTTTATCAACCTTTTTTATTCCTGATTCAGTAACTCCTAAATCTGAAATTGTTTCCTTCGTTTCAGATATAAATTTCCCGCTCTTGGATAAATCTGCTATACTAACCCACTTATTATTGCCATGCCAATATAAGGAATTATCACGAGACGGAGTTTTACCCATCTGTAAGTCAAATAATTCTCCTAATTTTTTCCACATAGCAACTTCTCCAATTCAAGTAGTTCAACAGAAATTTTTTCTTCTATTGTTTTCAACTCCGCCAAAAGCTCACTAGTCGGCGGATATTCTACAGGCACATATTCAATCTTCTTATACTTATTCAAAAACAAATCGTAGTCATTGTCTACGATTTCTTCTTTTGGTACTAGGAAGCTTTGTTCTGTTCGTTCTCTAGTTTCTTCCGCATCTAAATTAGCAAAGCGTTCTAAAATATCTGGAATATCGTTTGCTTCGATAGGATTACGTTTATCATCCAGGCTAAATCCATCAGCTTTCATGTCATAGAACCATACCTTATCCGTACCGCCAGCATCGGTTCTTGTGAATATCAAGATACCCGTAGACACGCCTGCATATGGTTTAAATACGCCAGATGGCATGGAAATAACAGCACGCAATTGTTGGTTTTCTACCAATTCTTTGCGGACGGCTTTATAGGCTTTATGGCTACCAAACAATACACCGTCTGGAACGATACAAGCACATTCATCGCAGAGATACGGAGCATTGTTGGGTCCGTATCAAAACCAGAGAACATGGTGCTGCTGAAATGATTCCATTGAGCATCGGTCATGGTGCTTTCATAATGGGAACGCACATATTCAGAGGCAGACACGAGGAAACCCGCCGTACCACAAGCCGGATCTATCAAGACCACGTTTTTGATACAAGAATTTATGTAGTAAAAAGGCCCTGTAAACAAGGCATTCCCAGTATTTCGATAGTTTTTTCGGCCTGTTCCGCACCTGAAATTTGGTGTTCTGGAACGGGCCATTCTTGCTGTTGATACCATCTTTGCAGGGTCTCCTCTCGGTCAGAATAGGTAAAATTAAAAAGTGAAGCAAAATTAAAAGGTGCTATTAGTTCACCTAAGCATATCTCCCGTGATTATTTCTTTGGACACGAAATATGAAGCCGGGAGTATGTCATCATCTGCTAACCTTAGAACTGGATTTTCATGGTCATACATATAGCGTGGATTGCTATACCGGTAATCACGCAAGCGCTCAATGACACATTCAATCAGATATTTCTGCTTCATTCCAGTTGAGTACGAATCATGGTCATCAAACATTACTCTGTCTATTGGTATTTTATATTCATAGCAATAGTATGCGCTGTGTTCCATGAAAAAGTGCCCCAATTCTCTGCATCCAAGGCATTCAATCAACTGTCCTATAAACTCCGGAACACCAGAAAGATTTCTCGCATAGCTATTCTTATATAATAAATCCTTAAACGCAAACCCATTAAAACAATGATCTTCTCTTCCTTTAAAATATCCAAGGCGAGACTTCATATAACTCGAATTACCATTCCAGCACTTTTCCCAGTCCACATTTTTTCCGTTGTAGATAGTCTCAATATGACCGTCCTCTTTATAAAACTCAACCTTATGCTCTTTTAGCACTTTACTGAAAGCGTTTTCTGTAGTTAGCAAATCCAAGAGATTTCGAGCAATAACATCATCTTCCGTGCCCTGAAGCCTTCGTGCCAAATGAAACAACAAAATCTCATCAGGTAAGCTACTGGGTCTGTGTTGATTTATAAAGTCTCGAATTCCACTTTTCCATATATCATAATCATCACCAGCTCTACTGCCAATTTCAGATATGATTACATATAGTTCATCTTCTGTAACATTCAATAAATCACACAGTGTTTTTTCCATGCTTTCTTTTGAGTGAGTATCAATAAACATTCTTTCACCTCGATTCGTCAAATCAGACCTTCATTTTTTCTGCCAAGTCTGTTTCAAATGCGAGTATCTCATCTAAACATGAATCAAGACTTGTAAATATCGTATCTTGGGATAAATCTTCCGGTATGCTTATATTGGATGTCCTAAATGGTGTTCTCCACAGCCATTCTTCTTTGCCCATCTTTGCCGGGTAGATTGCATTTATCTTGTCGCAGATTGCTCTGAATTCATCCGTAATATTCTTGGAGCTGATTGCAAACTGGATATAAGCCTCTTTCCCATTACGATTGATGATTTCATAAAAGTAATGATTGTCGGTGTTCCATCCACTTGGTGCATCCAGCAAATCTGGAAGAATTGCAGTCATTCCCGGTGTAGTGAAACGTGTATAAGTACGATTGCATTTTGCCATATTCAAATCAACGTCAGAGCGTGTCATTGCCCATTCACGAAAGGCTCCGGCAATATTCTGAAGGCGCATGCTGCTGCCATCTTGAAGGTATGGCAACATAGCTCCACAAATCTTATCGCTCCATTCTGCATGGAACTTTGCCATCCGTGGCCAATCAGCCTCGTTGGTGATGCTTACGCCATTCAGGGCATAGCACATCCAAGATGCTTTATAGGTATCGGCTCTGTCCCACTCAAGCGAAATGCCGAGTTCTTCCTCAATGTCATCCTTATGGCTATAGAGTAAATCAAACGCATCTTTATTCTTCTTTGTATCGCTGCTGCCCAAATAGAAATCAATTCGTGCATTGTCGTAATTTGCGATACAACTAACATTAAAACCGCTAATGCCAAAAAATCCCGACTCGGTATTGGATGTTGTTGGCGTGCAATTACTGTAGGTTCCTCGATGAACATGCTGTGCTTGAATTATTGGAAGCGCATATTCCCAATAGCGCCTTCTGATTTCATATCTGCTTGCATCGGAAGTTTTCTTTGATTCGGAATCCTTCAGGTAGAATACCAAGTCCATAGGGTCTGCCTCGTACAGTGCAAAAATTCTCCGAAGGATAGAAATCTTCATTGCGGTGCTTGTATTCTTTTCCACATACACATTGCCATCTATTTTCAAAGCGCTTCTTAGGCCTGATTCATCGTTGCTTACATAGGCAGCAAGCTCGGTATTATCCTTAGAGCTAAAGGCCAGGCTGGTGAGGACAGACTTGTCTTTTTGATGCAGGAATTTTACAACGTGTTCAAACATGTCAGTCCAGCTGGTAACCGGCTGCTCTGTTGTCAAATAACTGTATCTGGCAATGTCACGCCCAGTGAGGTCATAGTTTTCATCGTCCAGCGTACACGAATCAAATTCTTTCTCTGCAGGAACAAAAGCGGTTTCTGGACATGCCCAAATCTCCATAGCCAGCTTAACCATTTCCTCATTTCTCTCTTTAAGCTCTGGCAATCCCCATGTCGATTTTGTCGCAATCTTCTGATTCATCTTCAAACCGCTGACTTTGTAACCACCGTCTTTTGCATCACGCTTTTCCGTAAAGGTGTTATTGCTCAGATTTGGATTATAGCCAGTCAATGTCAGGTTAGCCAGCCGGTGAAGCCATGCTTCGTGTATTTCTGCCGCATCTGCACCTAAGGACTCAGTCCATGCCGGAGTAAGATGCTGCGGCATAATGTGTTCTATCGTATAGACATTATTATCCAAGTGCGTGTATACATCCTTGGTCTCGATGGTACCATAGTTTTCAAATTGCTCAAATAAGTATGCCTTGTATTTACCACGCATCTGATATACCTGCTTTTCAGCAAGTGCAGCCGCAAATTCATCATCATCCGGGAAGCGACCGCTTTCCATCTTGGACAGTAACGCATAAATAAACTTGGCCACATAATTGTCCGCTGTGTTATCGTAGCGAATAATTTCTTTGTTCAAATTCAGGAATATCTTATTTAGTGCATTCGTAGGTACTTCGCAGATATTTCTCCTGAATAGGTAATTCTCGGTTATCAAGAATATCTTCAAAACATCATCGGTGGTAACTTTGCTATCTTGATGCAAACGGAGCACTTCCATAAGGAATGGTCTTGTAACAACAATCGCCAGTCGCATCAAACGATAAAGGCAATCGTCCAGTTTCTGTTCATTCAAACCACTCTTACAAGTCAAAAGTTTTTCAAAAAATCTGGCGTATCGCAGAAGGTCGGTCAGCAAGACATCCACCGGTAATGCTGCAGTCTCGGAATAGCTCTTAAACGACTGGTATACATTGCTCACAGTAGGCGTCACTTGCTGCTTAATGCTGAGATAATCTCTAACAAATCCACTCACGTCATTGGCTGTGCATTTTTCAATTTTCGCCCAATAGGTATCATAGTATTTTGTTTGATTTTGCGCAGGGAGGCCCATCAGCACATAGTTTCTGATTTTATCACCTTCGGTTAGAGCCAAACCAGTGGAGTTAAGACTTTCAAAAATCAACTGTGCATTGTCACCCTGGTCAAGGGTAATACTGATAATTTCAAGTTTCCCAATGGCCGCATACAAATCAGCCACCGGGATTTCTTCTTTTTCTACCATTTCATAAAAGAACTGATAGTTGATGGTCAGGTTCGAGCTGCCGTCATAATCTTCCTCATCACCGAACAGCTTTGCAAGTGCATCTCTATCACTCTTTACCGGACGCAGCTTGATTCTGTCGTCTTCACTGGCCCACGGTGACACAAGAAATCTCTGGCTTATCTGCTCATCCAGCTTGTCATCCGTTGTCGTCACCTTGCCCTGTGCGATAAGATTTCGAATCGCCAAAAGCAATAGGCTAATGGTGGTAAGGCGCTGCTGCCCATCAATAATGTGGTACTCAATTTTACTGCCGTTGGGAACAACAGCAGAAACAATGCTGCCAAAAAAGTGACTGCTTCTCCCATCTTGAACAATCTTTTTCAAGTCCTCATATAACTGACGGCAATTGTCATATTTCCAGTCATATTTTCTCTGATACACAGGGATTACAAAGCGCTTGTCCGCACCTTCCATAAACCCTGTCATTTTAGCTTCTGAGCCTTTCATTTGGCTTCCTCCATTCCACAATGCTTATTTCCTTATTCCTCGTCGTCTTCAATCACCTGAAAATCGATATCTTCAGAATCGTAGGCCCCTATCGGATATTCTCGAATCCAGCCAGATACTCGAATGATGCTATTGCAATAAGGACATCTGCACGAATGCTCTGTATCAAAGCTATGAACAGCATCCGGCCCCATTCCATTCTCTTTTTCATAACTGCTGGAATCCCAAATGTACTCTTCCAAATCCACTTCAAATTCAATGAGACAATTTGGGCATTGAATAGTACGTACCATCGAAAGTTGCTCATCATCCTGTTCTTCATCAACAAACAGACCTGGTACATTATACTTGATATCAAAGGCCTCGGACTCCACACTTGTGTTTCCGCACTGGAGTAATGAACCTCTTAGCTTGAGCTTGCCAGTGCTTCCATCATGAACTACATATTCATCCTGATGATTTCGAATATAGGTTGCCACTTCACGTGTGAAGCCATTTCTCTGCAATAGTATAGTAAGCGGATTGGTCGTGCCAAATTCAACATACTCATACCAGTTGTTCTCAAATTCATCTACCTGATGAATTTTTTTGTATTCGTTTGAAAAGCGCAAGAAGTAATTCGATATACTGAATAGAATAACATTTTCAATTACCTCAAGCGTATCCGCAAAAACAACATTTCTATGTTCTTTAGAACGGTCATTGTATGTTGTTGGTGGCTGGTATGCAGACACACGGAAATTGTCTGGGTGGTCTCTCTTGTACTCTATTGCTTTTTTCATGATATAGCTGAGTCCGGTGCCTTCCATCCATTGGCACAGAATGACGGCATACCATTTTCTAAGAGATTCCTTCCCCAGGAACGATTTTTCATATATCTCCCAATCAAAAATTTTTGATAGCTTGTTCAAAAATTCAATTACATCGGGATAGGCAAATTTGCCATTCGGGCACTCTGGATAGCTAAGGCCGTCCTTGATGGCAATAATAAGTTTTTTTGTTTGGTCAACCGAAGTATTAATGTCATCATCCGGTAGTGTTGGCACCCCTTGGAATTTTTCTCTAATACCATCTTCTTCAGCTGGTGTTAATAAATCCGAAAATTCCCTGCGAACAAGACTATCTCTATCTTCCATAATGTCACGCAGGAGAATCAGTCCAAATTTACGCATCATAACATAGGATTCTTCTGACTGTAGTTCCTTACCATCCTCGTTCGTGCGTTGCGGTATAACAGAACTGCCACTTTTCAGAATATCAACAATATACTTCTTTTCAACCTTTTTCAGGACGTCAGGATTTGTTACAATCGAAAGCTCCTGTTCTGGAACCGGCGTCTGCAGCATTTCAACATACGTCTCAGGCGTTACAGAGTTTTCTTCAGAAACAAAATACACATTTCCATACAAATTATAACTGATACGACCAACGCGTCCGATTAAGTTTCTGAAATCCACAGGACTCATCTGGCGACGGAAAATCTTGGTGTCTGTGATAAATAGATTATCTGCTGGTAAATTAACTCCTTCCAGTAGCGTACTGGTACAAAACATAATGGTAATGTGTCCACTTTGAAACAGCTTCTCTATTCTTGTCCTTATGGACGCTGGAAGATAACCGATATGATATGCAACGCCCTTTTTTATCATATCGGCAAGATAATAATCTCCATGAACTTCCTGACTGATATCCTTTGATAGCGCATTCAGTTCAGGGTCGTTTTTCTCTTTTATACCAGCATAATTGGTATATTCTTTTGCAGCGGCAATGGCCCTTGCTCGACCATTATAATATACTATTGTCTGCGTTCTATCCTCTGGTGGCATTCTCAGGTTCTTGGCTTCAAACAGAACAAGCATATCATTAAGTTTTGCGCCAGACTGTTTTATGTCGGCAATTTTTACCTGCTTATCAGCCTTCTCATTATATACATCAATTTGTCCGCCAACAAAATCCATCAAAAATTTCACTTGAATAACCGGCGAATATGTAGAAGCCAGCTTGTTTTCATCCCCATTTCCTATAATGTCATTCATGAGGCGAAGGTATACTTGTGGATTCGGAATATTCGGTGAAGCAAATATAAAGTGTGGTTTATGTGTTCGCTTGAGCAGCATATCTACCACTTTATAATAAAATGGGCCTCGACTGTTTTTACCAGACAGCTTATGTGCTTCATCTAAAAACAAATAGTCTATTTCAATATCCGGTTTGCTAATCAATAGATAGAGCAACCGCTCAGGTGTCAAAACAAATATAAAATGATGCCTTTCTTCAAGAGCCACGTCACTTGCAGCGGATACCACATGATAATCATGCTGTTCCAAATTTACGCCCAAGTCATTGATGACACTACTTCGCACTTCGTTAATCAAAGCCTTAGTTGGCACAATTAGCGCATAGTTCTTTTTGGCCCCTTGCAAGACGATTTCATCCTTGATAAACATTCGCATGATGAAAGATTTCCCCATCGAGGTCGGGCCAGAATAACTAAAGCATGGGTCGCTAAGATGGTCATACGCTTCCTTCTGAGAACTGAAAAAGTGTTTTTCTGTGTCTGCCGGAATTGTCAAATAATCATTTCTGTATTGCGCAAAGATACGTTCAAATGTTGTGAGTTCGGTGTAATTGGCATTAATTTGCTTCAGGCCTTGATGATTTCCAGTACTGGAAAAAACAGAGCCTGCGTACAATTTTACCAGCGCATCACCTCCATACAACTGATTTAGAAGAATCACTATATTTTTGAACTTGGACCAACGCATAGATTGTCCCACATCAGATTGTGGGAATATTTTATCATCCACCGATGAGCCCATCATGGATTCTAATGCTTCTTTTTCAAGTTCTTTTTCATCCAAAGAACGAATGAACATCAATTATGTCAACTGTTCGATAACCGCTAACGGGTTTGTTAACCCACCAGCATGGATATCATCCCAAATTTTATCGACTTTGTTTTTAATTGTACCCGTTATCATAAAACTCCTCAACTTACATGTATTTGAATTCTGTAATTAGCACATCTATTGTTATTATAATCAAAAACTATGCCGCTATGATAGAGTAAAACACAAACCCACATCAAAGATTACCTAACTTTGATAAAAAAAAGCACCTACTTATTCCGTAGATGCTTTTACCTGAATTCTATATTCTAAAATTACAGTTACTAAACTTTTATATTATAGGTCCTTTTCCAATTCTTCAAACACCGCATCAATATCATATGAATTTCCCTGCAGTGCTTCTATATAGCCTTTTGCCATCATAAGATCAACGTCTTTCTCACTTAAATCTTCAAGAATTGGAATGCTCTGATTTTCCATATTCACCACTCACCTATCAAATATAGTATTCAATATAGCTATCCGGCAATTTTTTCTCAGCCACAGGATCTGTTTTCTTGCCATTGACCACATGCAAATCGCGGCGTGGGCGACGGATGTACATATTTTCTGGGTCGGTTTCGAACACAACCATGTCGGCTGGGATATTATGTTTTACAACAAGGTTACAACCGATTTTCGTGCGTGCACCGATGGTGATGTCCCCGAGGATTTTTGTACCTGTACCGATGAGTACATTGTCCTCGATAGTAGGATGGCGTTTCGTTTTCTTGGAGGACATGCCGCCAAGGGTTACCTGATGGAACAGGGTTACATTATCACCAACGATAGCGGTTTCACCGATAACAACGCCCATGCCATGGTCGATAAACAGACCTTTACCGATGGTCGCGCCAGGGTGAATTTCGATACCCGTTACATGCCGTGAATGCAAGGCAACACGGCGTGCCAATGTTGGCCAGCCTGCCTTGTACAAACGGTGGGCAAAGAAGTGCCAGAATAGTGCTGTAATATGCGGATAGGTCCACAATACCATGAACACATTCGACGCAGCTGGATCGGAATCCATAACACGCTGAATATTATATTTAATCTTACCCCAAAGTTCTTTCATAACTTCCTACTTTCATCGATTGGATTATTTTACATGTTCTACATTGTCAAAGTCGAGCATGGATAGGTATTTTTCAACCCCATCTGGTGCAATGACAACGATATTTTGTGTTGGACGCTCAGCGGCGATACGTTTTGCCACCACCACAGCAGCCGCTGCGGAAATACCGATGGAAATGCCACTTTCACGCATGAACGTTTGAATTTGTGCGAATGCCTCCTCGTCGGACACGGTTTGCACGTCATCCATCAAGGAACGATCGAAATTCTCTGGAATAAATCCAGCGCCGATACCTTGGATTTTGTGCGGCCCCCCTTGCCCTTGAGAAATCGCCGGGGAACCAGTCGGTTCGACTGCTACCGCTTGAATGAACGGACGAGCCTTTTTCAAATGACGTGTCACGCCTGTGAAAGTCCCACCTGTGCCGATACCAGCCACGAATACATCGACATTCGGTACTTGTTCCAAGATTTCAACAGCTGTAGTTTCATAATGGATTTCAGGGTTCGCTGGATTTACGAATTGGCCCAACGTAAACGCATTTGGATAATTCGCCAAGATTTCGTCAGCCTTCGCTAACGCACCTTTCATGCCAGTTTCCTTTGGTGTCAAAATGAGTTGAGACCCGTAGGCTTTGATCAATTCGCGACGTTCTTTACTCATACTTTCAGGCATGATGATGACCGTTTTAATGCCAAGCACTGCGCCCACCATTGCAAGAGCAATGCCTGTATTACCGCTCGTAGCCTCTACGATGATGCTATCGTCTTTGATTTGGCCTTTCTCCTTAGCTGCACGAAGCATACCAAGCACAGCGCGGTCTTTCACGCTGCCGCCAACATTATATTTTTCTAATTTTACATAAATATTTGTATTTGGTAATTGATAGACTGGTGTGTTGCCGATCAATTCGATAGTAGAACTTGTTGTAATAGCCATGGTATCACTCTTTTCTTAACGCTCATAATGCGTATTGTTGAATACAATAATCTGCTGTTATGCCTAGATATCTACTAATATCTATACTATATACGCATTTGATTCTAGTATGACATAAATAAAAAACGCCCTCAGGAAAATCCCAAGGGCGATAGTCGCGGTTCCACCTTGATTACTTTCACCAGAGCACTAGTGAAAATCTCAGTCTGACAAAATGAGTTATTTTCAGTTGTGGCAACATCAACGCAACACAGTTGCGCAATTATTTGCATAATCCGACACCCATATGTCAGTTGGCTATAACGGGCCACCCGATTCACGCTAGCCCCATAGAGTTCACGAGAATAACTCAGAGATGCACTTCCATATATAGTCTATCGTTCATTTCCACCATCAGAACTCTCTAGGCACAGCGCTATACATGTACTTTTCTCGTCATCGTTTGTATCATACATCGGGGATTATGTCATCTTGTGAAAGTTAACATACATTTTGTATTTTGTTTACCCCAAATGCACTATTGTTTATTTTATATAATCATACTGTACCACTTGGGATATTTATTGTCAAGAAAACCATAGCTATAATGCGCAATAATCAAGGGTTTATAACGGTTAAATATTTTGTTGTATATACAAATTTATTTTATAAATGTTGGGCTTTCCAGTTGATTTGTCCTGCGCATACATCCAAATGTTCCATTATACATGTTCACCGTACATAAATCATGCCTAAGATTAGTAACAAGATACCCATCATTCGGCTCAACACCAAGCCAATCCACTGCACTTTCACAGAACCGGTCGTTGGCATATATCGTCGACATACACGCCATACTATTAGCCCTAAAAAGAATCCTTCGATCATAGACACCAAGGGATTACTCAAGGGGAATAGCACCCAACAACATATAACTACGCTAAGCCCATAGCCCCATGTGCTTCGCCAGGTGTTAGTGAGAATGAGCACCCATGTGAGTAGATAGCTAATGAATCCATTCGGATTACGCTCTATATATTGTTCTAGTATAGGTCGCGCTATGGTTCCGTCCTTGATATGACTACGCCAAAACGTATAGGTTCTTAGCGGATGCGAAATATCGACGAGTCCCACCAGTTGAATGATAAACAATCCCAGCACTACTCTAACGAAATTCTTGGCAACAAACCAAATCATATCAAAACTGTCTGGTGAAAGATGCGACACAACAGATGTACCTATAAGTTTATAGAATAACTGATATCCAAGGAAATACACAAATATGCCCGGTAACAGCCAAAAGACTATGGCAGTTGTAAAAATAGATATACACCGTCTCACTAGCTGAAGATAATGACGCCAATTACATCGAGCCTTGCCATCAGCCAGTAACTCTTGATTGTGCTGTTCTTGTTGAATTCGGCCCTGTGTATGTAGTTCCAATAATGTATTCGTATAACTTTGTACATGAGGTTCAAAGAAAATCAACATGCCGAAAAGCTTCCAAGCCCAGCCAATTATATCGACACCGGTTAGATCAATCACGTTACAGCCTCCTTTCATCAAAGCAATCGCGGAACAGCATTTGCCCCTTATCCCTATCTAAGATATAATTTATAGAGAAAATCTAACTTTCACAATAGCAAATAATATATCTATTATAATACGTTCCAAGAAAGAGGTACATATGAGCAGCGGCAGAACAGCAGCAGAATTGGCCGGCGTAACAGCATTGGGCCACAATACAGATTATCCAACGGACTACGCACCACAAGTGCTTGAGGCATTCGACAACAAACATCCGGACAACGACTATTTCGTTAAATTCAATTGCCCTGAGTTCACGAGCCTCTGTCCAATGACGGGGCAACCGGATTTCGCGACGATTTACATTTCCTACGTGCCTGACAAAAAAATGGTGGAAAGTAAATCCTTGAAACTCTATTTATTCAGTTTCCGCAACCACGGCGACTTCCACGAGGACTGCATTAATATCATTATGAAAGATTTAATTGCCCTCATGGATCCTAAGTACATCGAGGTTTGGGGCAAATTCACACCACGCGGTGGTCTATCCATCGACCCATTTGCAAACTATGGTAAACCAGGTACAGATTGGGAAAAAACAGCCAAAGAACGCTTGCACTTCCACGATATGCAACCTGAACGCGTAGCGTATCGCTAATCGAAAGGATTTCACTCATGAAAGCACCAAAACAATCTATTCTAACAGCTTGCTTGTTAGGCGCTCTCGCTATCACGAGCTTTGCTGGTATCCAAGCACCTGTTCACGCAGCAATCGGATTTGAACCACAATTGCCTGCTCGTAACTTAGAGCATCCTGCCAGCGTTACAACAAAACACCATATCAATATTGATGGTAAATTATTAATGCCTATGGAAGGGCAAGCGCAAATTATCTACGTTAATGACCAACCGCTCGTAGCACTTCGTCAAGTGGCCGAAGCACTAGGTAACAAAGTGTCCTGGCAGGCCGATACGCAAACAGCTGTCATCGAAGGCTCTATTAGCAATTTGCTGGTGAAACCGAACGAGGCCACTATTGTGCGTAACGGGAAATTGAATGTCATTAATCTCAATTTGTCTGAAGACTACATGCCTGCTGCCCAATTAAAAAATGGCGTAATGTATGTATCTCCAAAAGCATTTGAATTATTGCTCAATGATGTAGCTGTGCAAGGCAATGAAATCTATATTGCACCGCAAAGATCCTATATTATGGATAGCGGTACATCCGTGCCAGTATCGCCAGACCAATAGGGTATATCGTTCAATAAGCTAGTTCTATTACAAGTAGCGATACTCGCCAAACGTAATAAACAACAATTACTTCCGCCATAGATGACATATCCCCAATAGATAGCTAGCCTTTGCAGCGACATTCGGCTCTGCCGTCAGGAGCAAAAAGGCTAGCTATCTATTGGGGTAGCACATATGAGAGGAATATAATTGTTGTTTATGGTTTAGCCATATACGGCACAGAACTACTTATTGAACTTGATGTTCCCTATGCGTTCCGATATGGCATCGAATCTATCTTTTACATCATCGATTCCAGATTTTGTGGCATCCAAGTCATCTTTGTTGCGCTTAATACCTTCCGACAGACCTTTCATGTCATTCGACATGCGTTTACTATTCTCTTGGGCCGCCTTGCCTTGATTGCTGATATTATCAAATTCATCGCCTATAGTATCGAAATCTGATTCATGGAAGATAAAATTACTACCCCCATTGGAGGTGATATTTAAAGCCCCCATGGTCAGTTCACCGTCATCGATACGAAGGGCATCTGTGGATATTGTGGTGTATTTAAGATGAATTTTTACATCCTCAAATGCTAAATGTCGCTGATAGTTACTAAACTTACCAGTAATGGATTTAATAGGAATCAGAATATAACGCCCCTCATCGGAATTAAATTCGCCCCATACACGAAGATCACGACGAGCACCTTTACTTTCAAAGGTCATGGTCACATTGACAGGCACCACAAAATCATCCTCCTTGAGGGCGATACTGCTGTCGAGCCCACTAGCCTCGCCATAGAATGTATAGGCCCTAGTATCGATATTATACTGGCCATGAGCCTCGAGCGTCCCGTTATACACATTTGCCGATACGCTCTTGAACTCCAAATCGCCTGCATCATAATGCACATCACCAATAACTTGGGTGAACGTCAACGCCGGGATGTGTAGTTCCGGCATAGATACGCGACCATCTGCCACAGGATGCGCCAATGTACCCGTTGCATCTACATGCAGTGTCATAGGATCATGGATATTATCCCCAAATCCTAATGAAGATGGATCTACGCCAAGGATGTGGACCTGCATATTCAAGGTCGGCAATTCTTGATGTTTAACGCCTCGTAAATCGATAGTGCCCTTAATTTTCATACCTTCACCGATAGCTGTACCACCGAATTTACCGGCAGAAAAATCGAGTTTCAATTCCTTGTCACTATCCAAATCAATTTCCGTATTGATATCTGTCATGACATAATGACGATTTTTTTGAAAGACCTCTAATTGGCAATTTTCCAAATAGATTTTCAAATCCATATGTTGGCCATTCCAGTTAAAGTTACGAACGCGCTTTTCAATATCTGCCTCACGTTGCTCCGTCGTTTTGCGTTCGGTCAAAGCTTTAGGTGGCACAGGTTGTTGAGACACTTCATTGAGTGGTTTCTTTACATCTGGCGATGGTTTCGTAAAATCCAAACGCATGTTATCGTCCATATCTACAACGATAATCGCATCCTCTAGTGTCAATTCACGCAACGCAGCGGCCTTGAAATTCTTGGTAATCACATCCCAAGGATTGACACGGAAACTACCGCTAGGTACCTCTAAAATGGTTTCACCTTGCGCATTCGTCCAGTTCAATTCCGTAAAACTAACTCTGCCCCAAGGCGTGGCATGAATCGACTCTACCGTAACGGTACCATTCAACATGGTTTGTCGAGCCATTACCTCATTGAATATGAGCCCTGCCCCACGACTGGCCAGCATCGCTAGCGCCACAATGACTACGATGGCAACAGACACAATGCCAAGGACGACCTTGAAGCCTCGTTTATTCTGTTGTACTTTTCGTATAATCCATCGGACTATGCTTCGTAGTTTTTGTATCATAATCGTTTGTGAAAGCACCTGTAATGCTGACTATCATCGGGATTTAATAAGTATAGTAATAATATTATATTGTACCACATTAAATTGAACATTTTAAAACAACTAACCATAGAGGAAATCCATGCAGAAATGTGCTACCTGTGAAATTAGCTTTCACCTTTCCGAACTTTCACCTAATGGTAGCTTTCACCTAATTGCAGCTTTCACCAAAAGAAAAGGTTCTATCATTGATAGCGTAACCAGTATTATATCAACAATACCAGTTCCGATAGACTATCTGATAGAACCTATTTCTATATGTTTTTTCTCAATCAAAATCGGGTTGTTAGGAACCCTCTCTCAATATATCTTACGCTCAACCCATTATGTCATATGTGGTGTGCAAATTAACTATATATGAATATGGATATTAAGCATTCACCTTAGGAGCACCGTATTTTTTCAAGCTTTCAGCCTCGAAATCGGCTTGTGTACGGTAATCTTGAGGGATAGAGGATAGACGAATCCAGCTGCGGATGGCCTCAATTAATACGATGAGAATCATCAAGAACATCGCTGCACTGAAGGCTACGAGAATCCATTTTTGACCAGGAATGTAGTTGTACATTACGTTTTCAAAGTCTGCTGTAATAGCGATAATAGCCAACGCAATACATGGAATACCGGTTACCCATGCGTAACGTTTACGACCAAGACGCATAATTACGGTAGTACCAACGGCTAATGTCATTGTGGCTAGTAATTGGTTAGATACACCAAATAGAGGCCAAATGGTACCGATGTTACCTTGAAGAACTAAGTAGCCCCAAAGTACGCAGATAAGAGCAGCACAACCATATACGCCAGGTTGCCAATGAACGTTACCTAAAGGTTTGTAGAATTGACCAAGCAATTCTTGTAACAAATAACGACCTACACGTGTACCAGCATCGATCAATGTCATGATGAACAAAGCTTCGAACATGATACAGAAGTGATACCAGTAACCCATTAAATGATCCATGTTAGGCAATTTAGAGAAGATATGTGCCATACCAACTGCAAGGGATACGGCGCCACCAGGACGGTGCATCAAATCTTCACCAACCATGTTTGCCAATGCTGGCAATTCATGAACTTGCAAACCTAAGGCTTTGAAAGATTCAGCAGTACTGTTGATTGCAAAGTAATCATCTGGATGTAATGCAGTAGCTGCGATTAATGCCATCATGGAGATGAACGCTTCTGTTAACATAGCGCCATAACCGATAGGCAAGATTTCTCTTTCATTAGTAATCATCTTAGGAGTTGTACCTGTTGCGATAACTGTATGGAAACCAGAGATAGCACCACAGGCAATAGTAATAAAGATGAATGGGAATACGGAACCTTTCAATACAGGACCGCCACCCCAAAGATAAGGGGTAACTGCTGGCATTTGGATAACTGGCATTACGATGATAATACCAAGTGCCAATGCGCCGATAGTACCAATTTTAAGGTATGTAGATAAATAATCACGAGGAGCAAGCAATAACCAAACTGGCAATGCAGCTGCAAAGAAACCATATACAGCAAGCATGATTTCAATAGTTTTCAAATCATAGGTAAACCAAGATGCATATGGAGAAGCGGCTACGACTGGGCCACCAAGAATAGCTGCGAAAATCAACAATACACCAATAATAGTACCTTCTTGGATTTTACCTGGGCGAATCCAACGTAAGTAAGCACCAACGAAAATCGCAATTGGAATCGTCATACTAACGGAGAAGAAGCCCCAAGGGGAGTTATGCAATGCATTCGCTACTACTACGGCCATACCTGCTAATGTAATAACAAGTAAGAACAATGTGGCAAACATGGCACCGATACCAGCGGAATTACTGATTTCTTCCTTCGCAATATCGGCGATGGATTTACCATCATAACGAACGGATGCAAATAAAATAACCATATCATGGACAGCACCGGCAAATACGGAACCGATTAAAATCCATAATGCCCCTGGTAAATAGCCAAATTGTGCTGCAATAACTGGGCCTACGAGAGGACCCGCGCCGGCGATAGCGGCGAAATGGTGACCAAATGTCACCCATTTGTTTGTTGGAACATAGTCATGACCATCGTCATGTACACAAGCAGGTGTTGGACGATACTGGTCCAAGGTTAATACCTTTGCTGCTACAAATGCCCCATAGAATCGGTACGCCAACATCAAAATGCAGGCTGAGGCAATAACTAGATAAATCCCATTCATTACCACAAAAACCACCTCCAAGATTTCTGCAACATCGAAGGTGGTTAGCACGGTTTATAAAATCTAATAAAGCATCTGTGTTAAGTGCACCATCTACAATGTCGCGACTAGGGAACACAAATCTGGGCCTCATCATAAAATACGCTGGTGCGGTCCAGCGGTCCTACTTCCCAATGGCATACTTATGTCAAATAGGACCATCTGTACCTTTATTGTAAACTTAATCGTTGTTATGTCAACTGTATATTTGTAAATTTTATACATAGTATTACATCAAGTTATACACATATAATTTTACACAGCATGTATGAGTTTTTGAGAACAACAACGATACTTTATAGAATTTCTTTATCTACAATCATGCAAGGACATATAAAAAAGGATGATACACTGGGGATCATCCTTTTTGTATTTTCTATAGAATTCAAGCTATATCTATATTGTTAGTTACCTAAGAATTGGCGCAATACAGTTTGCATCTTATCACAATCTTCTGCATTGCCGATTCCAATTCGTAACCAACCAGGTTGTAAACCTTTACGTACTTGATAACCAACCTTGAGCCACTCTTCGGCAATGGCTTCATCAATTTGCATATATATGAAATTTGCTTGGCTGTGGAAGAACTTCACTCCTAGATCTGTGAGGACAGTTTCCCACTTGTCACGTTGCACACGATTTTTCTCAATGGTGTCTTTCAAAAATGCTTCGTCTTTGAAAGCAGCCTCCGCTGCCACTTGGGACACGCTATTCAAATTATATGGCAAACGAATAGTTTGTACGTATTTCGTCAATTCTTGGCACATAATCATGTAGCCTACGCGGTAATTTGCCAATCCATAGGCCTTGGAGAAGGTCCGCATCATGGCGATGTTATCGAATTCCTTAAGAAGTTCCATCGCTGTTGGCACTGGCACATCCGTAACGAAATCGATATAGGCTTCGTCGATGATAACGATAGTATTCTTTGGCACTTGGCTGATGAAATTACGCAAGTCCTCTACTGTTTCATAGGTACCAGTTGGGTTATTAGGATTACAGAACCATACGAGACGAGTTTTGTCATTCACCGCCGCCAATAGAGCTGGGAAATCATAGTGTCCTGTTTCCGGTTGGCATGGTACAGCATTCACCTCAGCACCTTCAATGAGACCATTCAAAGCATATTCAGAGAACGCTGGTGTGCTCACCAAAATATTATCACCAGGGCATAAAAACGTACGGCTTACCAAGGAAATCACTTCGTCTAACCCTACGCCGATAACAAATTGATCGCCCGGAATGTCCCAGTGTTCCGACAAGGCTTGTCGCAAGGACGCGGCATAACCATCTGGATAATAATTGGCATCGTTATTTGCCACATAGTCTAATACGGCCTCACGCACCTTTTGTGATGTGCCGTAAGGATTTTCGTTCGCAGATAAACGCACCAATTTATCGATGCCCAATCGTGCTTGTACAGATTCCAATGGTTCCTCAGGAACATAGGATTTTAACTGTCCAATAATTTCCTTCATTGTTGGCCTCCTTTATAAATTGTCGATTTCTGGTCGATCCGTTGTTTTGCTCACAAGGCCTTCGCGTTTCGCCAATTCTTCTGTGATGGCTTCGTAAGGGATGCCTTTTTCCACGAGCAATACCAACAAATGGTACAACAAATCAGCAGATTCGTAGATAACCTCTTGTGGATCTGTATTTTTGGCCGCAATCACAACTTCTGTGGTTTCTTCGCCCACTTTTTTCAAGATTTTGTCCAATCCCTTGTCGAATAAATAATTCGTGTAGGAACCTTCTTTTGGATTGGCTTTGCGGTCCGCAATGACTGCGTATAATTCGTTCAATTCTTGTCCGTTCATAATGGCCTCGTTTTGTGAAAGTTACTTCACATCTCTGTTCATCAATATATTGTCAGGCTATGTTACAACGATTTTCTCACAGCATTAAGGAAATCGCGTTTATAAGCCTCGTATTATTTTTCTAGCGGAATTTCGTTAAAGAAACAGCTCGTCGCCCCCGTATGGCACGCTGGTCCATTAGGGATAACCTCTACGAGCAATGTATCTAGATCGCAATCTAGCGCCATGCGCACCACGCGTTGCACATTACCGCTCGTACCACCTTTATGCCATAGCTCTTGACGAGAACGACTCCAGAACCAAGTTTCCTTTGTTTCCTTTGTCTTTTTGAAACTCTCTTCGTTCATCCATGCTACCATGAGCACTTCTTTTGTATTTGCATCGGTCACCACCGTTGGCAGCAAGCCGTTGCCCTTTTTAAAATCAGGATTCATTGTTGCTCCTTACATCTATTTTTTGAAAGCGCCGTAACAGTTCAGCAGTATATTTACTGCTAGTTTAATGCTGACTTGCTATGAATTCGCTTGCGAAAGCTACGCCTCACGATTACCGTTCATCAGTATGATGCTGAAAACGTGAACCTGTTGCGTAGCTTTCATCATATTAACGAACGCTAATTCCGTGTTTACGCAATTCAGATTTCACATCGCTAATGGTCATTTCACCAAAGTGAAAAATGGAGGCTGCCAGAGCGCCTGTTACCTTGGTTTGTTCAAATACGTCTACGAAATGTTGTAGCGTACCGGCACCACCAGAGGCGATGATTGGCACATCAACGGCGTCGCCAAGCTCGCGGTATAGGTCGATGTCAAAGCCAGATTTTGTGCCGTCCTTGTCCATGCTCGTTACGAGCAATTCGCCAGCACCAAGGGATACGGCCTCCTTCGCCCATTCAATGGCGAGGCGTTCCGTTTTTTTTCGGCCCCCATGCGTATAGGCATAGCGACGCCCCGTCACAGGATCTGTTTTCACGTCGATGGCTACGACGATACATTGATTACCGAATTTTTGAGCCCCCTCACGAATGAGTTCTGGATTCGCCAACGCCGCAGAGTTCAAAGAAATCTTATCCGCCCCAGCTTGTAATAAATGTTGCATATCTTCAACGGTACGAATACCACCACCTACGGTTAGGGGCATGAATACTTCTTTAGAAATATCCATGACCACGTCCTTGAAGGTATCGCGGCGTTCTGTTGTGGCGGTAATATCTAAAAATACGAGCTCATCAGCGCCTTGCTCCTCATAGGATGCAGAAATTTGCACTGGATCGCCTACGTCCACCAAATTGATAAAATTTACGCCTTTTTTAACGCGTCCGTTGTCTACGTCGAGGCATGGAATGATTCGTTTCGCTAACATATCAATCCACCGCCTTACTTGCGTCTAATTTGCCATTACCACCAGCTGCATTAGTTGCGCTATTAGCAGTTGCATTTGTTGCATTATTCGCTTGCTGCTCAGCCACGTTCATGTCAGCAATTTCCTCAAGGGTAATGGTACCTTCATATAACGCCTTACCTAGCACGCTATCCTTGATGCCCTTGGATTGCAAGGAACGGATATCGTCAGCGTTACGGATACCACCAGAGGCAATAATATTGCCATTAGGGAATTCCTTTTGTAAACTTTCAAGCAAATCCTCGTTCGCACCTTGCATAGTGCCATCACGGTTTACGTCCGTTACGATAAAGTGTTTTGCGCCGGCCTCCATCATAACGGAGATGAGCGCACTCATAGTTACGTCGGATTGTTCAAGCCAACCTTCCGTAGCCACCTTGCCATCAAAGCCATCTACGCCGATAACGATTCTTTCACCGCCATAGGTTTTGAGCAGGTTTTTAGTGAGTTCTGGATTTTTCAAAGCCACGGAACCCAAGATGATACGGTCAATGCCCATATCCATATATAATTTCACAGCTGCTTCGTCACGAATGCCGCCGCCAATTTCCAAAATACCAGAAAAGGCTGCACGCACGCGTTTCGCCACATCTGTATTCACTGGTTTGCCCGCCTTGGCGCCGTCTAAATCGACGAGGTGCAAGGCCTGCACGCCAGCTGCTTCATATTGCTGTGCCTGGTCCACTGGATCAGGATTAATAATAGTTTCTTTTTCAAAGTCGCCTTTGTACAAACGCACACTACGACCGTTCTGTAAATCGATTGCTGGAAAAATCATAGTTATCCTTTCGTCCGTTCCACAAAGGTTCTGAGTAAATTAAGGCCTACATGGGCACTTTTTTCCGGATGGAACTGCATACCATATACACTATCCCGTTCCACGATGCCTGGCACATCCACACCATAATCGGCTGTAGTTGTAATATATTGGTCATCGCATTTCGCATAATAAGAATGCACGAAATATGTATATTCTCTATCCGCTACGTCAGCGAAAATGCTGCTGTGGTTTTTCACAAGATTTTGGTTCCAACCCATATGAGGAATCATGAGACCTAAATCAGCCGGTAGTGCCTCTACGGTGCCTGGAATGAGGCCAAGGCCTTCTGTAAGGCCGTATTCTGTGGAGGAATCAAACAATAATTGCATCCCCAAGCAAATACCCAATAATGGAATATTTTTCTCGGCTACTTGTTTTAACACGTCCACGAGCTTGCGTTCCACCAAGGTATCCATAGCCGCCTTAAAGGCGCCTACACCAGGTAACACTACGCCGTCAGAGTTCAAAATGACCTCTGGATCCGCTGTCAACACAGTATCCACGCCAAGATGAGCAAAGGCCTTTTGTACGTTGAACGTATTCCCCGCATCATAATCAACGATGGCTATCATTAAATCACACCTTTCGTGGAATTCACGCCTTCGATTTCAGGATTAATGGTCACGGCCTTGCGCAATGCACGACCTGTGGCCTTGAACATACTTTCAATAATGTGGTGCGTGTTGCGACCATATTCATTGCGGATATGTAAATTCATTTTCGCTGTGAAAGCTAGGGCCTGGAAGAAATCCTCTACCAATTCTGTTTCAAAATTACCCAACAATTGTATTTGGAACTCGCCTTTAAATACTAGGAATGGACGACCGCTCAAGTCGATGACAACTTGTGTTAACGCCTCATCCATTGGCACCCATGTATCACCATAACGCTCGATGCCGGCTTTGTCACCCAGCGCTTTTACCAAGGCCTCTCCGAGGGCAATACCGATATCCTCAACGGTATGATGTGCATCGATATACGTGTCGCCTTTGGCTTTCACAGTGAGACCAAAACGGCCATGTTTCGCAAATAGATGGAGCATATGGTCAAAGAAACCGATGCCCGTTTCCACGTAAATGCCTTGGTTGCCATCGAGTTGAAGGTCGATTAAAATATCTGTTTCTGCCGTTGTCCGTTGCACCTGCGCGCAACGATTCGTTGTTGTCGTCATAAAAACCTCACATGATGCTAATTAACGCACCATTTTCTCTGCGGTATACAATGCGCACAGTCGCTGATGAATGAGCATCAACGGCCGAGCGCGATACAATTTATTTTTCAAAACGTACTTCAATAGCACGAGCATGCGCCTCCAGACCTTCGGTACGCGCCAATGTTGTGATGTGACCAGCCAATTCCTCTAAACGAGATTTAGAGAATTGCATGAAGGACGTACGTTTCACGAAGTCATACACCCCAAGAGGTGAGGAGAATCGAGCCGTACCGCTTGTAGGCAATACGTGGTTTGGACCACCGATGTAATCTCCCAATGGTTCCGCCGCATATTGACCAAGGAATACAGAGCCTGCATTTTCCACCATGCTCATATATTGTACTGGGTCTGGCAACTGAATTTCCAAATGCTCAGGCGCTACTTCGTTCATCAATGTGAACATATCTTCAATGCTATCCATGATAGCGATAAAGCTACGTTCTTCGATAGCAGGACGAGCGATGGCTTCACGAGGCAACAATTTCAATTGACGTTCTACTTCGTCAGATACTTTATTAGCCAAGTCTTCGCTATTTGTGATCAAAATAGCACGAGCCCGCGCATCATGTTCTGCTTGGGACAATAAATCTGCTGCGAGGTGAACAGGGTTAGCGCTGTCATCTGCGAGTATACCTATTTCGGATGGGCCCGCAATCATATCGATAGATACTTGACCGAATACTTGGCGTTTTGCAGTGGCTACGAAGATGTTGCCAGGACCAACGATTTTATCTACTTTAGGAACGGATTCTGTACCATATGCCAATGCCGCTACGCCTTGGGCACCGCCTACTTGGTATACCGCATCAACGCCCGCGATTTTTGCCGCTGCCAATACAGCTGGTGCAATGCCATCCTTTTGAGGAGGTGTAACCATAACGATTTCTTTTACGCCAGCGATTTTCGCTGGGATGGCACTCATCATGATAGTGGATGGGTACGCTGCTGTGCCGCCAGGAACATAGAGGCCCACGCGTTTCAACGGTGTTACCTTTTGACCACGAAGGATGCCTGGTGTATCCATATCAACGAAACCTTGTTCCTTTTCGCGTGCATGGAATTCAGTGATGTTCGCTTTTGCCTTTAATAATGCGGCTTTCAAATCTTCAGGAATGGAATCATAGGCTTTGTCGATGTCCGCTTGATCCACTTTCAAATTCTCTACCGTTACTTTGTCGAATTTTTCACCATACGCACGAAGTGCTGCATCACCGTTTTGAATAACGTCTTGAATGATGTCATACACCGTTTTTTCAATGGTCATGTCCGTAGTTTGGCTCGTATACTCAGTTGTAATTTCAATCATTTTTTCTAATGATTCACGATAAATTTTCATGTCCTACCTCAATCCGTTTCTCTAGCGACCACGTCGCCTTACGTATTAGCGTTTAACGCTTGTATATCTGCGATTTCTCACGTCGCGTTTTTATATAAATGTTCGTCTCTTTTTCTCTTGTGAAAACCCCTAAACACACAGCACACTACGCTTCTTTTTTAGCCGCTTCACGTTCCTCAATGGTGGCTTTCATTTTGTTCACCAATGGGAAAATTTCATTACGTTTTTGTTTTAATGCCAATGGATTAACCACGAGGCGTGTAGAAATTGGTCGCAACCAATCAAAAATTTTCAAATTATTTTCACGAAGTGTGGTGCCTGTTTCCGTGATATCTACGATAGCATCAGCTAGGCCGATGAGTGGTGCTAGTTCCACAGAACCTTCGATTTTAATAATTTCCACGTCCTTGCCTTGCTTAGCAAAGTATTCTTTCGTGATGTTCGGATATTTTGTACCGATAGTTTGACGTCGGCCCTCATCAGGATTGTATTCTGCCAAGGATGCCAAGATGAATCGGCATACACCTGTTTTTAAATCTAGCAATTCATAGCCTACATTTTGTTGTTCGTCTAGCACATCACTACCGACGATACCAAGATCCACAACACCATTGTTAAGGTATGTGAGGACGTCGCCGCCTTTCACCAAGATGACCTCTAAATCATCCCCCAATGGGATGACAAGTTTACGTTTTTTATTGCGCAGAGGTTCGCAGTCGATGCCACAGGCCTCTAATAATGGAATCGCTTGTTCTTCAACACGACCTTTTGTTAACGCGATTTTAAGCATCTACCTTCACCCCTTCCGCTGAAACTATCATTAACTGTACACCTTCTTGTTTCGCTAATTTGCGTGCATCCTCTAAAGAATCCGCCATGGCCACGCTATACTCGTCATTGCTTTCAAGAAGCTCACGAGCCGCCTGCCATTGTTCTTGTTCAAAATATACGAGAGCCTTGTCGTACTGTGATTCGTCGATGTCCGCCACTGCAGTTAATACATCGATATCAAAGGCCATTCCCACTGCACATTCAGGCTGTTCTTGAAAATTCGCCAACAATTGATCATAACGACCACCGCTGACAATATAAGAGGCCACACCATCCACATAGCCACGGAACGTGATGCCTGTGTAGTAATCTTGTGGTGCCTTACTACTAAAATCGATGCGTACTTGCTGTCCAGAAATAGATTCCACTGTCTGCGCCAAATTAAATACATTATCTACAATACGTTGCGCCGTCATCGGTAAGATGATGCGAGCCAATTCGCCTTGAATTTCCTCAACAGAACCAAATAAACGAGGCCAACATTCTAGAAATGGATACAATGCATTCCCTTCGTATTGTTGAATCAATGTATCATAAACTGGTAGATTTTTATAAAATAATGCATTAAATAACGCATTTTTTTCATCCGCTGTTAATCCCAATGCCTCCGCAATGGATTCTGCAAATCTCGCATCGCTCAATTCCAAGTACAAGCGACCGCCCAACAATTCGCGATTCACGCGGCTGATGATGAGCATACATTCAATCTCCGCCTTGATGGAACTATATCCAACGAGCTCAACGCCGGCTTGTGTCACTTGGTTCGCATTACCACGATGCTCTTGATTGAGTGCCAACACATCTCCTAAATAATAGAATTTTTTAGGCATTTTCACCTTTGTGGTAGACAAAAATCGTGCAATAGGTAGCGTCAAATCCGGACGCAACACAAGGTTTCCTGTGGCCGTGTCCACAAATTCATACACCCCTTGTTGACTATCTAATACATACCCATCAAATACATCCTTGTACTCCATCAATGGTGTAGAGATTTTTGTGTACCCTCGTTTGTGAAAGCCCGTCAACAAATAGCGACTTACTTGTTCTTTTTTCTGTGCCAGTGCCCCGAATTCATCACGGAACCCCTGTGGCAATTGTTTACGTATCATATGTCCCTCTTTATTCCTCAATAGTGCCTACTACAATGATAGAATCTATGCATTTAATACTATATAATTCAGTTCTAAATACGATCTATTTTCTATGCTTTTTAATACGATAATCTTTCCTTTATTTATTTAGCGTATTAAAGTGATGAACCAATATTACAACTATCTGTGCCATATGTCAACAAAAATACAGTTATTAATTAGGTTTTTATGTAATCTTTACTATGCGCATACAAACACAGTATATGATTTTCAATACATCCTGTACCATATCTACCAATATGCGCGGATTACTCACGCCTAATGTGCAGCTATTATCGCTACTAGAATGCACAAAAGCGCCAATTACCTCAGTAATCAGCGCTCTATGTACTGAGATCAACCAACTCATCTACAGTCTATTTATTCATCTGCCACAGCAAAACCAAATTCCTCAATATTATCTTTCAACAATTCTAAATAGGTTTCTGCAATTGGTGAAAGCTCTATTTGTTGGTGTTTCAAGTAACCGATATGAATTTCATCCTCTACCTCTAAAGGAATAGCGATGATTTTATCATCATTCAATTCGCTACTGATGATACCGGAGCTGATAGTATAGCCATTGAGGCCGACCATCAAGTTAAAAATCGTCGCACGGTCAGATACGGTAATATTCTTGCGATGCTCCAAAGTACTCAAGATTTCCTCTGCAAAATAGAAGGAATTTTCCTCACCTTGTTCATAGGACAAACATGGATAATCCTCTAAATCCTCAAGTGTAAGGCTGCTCTGTTGTGCCAATGGATTATCGCGGCTCACAAATACGTGAGGGCTAGCCGTAAATAAATGATGGAATTCTAATTTCTTTTCCTTAAATAGTTTTTCCATAACCTTACGGTTAAAATCATTTAAATATAAGACACCAAGCTCACTTTTAAAGCTCGTTAAATCATCCAAAATATTTTGTGTTTCTGTTTCGCGTAGGGTAAATTGATATTCTTGACCGCCCGTTTCTTTCACCAGTTTAACGAAGGCATGTACCACGAACGCATAATGCTGGGCCGACACAGAGAACAATTGTTTTCGCGGAGAATTAGATTTATATTTTTCCTCCATCAAATTAATTTGATCCAGAATCTGTTTCGCGTACATCATGAACTCACGACCTTCCTCGGTGAGGGATACGCCGTTACGTTGACGCAAAAGGATTTGGATACCCATTTCCTCTTCCAGTTCTTTAATGGCATTGGACAAGCTCGGCTGCGTTAAATACAGCTCCTTCGCCGCTTCATTGATGGAACCTTTTTTAACGATTTGTTCTAAATATAATAATTGTTGTATACGCATGTGAATCTCCTGATTTTATTTGTTAGCACTGTGCTATTTTCTATTCCAATATATATTATAGTTTATAACTATAACAATGTATATAGAATACAAGTTATTCAATCAATTCTCATCTTGTTAGAATATGGATATTGTTTATATTAAGACACTTTCACCATACTCATTCATAATACATAACTAGTATTGAGGCACATATATGACAACGACAAATCCCTTACGTAAAACTACATTATCCTATGAAGTATTTCCTCCCAAAACACAAGTGGGGGAAGACAATTTATTCCAAGTTCTCCAAGATTTGAAGGATTTGGAGGCCGATTCCATTTCCGTAACGTACAGCACAAAAAACAATAACGTCGCCGACACGACAACCAAAATTGCAGAGCATGTGCAAAATAATCTATGCATCCCTGCCATCGCCCATTTACCAGCCATTTATCTGACAAAACAAGACGTGTCCAACATCGTGACACGACTAGATGAATCTGGCATCAATAAAATTTTAGCCCTTCGTGGAGACCGATTACCTGACATGGAACCAGTGAATGATTTTACCTATGCTAGCGATTTGGTAACCTATATTAAAAAAATTGCCCCTCATTTTGAAATCACTGGCGCTTGCTACCCAGAAATCCATCCTGAAGCAGCCTCTGCCGTAGACGATATTAAGAACCTCAAAAAGAAAGTTGATGCAGGTTGTGACGAACTCATTACACAATTATTCTTCGACAACGATATTTTCCTTGATTTCCAAGAAAAATGTCGCATCGCCGGCATCGATGTGCCAATCATCCCAGGCATTATGCCTATTACAAACCAACGCCAGGCTATGCGCCTCGTATCCATGAATGAAACAAAATTACCGCGTAAATTCAAGGCCATCCTCAACAAATACGAACACAACCCGGAGGCCCTTCGCGAAGCCGGCCTTGCCTACGCCATTGACCAAATCGTGGACCTCGTAACACAAGACGTGCCAGGTATCCATTTATATATTATGAACCGCTCTGAAACAGCAAAATACATTCATAATGCAACGAAATGGTTGTTTAGAGAGTAAAAGAAAGAACCGAGCCACAATTAGCTCGGTTCTTTCTTTTATTTATATGTAAATTTCACAAAATATATCAATTATATTACGCTATTGTAATCCTATAATAACCAACATTACTAGTTATTCTTTTGCATCCAAACTTTCTCCAAGTCCTTCACCCCATGTGCATCAGACCCCAACACATAAGGAACACCAATCACATAAGCCATGCCTTGGATGAATCGGCTTGGGTACATGTCCTGGCAGTTGGATTTGAATAAGCCCGCGAAATTATAATCTAATTCACGTCCTTGGCCGCGGAGAATGTGCAAAATATCGGAAACAACTTGAAGGCTACGACGATCAAGGCGTTCGTTAAAGCCAAAATGTTTTTGGTATTTCTTAATCAAATCAAGATGGCCAATCCGTTGTGGAGTATAAGTACCAAAATCTGTTTTTACCGCTTGACGCATAAGGGAAAAATATTTAAAGTACAGTTCAGATTGATTCTTGAGCCATGGACCGAAACCGCGTTCAAACTCCCCTTCGCTATAATCAACGCACCAGAATCCATTATTCACACCATCCATGAAATGAACGGACAAAATATTTTCCTCTGTAAGCGGACCATATTGATCTAGGAAATCACGTGTATCTGCCTCGAATCCTGGTATGAAATCAACTTCGAAACCAATGGAAATATCGATACGAGACCCATAGATACGTTGCAATTGTCCTCCTAATTCCAAGTAGGTATCCACTTGATTGCGTTGTAATGCTGCCGTCTGTAGAGCCGTTGCATCCCCAATATATTCTTGGATGAAATTCGCTGGCAATGGTGCATGCTCAGTGAGGCAAATCTTTTCAATACGGCATTCAATGGCCTTCTCAATCATCAATGCCGTACGGTCCCCACTGCCATGTGGGCATAATTCTGTATGCGTATGTCCATCCACTAAACGACTGCGGTAACGATTGTAACCTACCACATGACGTTCTTGTTGTATATTCATTCTGTAAACCCCATTTATCGAATCACAAACAACACTACTGTAATCGCTACCAATACAGCAATCACGATATAATCCAAGGATTTCAAACCTACCGTTGCAGCGAAACTATGTGTTGGACCGCCGAATCCGCGCAATTCCAAGGACAATGCCATGGTTTCGGAACGTCCCAAGGATTTCAATAACAATGGTTGAATAACGGACATATAGGATTTAATGCGTTTGAATACATTTCCCTCTAGTGAAAGTCCGCGACAAGCCTGAGCCTCTTGTACAGCGTGGCTTTCAGCAATGAAATCTGGCACAAAGCGAAGCGCTGCGGTGAACATAAAGGCATATTCGTAAGGAATTTTACATTGCATTACGAGGGATGCCGTTAAATCCTGCAATTTCGTTGTAGCCAAGAGCATGATGAACACCATGGTCATGGCCAACATGCGAAGGCCCGCCACTGCGGAGGATACGATATCACCGCTGCCAATGTATTGAACAACACCGAGGAATACGGCAAAACCGGCCAAAGCGATAACAGGTTTAATTTGTTTACCTAGCAAACCCGTCATAGCGAGGAGCACTAATTCGACCACTACGAGGCCCAATAGTTGTTCCCATGTTTGTAACGCGATAGCCCACGCAGATACGGCGAGGGTCAACAGAATTTTTGTAAATGGTACTAATCGTTCCATGGTCCCCTCCTATTTCTGCGCCAAGTGCGCTAACATACGTTCTTTGAATTCAGCCATGGACTTGCAATATCCAAGACCAGGTACAGCATCAGATAATTCCACAGATGGTGGTTTTGTGAGGCCCCAATCATGAAGATCATAGTCACCAGTGAATAACTCCTCAGTAGTGCCATCAAAGGCCACACTTTGGTGTCCCATGATAATAGCACGAGAACATTCACCAGCCATAATTTCCATATCATGAGTAATGAGCAGAATCGTTACCCCCTCAGCATTGAGTTGACGTAATAATTCCAATAATTCTTTCGTTTCCTTGCCGTCTTGGCCAGAGGTTGGTTCATCGAGGATAAGAATTTTAGATTGCATTGCCAACGCAGACGCGATAGCAACGCGCTGTTTTTCACCACGACGTAATGTTGGTGGGTAGGCTTCACGCAAATGAGAGATGCCCGTGCGTTCCAACGCATTTGCTACGATATCATCGACTTCGGATTTGCTGTAACCGAGACTTTCAGGGCCAAAGGCAACCTCAGTGGCCACGTTGGATCGGAACATTTGACGGTCCGGCTGTTGGAATACATAACCAATGAATTGGCCCCGTTTGGAGGCCGGCATATTGGTAATATCCTCGCCCATGTAAGAAATTCGGCCCTCTGCAGGGGATTCAAGACCTACAAGCAAACGAGTTATAGTGGTTTTACCACAACCATTACGACCACCGATGGCGATGAACTCGCCTTCCTTGATGATGAAATTAACGTTACGGAAAATATCCATAGTTGGCACATAGCCAAAGCGCAAATTATTTACTTCAAGCATGTGTGCCACCTCCTACTGTTACAACATCCTGAGCTGTAGCGCTAGCAAAAGCTACGTTTGACGCAGGTTGAGCTGTTTCGGAAACTGCTACGCCACCTTTTGCAAGGCCTGCGCGAGCAGATTCAATACTGAGCCATGGTTCACCAAATGTGTGACCAGCTTTTTCAAGATCCATGTATGCTGTAAATACAGTTGGCAAGGCTTCTAAATAAATGCCATTGTCATACATGTAACGCAATGTTGTTGTTACGTCCGCATCACAGCGAAGTTCGCCATCCACCATGAGGGCCATACGGTTCGCATATGGTAATACAGCATGTAAATCGTGGTCAATAACCACAACGGTAATGCCATGCTCTTTATTAAGAGCGCCTACCAAGCGATACAATTCAGCTGTACCATCTGGGTCAAGGGAGCTCGTAGGTTCATCAAGGACAAGAACGGTTGGGTTCGTAGCCAATACGGAAGCAATTGCCAAACGTTGACGTTGACCGCCAGAAAGGCTCGTAATTTTTTGTTCTTCCATGCCTTCTAGGCCTACTTGTTTGAATACTTCTTTGCAACGAGTTTCAATAGTGTCACGATCATAACCACGATTTTCCATAGCGAAGGCTACTTCTTCTTTCACCGTCATCGTTACGAGCTGCGTATCATAATCAGCTAGAACAACACCAATATGTGTGGCCAGTTCTGGAATATCCATTTGTGTTGTGGCCTTGCCATCTACGAAAACCATTCCCTCCAGGCGACCGCCATAGAACTTAGGCACCGCACCTACCATAGCCATGCAAAGTGTGGATTTACCACAACCTGCCGGGCCAGTGATAACTAGGAAATCACCTTCGTGCACCACGAGATTGATATCTTTCAAAGAAGGCTCTGTCGCCTTGGAATACGTGTAATTAACATGTTCCACAGAAATTTTACCCTCTTGGGACGGTTCGATGATGTAATTGCTGTGATCGCTCGTGATTTCACCAGAGGATGGCAAGAAACCACGTTTCGCGAATAGACGTTTTGCCGGGAAGTACAAGAGCGGTGTCACCACGCCATTTACCAAACCGATGATGACCACGAGCGGTAACATCGCATTGATGTAAATGTTATTAGCGAGACCAAGGACCTGCCACAAAATAGTAACAAAAATACCGCCAGACACGCATGTTGCAATGAAGCCAGTGACAAACGGCATGATATCGAGCTTACCGATTTTTTCAATCTTGAGGCCCATCATTAACCGCATCACGAAGGCACATGCCACCGTCCCGCCTGGTTCGCTCAATAGATTGCCATAAGGGAACCCAGATTTAGACGTTAACACATTGATGAGCGCCGCCACGAGGCCGATACCCAATGTTTGTTTGTAATTCGGGCGGGTCAGCAAAATCGCCACGCAATAGGTCGCGATAGTCCAGTTCGGCGTCACGCCGCCTACGCTAGGACTCACCAAATGCAAAATTGTGCCCAGCGCCAACATGAGGGTGCTCACCGTCACCCATCTAAATTGGCCGCCCTGAATGTGGGTGTATACCAATTTTGAAACGTCTGTAATTCGTTCCATTTCTACTCCTCTTTTCTATCCACTTGTTAGGATCTCTATAGTGAAAGCACCGTTGGTGCCATTTTAGATAACATACAACATATATTTTAAATTAGCTTATAATTCCCGCGAACAATTGTCCGATATGTATAGACACAACAGTTATGAAAACAGACTAAGGCAGGTACGCCTTAGTCTGTTCCTATGAGCCTATCTCGCTGAAAATTATAATTTTTTCACGAACTCAGATTTTAATGCCATCGCACCAAAGCCATCGATTTTGCAATCAATGTTATGGTCGCCTTCTACCAGGCGGATGTTTTTCACGCGAGTCCCTTGTTTAAGGGTGGATGCACCTTTTACTTTGAGATCCTTCACAATTGTTACGGAATCTCCATCTTGTAAAAGATTGCCATTCGCATCGCGTACGACTAGGCCTGCCTCTGCAGCATCTGCGTCGGCTGCAGTCCATTCATGTCCGCACATAGGGCAAACAAGCATCGTGCCGTCTTCGTAGGTGTATTCATCGCCGCATTTAGGGCAATTCGGTAAAGTCGCCATTAAAAATCCTCCTGCTTAAAACATATATTTGTTATTTTACCAAAAATCCGGGCGTTTTAAAAGGGGGTGAAAGAACTTGAGGGACCACCTCTGGTCTCACTTCAAACGCCTTCGGTGTAAGGCGCTCCCCCAGAGGTGGTCCCCCGAGTTTCGTTCTACCTTGTTTATGAAGCGCGGATTTGTTGCGTTGAATACAGCTTCTACGTTGAAAGCAGGAGGCTCTTTACGGCTCCGAGAGAGGGATCCGGTGGAGGTTCGCATCTGGGATGGGCCTGTAGATGTATCTCAAATCTGCTTGGGAGGTAAGTAATATCTCAAATCGGGATTGGGCGCCGATGAAGGTTTCAAGAATGATTATAAATTTACTTTTATATTTTCTTAATACTTTTATTTAAATGTACTTTCATCCCCTCAAGATGCACAAAAACACTGTAAAATACTGATTATTTATCGTTTTTATTGTTTACCTTAACGGCCTGTATCGTGTATACTATTAATGTAAATTCTGTTGCACTATTTTAGGAGGATTCGTTACTAATTTTGATTGTTCCATCTATCGATTAGTTATCTCATAATGCAGCAGCATTTTTTATGCAAAATTTAAGGAGGATTCCATGAATAATATTGTGGTAATCGGCAGTTGTAATATAGATTTAACGGTGCTGTCCGACAAACGGCCAGTAGCGGGCGAAACGGTGCTCGGTAACGGCCTGAATATTGCGCCAGGCGGCAAGGGTGCCAACCAAGCGGTAGCGGCAGCTAAATTAGGCGCCAATGTGACTATGGTGGGTTGCATCGGCAATGATGCGTACGGCCAAATGGTGCTGGAAAACTTGCATCGTTGGAACATCAATACAGATTATCTCGTGACTCTGGATGACGTAAACACGGGCACGGCTCACATCACGTTAGCTGAGGGCGACAATAGCATCATCGTGCTATTGGGCGCGAATGCTCGCGTGGATGAAAGTATCGTCGATGGCGCTTGGGATGCTATTTCCAAAGCTGATCTTGTGATGGTGCAAAACGAAATCCCTCTCAAAACCATCGGTTACATTACCAAAAAATGTGCCGCTGCGGGTGTGAAAGTTCTCTTAAATCCAGCACCAGCTGCTGATTTAGAGGCTGAATGGTTAACACAAGCGACTTACATTACACCAAACGAACATGAGCTGGCTGCCTTATATCCAGTGAACAATACTGACGACATCATCAAAGCCAATGCAGGCAAAATCATTGTTACCCTTGGTAGCGAAGGCGTTGCCTTTGGCAAAGATGGCGACATCCACAAAGTGCCTAGCTTCAAGGTACAACCAGTGGATACAACTGGTGCCGGCGATACATTCAATGGTGGCTTTGCTACAGCCATCGTAAATGGTAAGTCCATTGAGGAAGCCATTCGCTACGGTAATGCGGCAGCAGCCCTATCCATCTTGAAATTAGGCGCCCAAGAAGGTATGCCGACGGCTGAGGAAGTTAGCGCATTTTTGGCGAAACAGTAAACCTAAACTAGTATCAACTTACACCAGTGCTTACGTAATTGTTTGAGTGCTAATTGGCACAACAAAAGCTAGTCCATACTAGCACTGGTGATACAGAAAAATCATATACTTTTACCATGAAAGAAGGTATCCTATGCAAAAGCATGGTATTTTAAATAGCCATATCGCGAAGGTGTTGGCCGACCTTGGTCACACGGATACGATTTGTATCGGCGATTGTGGTTTACCAATCCCAGAGGGTGTCCGAAAAATTGATTTGGCCCTCACCTATGGCGTTCCTAGTTTTGAGGACGTTGTTCGTTTGCTTCGTTACCACATGCAAGTGGAGGCCATCCACGTGGGCGAACCAATGGCAAAGGAAAACCCAGATAATTACGCGGTGCTTGAGGAATTATATCCAAAAGATTGTTATGAATGGATTGCTACGAGCCACGAAGAATTTAAAGAAGCCACAAAATCTTGTAAATGCATTATCCGCACGGGTGAGGCTACGCCTTATTCCAATGTTATTTTGCGGGCTGACTGCATTTTCAACGAAGAAAAATAAGTTGATACATTACTTGTCCAATTTAGCTACTCACTATTTGCCAATTAGATGCGATAGCATTCAAACAGCTGATGATATTCGAAAATTACATCAGCGCCCCGAATCAAATCAAGCAAATGTATGAGCTGTATGAAATAAATGTTACCTAATAGTTAGGAGTCACTAATGGAAATTTCAATGACCGGCATTGCTAAGGCCTTTGGTACGAACCAAGTACTACGGGATGTTAGTATTACGCTCAAAGCCGGTGAAGTCCACGCCCTTATGGGCGAAAATGGTGCTGGCAAATCCACCCTCATGAATATCCTCACAGGTATTCACAAGGCAGATGCCGGTACTATCACCATTGATGGAGTGGAAACGACATATCCAAATCCTCGCGAGGCGGAAAAACATGGCGTAGCTTTCATTCATCAAGAATTAAATATTTGGCCGAATCTAACATTGTTAGAGAATCTATATTTGATGCGCCCTATTAAAAACGCCTTCGGCATGCACGACAAAAAAGCGATGCTCGCTGAGGCAACGGCGAAATGCGAGGAATTGAACATCGATTTGCCGCTCACCAAAGAGGCTGGCGAATGTTCCGTTGGTCAACAACAGATGACGGAAATTCTTCGTATTCTCATGCTCGATGCGAAGGTCGTTATTATGGACGAACCGACGGCAGCCCTCACAGAACGAGAAACAGACACATTATTCCACATGATGCGCCAGTTGAAATCCCGTGGCGTAGCCATCGTGTACATTTCCCACCGCATGGAGGAGGTGTTCACCGAATGTGATACGGTCACTGTCATGCGAGATGGTCACACCATCATTACGAAACCAATCGGTGAAACCGACGTGGACGAAGTAGTTCGCCACATGGTAGGCCGTTCTATCGACGAATTCTATCCAGAACGCACCACGACGCCGGGCGAGGAAATCCTCACTGTGACGGATTTGATTCCAGATGGCTTCGACAATCCTATCTCCTTCAACCTTCGCAAGGGCGAGATTTTAGGCGTGGCCGGCCTCATGGGCGCAGGTCGTACGGAAATCATGCGTGCTATCTTTGGCGTGGACAATCACAATGGCGGTACCATTACCCTCAATGGTGAAAGTCTACACTTCAAAAAACCAGAAGATGCCATCAAGGCAGGCATTGCTTTCATTACAGAGGATAGAAAAGGCGAAGGTCTCATCCTTGATTTTTCCATTGGATCTAACATTACCCTACCAGCTCTAAAACAATTATGTCCGACCCACATCCTCAAAAAGGATAAAATGGTGGATTTCGCGGACGATTTGTCTAGAAAGCTGGGTGTTAAAACACAATCTGTTCATTTACCTGCGTCCTCCCTCTCTGGCGGTAACCAACAAAAGGTTGTTATCGCTAAATGGATTGGACTTTCACCATCCATCATCATCATGGACGAGCCAACGCGAGGCATCGATATCGGCGCGAAACGCGACATTTACGATTTGATGAACGACCTCACTAATGAAGGCGTGTCCATCATCATGGTTTCTTCGGAATTGCCCGAAATTCTCGGCATGAGTGACCGCGTTATGGTCATCCACGAAAATTCCGTAGCCGGCATTCTCGATCGTGAGACGGCCACACCAGAATCCATCATGACACTTGCTACAGGAGGACAATAATGAACGGCAAAGTTACTGAAACTATAAAAAAACTCGGACCTCTCATCGGTCTCATCGTATTATTTATTATTATCGCTGGCATGAATGACAGCTTCCTTGAATTTTCCAATTTGCGCAATTTGTTGCGTCAAGTTTCCATCAATGCCATCATCGCATTTGGTATGACCTGCGTTATTTTGACAGGTGGTATCGACCTTTCCGTGGGTTCCATTTTGGCCCTATCTAGTGCAGTTATGGCGAATTTCATCGTCGGTGGCATGAATCCTGAATTGGCCATCGTCGTATCCGCTGGCATCGGTATCGTCCTTGGCGGTATCAACGGCCTCGTTATCACCTATGGTCGCGTGGCACCGTTCATTGCGACATTGGCGACGATGACTATTTATCGCGGTGCGACCCTCGTATTCACGGATGGTAACCCGATTTCTGGTTTAACAGATGACAAAATGTTCCATGCCTTCGGTCAAGGCGACATCCTCGGTTTGCCAATTCCAGCTATTACGATGTTCTTGGCATTCGGTATTTTGTGGTTCATCTTGCAAAAAACGAGCCTCGGTCGTCAAACTTACGCCGTTGGCGGTTCTGAAAAAGTAAGTTACATCGCGGGTATCAAAATCGACCGCGTGAAAATCTTCTCTTATGCCCTCACTGGTATGCTCAGTGCCATGGCGGGCGCCATTATTACATCTCGTTTGAACTCTGCCCAACCAACAGCTGGTGCAGGTTACGAACTAGATGCCATCGCAGCCGTTGTGCTGGGCGGTACAAGCCTTGCTGGTGGCCGTGGTCATATCGTTGGTACCCTTATCGGTGCGCTCATCATCGGCACACTCAATAATGGTCTAAATATTCTCGATGTTTCTAGTTTCTATCAACAAGTTGTGAAAGGGATCGTAATTCTTCTCGCTGTTCTCGTGGACCGCAAGAAAGCATAGTGGTTTCATCTTTTTATGGTGAAATCTATTGTGAAAGCGCCGCACATACGGTTGTGCAATCGGTTTACTAGCCGTGGTTAATATCAGGACGGCGCACACGCAACCTATGCGTTCCCAGTTTTTAGGAGGTTTGTATGAAAAAATTATTTACCATTTTAATGATGGCTCTTGTAGTCATCGGTTTAGTAGCCGGCTGTGGCTCTGATTCCAAAAAAGACGGTGGCGACCAAAAACAAGGTACTATCGGTTTCTCCGTTTCCACTCAAAACAACCCATTCTTCGTATCTTTGAAAAAAGGCGTTGAAGAACAAGCAAAAACTATGGGCCTCAAAGTTAAAATCGTTGATGCTCAAAATGACCCAGCTAAACAAGCTAATGACATTTCCGACTTGCTTGAAAGTGGCGTAACTGTTCTTATCGTTAACCCTGTTGACTCCGCAGCAATCTCTACATCCGTAGAAGCAGCGAACAACAAAAAAATCCCTGTGATCACAGTTGACCGTTCCGCTGACAAAGGTACTGTAGTATCTCATATCGCTTCCGATAACGTAAAAGGTGGCGAAATGGCAGCTAAATTGATTGCTGACAAAATGGGTAACGGCGCGAAAGTTGCTGAATTAGAAGGTATCCCTGGCGCATCCGCAACTCGTGAACGTGGTCAAGGTTTCCACAACATTGCTGACAAAATGTTAACAGTAGTAACAAAACAAACTGCTGAATTCGACCGTACAAAAGGTCTTAACGTAGCCACAAACATGCTTCAAGCTAACCCAGACGTTGTAGCAATCTTTGCTCATAACGACGAAATGGCTCTTGGTGCTATTCAAGCAGCTAAATCCGCTGGCAAACAAATCTTCATCGTAGGCTTCGATGGTACTGAAGATGCTCAAAAAGCAGTTCAAGATGGTACAATGGCAGCTACAATTGCACAACAACCTGAATTGATGGGGAAATTAGCAGTAGAAACAGCTGCTAAAGTTGTAAAAGGCGAAAAAGTAGAAGCTAAAATCCCTGCAGAATTGAAACTTGTTACAAAACAATAATTGATTCATCGATAGAAACACTCGAAACAGATTATGAAAAGGCGATGCCCACACAATCGTGTAGGCATCGCCTTTTATGTTCCTATCGCCCATATTTATGCTTATAATAGGGGTTATAGGAACAATTCATTTTGTCCTATACCCCCTATAATTGCTAAGAGGCCCGAGCATTGCACAAACGCAATGCTCGAGCCTCTTTCAACATCGTAACACTTACGAATAGTTTCTTATTTAAACTCTTCGCCAGTCAACAACAAGTAAGCTTCTTTGTATTTAGCCAATGTTTTGTCGATAATGTCTTGTGGCAAGGAATCGCCAGGATGAGCGGATAGGTAATCACGTACGAATTGTTTGTCATAGGATGGTTGACCTTGACCAGCTTTGTAGCCTTCTAATGGCCAGAAACGACTGTTATCTGGTGTTAGGATTTCATCGCCCAATACGATTTGACCGTTTTCATCTAGGCCAAATTCGAATTTAGTGTCGGCAATGATGATGCCTTTTTCCAATGCGTATTCAGCACATTTTTTGTAAATCGCCAAAGTAAAATCACGCAATTGTTCCATGTATTCTTTGCCTTTACCAGGGAAGTCTTTTTCAAGCCATTCAGCGCCTTCTTCCATGGAGATGTTCATGTCATGTTCGCCCAAAGGAGCTTTTGTGGATGGTGTGAACAAAGGTTCAGGCAATTGTTGGCATTCTTGTAATCCTTCTGGTAATTGAATACCGCAGATATGCCCTTCTTTTTTATAGCTTTCCCAACCGGAACCAGTGATATAACCACGAACGATACATTCTACAGAAAGCATAGTCAATTTTTGGCTCTTCATGCTATTGCCTTCGAATGCAGGAGTTTGGAAGAACTCAGGCATATCTTTTGTATCGATGGAAATCATGTGGTTAGGAACGATGTCTTTTGTGAAATCGAACCAGAATTTGGACATTTTATTAAGAATAGCACCTTTTTCAGGAATTGGTTCTTTCAAAATGTTATCGAACGCAGAAATGCGGTCAGTACAAACGATAATCAAGCTATCATCTAAATCATATAATTCACGAACTTTACCTGCTTTGAATGGTGTGTAAGTTTTCATGTTGTGTCTCCTCTTTAACCTAAAGGGTATATTGATACTTTCATTATATTCTTAATTTGAAAGAAAACCAATACTCGAAACTGCGAAAATACACATAAATACTATGCTAGAACAGGCATTAATAAGATCTATGAAAGAAATTATTAATGCCTATAATAATTAGTTCAACTAACAAATATATTTTTCATTAATAATGATAATCTACAATATTGCTATTTTACTAGCTTTTTAGTGTCTAATATAAAATCAATCTGTTAGTAATTAATTAGAACATGAAATTATCGCGCTAATAAAGCTGCCACTTGAGCCTTCAATGTTTCTACGTCTGCTTCAAGGCTAGCATTTTTAGCTTCTAACTGAGCATTTTTATCTTGCAATGCAGTTACTTCATCTTGCATTACATAAATGGAGCTAAATATATATCTTAAAATATATTTGACCCACTATCGCTCTCTGGTTATGCCATGTTCAATCTTTTATCCGCGTAAAAGCTAACACAAGCCCTCTCATAAAATAATAATATTATTTGTTTATAATTATTACAAGTTATTTTAATTATGACAAATTCCATAGTACATACATAAACAACAGGTGTATATCCTGCATTCCCCTTGAAGCTTTGCTTCTCGAAGTAAAACAGGATATACACCCATGTTAGCTAAATCAAATTTTTTTCAAAAAATATAGTAATATGCTTTTTCCCTTTTAACTGAGTTCTTTTAAACTCCACAAACCCCATGTTTTTATACATATCTTGTAACCAAGGATGTTGTGCGGCCGTACCCAAGGTTACTACAGGCGTTCTATACACCGTACGAAGTAAATCCTCAGTATAGGCTAATGTTTTCTTTGCATATCCTTTGCCCTTATGTTGTGGGGCCGTAACAAAATGCCCAATATGAGGGAAGCCTTTTATCGTGCCCTTACCAATCCAAGGCATGCGAAGTGAAATAGAACTCACCAGTTGATCATCTACATACAAACCATACGTAGGCTGCTCTTTCACCCAATCAATAGATTGTTGTAATGTAAAATCAGTGGCCTCAAAAGAAATAGGAAACTCCTTATTCGCCGCATATCCATCTACCAATACACGATGATACTCTGTCGCATCGTCTACCGTTAATAATCTAAATACCTCTGCCATAATTACCTCCTATAGCGCTGCGCTATCCAGTGGAGAATCAGGTTCCAGTGTGAGATAACGGCTTAGGAATTTGCGAGTACGTTCTTCCTTAGGATGTTCTAACACAATCTTAGGATCGCCTTGCTCTACGATAACTCCGCCTTCCATAAACACCACTTGGTCCGCTACTTCCTTAGCAAAGCCAATTTCATGAGTCACAATAATCATTGTTACATTCAAATCACGAGCGATTTTACGAATAACCGCCAATACTTCACCCACAAGTTCTGGATCAAGAGCACTTGTAGGTTCATCAAATAAGATAACCTGCGGATCCATCGCCAATGCACGAGCAATACCAATACGTTGTTGTTGACCACCAGATAATTGCACTGGGTAGTAATCATCAAAGCCTTCCATGCCAACTTCTTTCAGGAATTTTTGAGCAATCTCGCGTGCAGCGGACTTATTCATTTTCTTAACCGTCACAAGCCCTTCCATGATGTTCTCGATAACAGTTTTATTAGAGAACAGATTGTAAGACTGGAATACCATAGACGTATTACGTCGCACATTCAAGATTTCCTTATTGCTAGCCGTTTTTAAATCTACTTTAATATCATTTAATTCCATCGTTCCTTGATCTGCTTTTTCCAAGAAGTTCAACGTACGAAGGAATGTGGTTTTACCACTGCCAGATGGGCCAAGGATAGCCGTTACGGAACCAGTTGAGACCGTTAGGTCGATACCTTTCAGAATCTCACGATTCCCAAAAGATTTATGTACATTTTTTATGTTAATCATACTGCATTACCTCGTTTATATTTGCTTGCATAAATTTCAAGACGATGGAATACGAATTCAAAGAAAATACCCAACGCCCAGAACATACAAGCTACCACAATGTAGGCTTCAAAATACTGCGAATTTTCCTCTGTATATAGTTTCGCTGCACCAAACAATTCAATAACGGTGATAACAAACACGATACTAGTACTCTTCATAGTATTCAAAAATTGATTTGTAAATAGAGGCAACGCGAATACTGTCGCCTGTGGCAACACGATACGACGGAACGCTTGGAACCAAGTCATACCAATGGCCTGTGCCGCTTCCATTTGGCCTTTTGGCACGGATTGGAGGGCTGCACGGAAAATTTCACTCAAGTACGCACCTGTGTGTAATGTTAAACCAACGATGGCGATGAGCATAGCTGGTACACGTTCAAAGGGAATGTGAAAGCCGGTAGAATCCTCAACTGCCAAGAATACGATAGGAAGTCCATAATATACTAAATAGAGTAATACCATATTAGGAATACTACGACAGATTAACACATATAAATAACTCAATTGTCCTAAAACAGGCACTTTATTCATTTGCATAACGCAACTAAATAAGCCTAATAGTGTACCAAATACAATACTCATAAATGTAATATATAGGGTCACTTTTAAATAAGGAATAACCGCCCAGAAGGTGCCATATATATAGGTTGTATCAATAATACTCTGTTCCATGGCCTACTCCTCACTCAATAATACACGCTCAGTTTGGCGCTCACCAACAGTATAACGTTTCTCGATCCAACGTCCCGCTGTTGTAACTATAAAAATTAACACTGCATAGATAATGGCCGCATCAACGAATAATTCAAGGTAACGTTGACTATTGCCACCCATCAAATCAGCTCGACGCATCATATCGACAACACCAACATTAAATACTAATGCTGTACCTTTCAACATACCTATAATCAGGTTAGTTAACGGAGGGATACTCAATGTAAACGCCTGGGGCAAGATAATTCGTACGTAACTTTGTAATTCTGTCATGCCAATAGCCATAGCAGCTTCCTTTTCACCTTGAGATACAGCAGAAATACTAGCGCGCATAATCTCCGCACTATATGCTGCAATATGCAATGTAAATACTGCATACACAAACACCAATCCTGGTAAGTTCCGTACATTCATTCCTAAATGACTCATAATCTCAGGAACACCGAAATAAATAAGGAATAATTGCACTAAGAATGGAGTTCCTCGCATAAAGGAAATAAATACCACCAAGATTTGATTTAATACTGGCACTTTTTTGATTCTTACTATAGCAATTAAGGAGCCCAGTAAAATTCCAAGAACAGCTGACACTGCCGTTATCATCAATGTTACATGAATATAGGATAACAAAGTTGGTAATGACTGTATCATATATCCTACATCAAAATATTTACTCATGGGTAATGTCCTTTCCATAAGATAAAAATTAGAATTGGGCTGTAACGATAGTTCATTACAGCCCCACTCTATACACTAGGTTTTATACATTTGTATACTACGAAGTAATAAAACCATGCATTACATATATTAGCTAACACTACTTTTGAGCTGGTTCTACAGTAAAGTCGCCACCAAGATATTGCTCAGATAATTTTTTAAGTGTACCGTCTGCTTTCATTTCCTTCATAGTTTTATCAATTTGATCTGCTACTTTTTTCATATCATCAGTTTTCTTCGTTAAGAAATAAGTAGGAACAACAGCTAATACATCGCCAACAGCTTTAACTGGTAGACCACGATCTTTTACAGCAGAATTAATTACATATTCATATTCACCCGCTGCATCAGCACGACCTGTTGCTACTAAGTTTAAGGATTCCGCACTACCTTTATCTGTGTAAACCACTTCGATTGGCGGATTAGCTGTTTTATTAAATTCATCAACTAATTCACGGAACTCAGAAGAAATAGTAACTACGATTTTTTTACCTTTTAAGTCTTCTAAACTATTAATATCATTACGATCATTTTTAACAGCTAGTTTACGAGTAGAATAATTATTTACTTCATTAGTATAATTGTATTTTGCTTCACGAGTAGGATTACGACGCATTTGGTTTGCAATCATATCTACTTGGCCCGCATCCATTGCTACAAACGCAGCATCTGTTGCCATTGGCTTGAATTCAAAATGTAAATTAGGATTGCGACGTTCAATTTCTTTTACAAGCTCAACATCATATCCTGTCAAATTACCTTTATCATCTGTATAGGAGTATGGTCTTGCAGTACCACGTGTAGCTACAACAATAGTTTTTGCATCTTTATTAACTGCTGCCTTATTGCTGCTACCAGCATCATCTGCACAGCCAGCTACTACAAAAACACCTAATGCTAATGTAGCAACTGCTAATAATTTACCTAATTTTTTAGTATTAAACATTGTTCTCTTCCTTCTATCTATAATTTATATTAATTATAATTGCTGAATCACATGTAATATGGACCCCATATCTTTATATTTTTTGAAAGCTTCAAAAAGCTCATCAATACGATTTTGTGTAGTTCCCTGTAATAATTTCACAGTTAAATCTTCTATAGTGAAAGGTGTTGCTGGAGAGCCTTTCGGATTATCTATATTTGCAACCAATATTTCACCAGTGTTCAATGTAACTTTAATTTCTGTAACTCGCACATCTTGTGGCACTGGAGGCAAATCATTAACACGATAGATTTTTGGCAATGCCCGTGTAAATTCCTCTGGTACAGCTTCTATGTGGAATAACTCATCTCTAATACATCCATATTCAAAAATTTGCCATAACACATATTCAATGGAAAACTGCCCCTCTCGACCTGATTTAGGATTTTTATATTTTAAGCCCTTATCATTACCTGGTGGAAAATGAATCGTCATGCTCGCTACATGAGACCAGATACTATCTCCACTTGCACCAAAACGTTCTATCAATCGATCATAAATATCTTGTGTGCCTGCGGCACCGCAAATACCTGCCGAACAATACTGATGTACTTTCATCCATAAACCAGGACTAATAATCTGTCCTGGTTGTAGCCATACATCATTAACATCCTGTTCAGTAATGGTGTGATTAGCAATAATTTTCAACCACCCTGTATCAGAATTAAACGGAATAACACTCGTTTCCAATGATGTATTCTCCAATAATTCATATGACCAAACAGCATTTCTAGCTGCAAGACCAACATGTAAAGGTTTCCCATCAGTACCATATTGAAATGACATACCACTTGATTGTGTGGCGCCCAAAGAAATGAGTTGAGCCAATCTTTCACCAGTAAAGCCTCGCAAACGGCCAATAGCCACTGCTGCACCAATAGGTCCTACCGTAGCAGTCGGATGCCATCCCTGAGAACGATGGCTTGGATTAATCCATTTACCAATCAAACCCTCTAATTCTGCCCCTGCCACATAGGCAGTTAAGAAATTCTGCAAGGTATCTGTTGGTTTTGCCACTGCTAATAATGCGGAAAAAAGTACGGTACTAAAATGACCTGCCAAATTTGCTTGTGCGTCATCATAATCAAGATAATGAGAAGTATAACCATACCAAAATGCTTGCTGTTCTGAGGAGGACTTAGCAATTTGTTGCAAATCAATGTAGTCTAAATCTTGATTAGTTTGGTAATTTGCCATTTCAATAACCTTAGCTTCACGCCTAGCTGCTAACAATGCAGCTAGATAGTCAACTAAAGCAATCACAGATTGATTAAACAGGTCCCGTCGATTGGTAAGATTTGTGCCCTCAATATGTGCTACAAGCGTTTTTGTAATTGTATCCATTGTAGGGCCTCCTTATATCATGGACCTATAATCAAACTAACTATCTACAGAAGTTTATTTCCCAAACTTCTCAGCTCTATCATTCGGTTCATTCCAAACGCTAAGGTCTGGACCTTTTGGAATAATCCGCGGTAGATCTTCGAATGGTGTATGATCAACAAAATAGTAACGTTTACGAATAGCATCGAAATCTGTTGTTCCACCGAATGCAGGGTTGGAGTACAAATCCTTTGCATAATTCCACAAGTTTGGATAATCTACCAAACGCTTCTTGTTAACCATATATTTTTGATAGAATACAGAGTCAAAGCGAACGAGAGTTGGGAACAAGCGTACATCAGGGTCAGTAATTGTGTCCCCCATCAAGTAACGACGTGTACTCAATCGTTCTTCTAACCAGTCCAATCGGTTGAACACTGTATCATAGTAAAATTCATATTCTTCTTGTTTTTTTACAAGTGCTGCCATATTTACGGCCACATTTACATCAGAGTAAATAATGATGTTCAATGCATCAATATCATCTCGTAATTCTTCAGGATAGATATCTGGTGCATCAGCACTTACAAAATCTTTAAAGCCTAATGCTAACTCAGTTGTTAACACGTGGAAATCATTATTCACTACTGCACCCGTTTTTGTATCAACGATAGCTGGTACAGTAGAACGAGCTGTGTAATTAGGATCACCTTTGAAATAAGCTTCCCCAAGGGAATGAATTCCTAGCACTGGATCTACATTATCTTTATCTAATGTAAAGAACCAATCTGCAATAACACCTGCTGGGCGGAGCGGATCAACAACCCCTTTTGAAATGACCTTATCAAGGCCTAATAAATCAACAGCGATGGCTACACGATGTGCCCACGGACAATGCTTAGACCAAATCAATCGATAACGACCGGGCTCTGCTGGTGCAAAACCGGCTTCATTACCAAATGGTGTGGTAAATTGCGGTTCTTCATAATCAGAATATTTTTTCCGTTGGTTAAAGTTAGAAGCTACCTCACCATCATATTCTTTTTGTTCCCCTTGACGTGGATTGCTAGATTGCAACTCAGAAAAGTCGATTGGGCAAGGATTCTTAGCTCGTTGAAACTCTACATGTTTACGAGCTTCAGCAATGTCAGGATCCTTAATTTTACTTACATCTATGGTTTCACTCACGTGAATTCCCCCTCTTTCACAATTTTATTTGCTGAATTTCTCAGCACGATCATTCGATTCTTTCCAAATATTGTCATCTGGACCTTTTGGAACTAAACGTGGCAAATCTTCAAAAGGCGTATGATCTACATAGTAAAAACGTTTACGCATGGAATCGAAGTCTGTTGTACCACCGAATGCTGGATTGGAGTACAAGTCTTTCGCATAGTTCCACAAGTTTGGATAATCTACCAAACGTTTTTTGTTAACCAAGTATTTTTGGTAGAACACGAGGTCAAAACGCGCAAGCGTTGGGAACAAGCGGATATCTGGGTCAGTGATTGTATCACCCATCAAGTAACGACGAGTACTCAAGCGTTCTTCAAGCCAATCCAAACGATCAAAGATACGGTCGAAGTAGTATTCGTAATCTTTTTGACTAGTTACTAGCGCTGCAAGGTTAACAGCAAGGTTAACATCTGCATAGATGATTACGTTTAACGCATCAATATCGGCACGCAATTCCTCTGGATAAATATCTGGTGCATTAGGGTCGATGAAATCTTTGAAACCCAATGCCAATTCTGTAGTCAACGCATGGTAATCATTGTTTACTACAGCCCCAGTTGTTACGTCCACGATAGCTGGTACAGTGGAACGTGCATCATAGTTAGGGTCGCCTTTGCGATACGCTTCTCCAAGAGAATGAATGCCCAAGACTGGATCAACATTATCTTTGTCCAATGTGAAGAACCAGTCTGCAATAACGCCTGCTGGACGAAGTGGATCTGCACTACCTTTGGAAATGACTTTATCTAATCCTAGTAAATCGATAGCAATAGCAATACGATGCGCCCAAGGACAATGTTTGGACCAAATCAAACGGTAACGGTCTTTTTCAGCAGGTAGGAAACCTGGTTCGTTGCCGAATGGCGTTGTGAATTGAGGTTCTTCATTATCGGAATATTTTTGACGTCGGTTAAAATTAGAGTTTACATCGCCTTCGTATTCTTTTTGCTCCCCTTGGGAACGAGGGTTGCTAGATTGGAACTCAGAAAAATCAATTGGACAAGGATTCATGGCACGTTGGAATTCAACTTCCTTACGAGCCGCGGCAATCGCCGGATCCTTGATTTGGCTTACATCTACATTATCACTCATGGTTTAACACCCTTTCTATTTATCGGTATCTATTAGCATTCTGCTAATAGTGTATATCTAATTTGAATCTTTCTTCTTTATAAAAGCTACGCCATGGTTACATCCGACCTATATCCCTATGAGGTATATTTTCATCAGGTATGTACCTGTGTAGTTTTTAATTCCTCTTTTTAAAGTAGGCTATAAGTACATTATAGCTTTCATTTTATCCCATGTCAATAATAGGAATTAAATTTCAGATACCATATATCTATAATTAGCTATAGTTTAAGGCAATATAAAAGCACTATACATCAGTTAGGACTAACAATGTATAGTGCTTGTATAATATATTTATTATTATAGATTCAACAATCTTCGAATATCCGCCACAGCCTGTTCCGCATCATGGTTCTCCACCTCGTAGTGGCTCCAAGATTCATACAAGGATCGTCGTTCTGCAAACAACGCTGCTGCTGATAATCCTTTCGCTAATGGGCGCCCCTCCACATCTAAATCATCAAGCTCTCTTTTAACATAGATAATAATGTTTTTTTCTAAATATGGTCGATTCCGTTCTTCTGTAACGATACCACCACCTGTAGAGATAACGGCATCTTGTATATCTGCCACAGAAGCTAAACATTCTGTTTCAAGACGCCGAAACAATTCATGCCCATCTTGCTTCACTACCTCTTGTGGTGTCCGCTGTACGCGCTCTATAAATACATCGTCCAAATCAATAAATGGTCGCTGTAATGATTTTGCTAATGCCTCACCTACATAGGTTTTACCACTGCTAGGCATGCCAATTAAAATAATGCTTTTCATCTAAATTCATCCCTTTTATCTCTGAGTTCTATAACTAGATTTCATAGATTATGTTATAGTACTTTCACCATAATATATCTTATTATATACGATACAGCACTAGCTATAAAATACTCACGTTCGTTATTATGGTGAACAGCTTAACAACGCTCTTCGACAACACATGCGATATTTCTTTCATCACCAGAATATTCCTAATATTTCACCACAAATAGATGAGCATTGGTCTCGTATAACAGCCAGTAACACCGGCATCAGCTCTAATTGGTCCGAACGACATGCCGCCTATGTAGCGGGACTCGGTACTTTCAGCCTAAACGATGCACTCATCACCGTTAATGGTATTGCCCATCGCCTGTGCTAAACACATCTGGATAACCTAAGTCGTCCTTCTCCACATAGATGCAACAGCCGTACGTTGCGCCCCACTCTAGGCATCTCCAATGAAAAAAACTCCCTTACCTATTTCGCAGCGATATTACGCCGTTAGGCGTTCGGAGCTAGAAATAGGTAGGAGAGATTTTTGCTTTCATGCCACACGCGTTCCGGAGCAAGAAATAGATATAGGCGTTTTTGCTATTAGGACAATAGAGCAGCCGCAACGCCAGATGCTTGCGCTAAATCACTACTTTCGGGATTCCAATTACATTTAATCTGCGGTTCCACCACAGCAAATCCACAATCAGTCAATTTTTCACGCAATACTTTTGGTGCTTCACCGCTCCAACCATAGCAACCGAATACAGCAGCTTTTTTATTTTTGAATTTCAATTCATGAAGAAATTGCATCCAACCAGCCACAGAGGACAAAATGCTGTTACCCACAGTTGGAGAACCTACCGCGATGGCTTTAGATTTAAAGATTTCCGTCATGATATCATTTTTATCGGCCTTAGCGATATTAAAGATTTTAACGCGAGTTTCAGGGGACTGTTTCGCAATCTCTTCACCGATTTTATGAGCCAATTGTTTTGTGCCATCCCACATAGTATCGTAAGCAATTGTAATTTGATCTTCTTGGTACGCTTGAGACCATTCATAGTATTTTTCCACGATTTGTGTAGGATTTTCGCGCCAAATCGCACCATGGCTTGTAGCAATAATATCGATTGGCAAATTCAATTTCAAAATCTCTTCGATTTTATTTTTTACCAATGGAGAGAATGGGTTCAAAATATTGGCATAATATTTCATCGCTTCTTCCCATAAACGACATTGATCGGCTTTATCAGCCCATAATTCCTCTACTGCGAAATGTTGACCAAACGCATCATTAGAGAACAAAATATTATCGCCAGTCATATATGTCGCCATGCTATCTGGCCAGTGCAACATACGCATTTCAACGAAAACGAGGCTTTTACCATTACCAATATCCACAGAGTCGCCAGTTTTAACCACCTTGAAATTCCATTCAGGATGATGATATTGACCCACCAAGGATTTTACTGCATTCTCAGTACAATAAATTGGTGTGTTAGGAATTTTTTCCATCAACGCTGGCAGAGAACCACTGTGGTCAACCTCACCGTGATTACATACGATAAAATCGATTTTGTTAATATCAATTTCGCTCATCAAATTATCAATAAACTCAGTGGAATGAGGTTTCCAAACCGTATCGATGAGAACAGTTTTCTCCTCTTCAATCAAATACGCATTTTGGCTAGAACCATTATTAATAGAATAATCATCGCCATGGAAAGATTCCAATTCCCAGTCAATTTTACCAATCCAAGATACATTGTTTTTAACGTGCTTTCTCATAATTCTGTCTCCTATCTCGATATATCATTATCATATATTCTCAATTATATCAACGCCACTCGCTGACGGTCTAATGAACGTTCGTTATGACTTCATTATACAACTTTGAAAAATTATAAACGTATCCATGGCTACACTTTTGAAAACTCGTTTCAATTATTTGGTGAAAGTTCCTCCCAGTCACATCAGGCTTATTGAATAATCAAATATGTAAAACACTGCATCGCTCACTCCCTAATGCTATACACATGTAACGATTTATCACTAAATACAACTAACACGCCAACTATCTCTTTTCTTTATTATATAGGTCCTCATCTGGAAGGTCAATTTAATCAAAAGATTTTCACGAATCGTTAAATTTATTACCTCATCCTATATAATGCCACTCCAATGCCCGTAGGCTGAGGCACACTAACCCCCATTACCGTACTCCAAGCATTGCTCTCCGATGTTCCGCAGGAACGAGGCATGCTAACCCAATGTCCGGAGGACGAGGCATGCTAACCCATCGCCTGTGCTAAACACAACCGGATAAACTAAGCCGCTTTCCAAACCACACCTTCAAACAAACGTAGATGCTCTGCTCCACATCATGTCTCCCAAGAGCCCTGGGGATATCCACAGCGATCATATCAAACCTCGCCCGCCTTAACAGCAATGCACAAGCCGTTAATTACACCGCCCCCCAACGCACCTCCAATGAAAAAATCTCCCTTATATATTTCGCAGCGACATTACGCCGACGCCCTGCCTATAGGCAGGTACGTCAGGCGTTCGGAGCCAGAAATATGTATGGGAGATTTTTGTATTTTATAATCTTTCGATTACGGCTTGCGCCATTTCTGTAGTCCCTACGAGTTTCAAACCATCACGATAGATATCACCAGTTCTGAACCCATCAGCCAACACTTGTTCTACTGCGCTTTCAATAGCATCAGCTACCTCAGGCAAGCCCAAAGAGTGACGGCACATCATAGCCGCGGACAAAATAGTGCCCAAAGGATTCGCTTTGTTTTGGCCCATAATATCAGGTGCGGAACCATGAATTGGTTCATACAAAGCAGTACCAGTGCCCATGGAGGCAGATGGCAACAAGCCGATGGAACCAGAGATAACAGCGCCTTCGTCAGACAAAATGTCGCCGAACAAGTTTGTTGTTACCAGAACGTCGAATTGACCAGGGTTTACAACGAGTTGTTGTGCTGTGTTATCTACATAGTAGTAATCTGTTGCGATGTCTGGATTAGCAGCCGCTTTTTCTTGAGCGATTTTACGCCACAAACGAGAGGATGCCAACACATTCGCTTTGTCTACAGATACTAATTTTTTATTACGTTTACGAGCTGTTTCCATCGCCACATCCATAATGCGTTCGATTTCGTAACGGCTGTATGTTTCTTTATCCCATGCTGACTCTTCAGCGCCAGAACCAGATGCTTCTTCACGTTCACCGAAATAGATACCACCAGTTAATTCGCGAACGATGACAAAATCAACGTTTTGTACGAGTTCTTTTTTCAATGGGGAATATTCTTGCAATGCAGGATAGATTTTTACAGGGCGAAGGTTGCAGAACAAGCCTAATGCTTTACGCAAACCAAGAATCGCTTTTTCTGGACGGATGGCTGGATCAAGATTATCCCATTTAGGACCGCCTACGGCACCTAACAAAATCGCGTCCGCTACTTTACAAGCGTCGATTGTATCTTGTGTTAAAGGTTCGCCGTATGCATCAATGGATGCGCCACCAGCTTTTTTGTCGATCCAATTCACTGTTACATTTGCTTTTTCAAATGCTACGTCGCACACAGCCTTTGCTGCGTCGATAATTTCTGTACCGATACCGTCGCCAGGAATCAATACGATATTCTTTTCACTCATTCTAATCCTCATTTCTCAACTCACTATTTACATAATTCCTCATAGTGAAAGTCCCAATACAGCGCGCCTACATCATAATATGTTAGCTCGCTACTATCTCATCCTACTTTATGACGTACCGCAATTACCGCCTGCAACCTAGCGAGCTAGGTTGCTTTCAGTAATAACATTTTATTTACGAGTTTTTGCAAATTCAACCAAACCACCAGCAGCGGCGATATCTTGGATGAATTGTGGTAATTCTGTACCTTGGTATTGTTCATTTTTAGTCAAATTGTACACGATACCTTTGGACAATTCTACGCCTATTTCATCGCCTGCATCGATGCGATCAACTTGGTCTCCGATTTCGATCACTGGCAAACCAATATTGATAGCGTTGCGGAAGAAAATACGCGCAAAGCTATGCGCGATGATGACAGGTACTTGTTTAGCTTTAATAACGCCAGGTGCATGTTCACGAGAGGAACCACAACCAAAGTTTTTACCAGCTACCATGATTTCGCCTGGTTTTACATTTGGTGCGAAGGTAGTATCAATGTCCTCCATTGCATGTTCAGCCAATTCGTTCCAATCGGAAATCGCCAAGTAACGAGCTGGAATGATTACGTCTGTATCTACATCGTCGCCGTAGCGCCAGATTTTTTTACTTTGAAAGTCCATTATTTTACCTCCTCAGGGCCAGCGATGCGACCCAATACTGCACTTGCAGCCGCTACATAAGGGCTAGCCAAATATACTTCACTATCTACGTGACCCATACGACCACGGAAATTACGGTTTGTAGTGGAAACTGTTTTTTCACCTTCCGCCATGATACCCATGTAACCGCCTAGGCAAGGACCACAAGTTGGTGTGGATACCGCGCATTCTGCATCCAAGAAGATTTGGAACAAGCCATCTTGCATAGCTTTTTCGTATACTTCTTGAGAACCAGGTACCACGATGCAACGAACGAATGGAGCCACTTTGCGACCCTTAAAGATTTCAGCTGCTTGTACAAGGTCTTCATAACGACCATTTGTACAAGAACCGATGATAACTTGGTCGATAGCGATTTCTTCTTTGATTTCATTCACATAATGTTTGTTAGACGGCAAATGAGGGAATGCTACTACTGGAGACAATTCTGCAAGGTTAATTGTAATAGTTTGAACGTATTTTGCATCCGCATCAGGAGCGATTGGTTCGAAGTCACGTTTTACACGGCCAGTCACATATTCTTCAGTTACTGCATCGTAAGGGAATACGCCACATTTACCGCCCGCTTCGATAGCCATGTTGCAGATTGTTAAACGATCAGCCATTGTTAAATGTTGAACACCATCACCAGCAAATTCCAATGCCATGTAACGAGCACCGTCAACACCGATTTGACCGATTAATTCCAAAATAATATCTTTACCAGTTACCCATTTATTAGGTTTACCGATTAATTCTACTTTGATGGACTCAGGTACTTTGAACCAAGTTTTACCTTCTGCCATTGCCACGCCCGCATCAGTGGAACCAACGCCAGTAGCGAAGGCACCCAACGCACCATATGTACAAGTATGAGAGTCAGCACCGATAATCATTTCACCAGGAGCAATCATGCCTTTTTCAGGGATGATAACGTGTTCAATACCTACACGACCAGTTTCAAAGTAGTGAGGAATATGTTGTTCTTTTACGAAATCACGCATAACTTTGGATTGTGTAGCGGACACAACGTCTTTGTTAGGTGTGAAATGGTCAGGAATCAAATAGATTTTTTCTTTATCAAAAACTGGTTTCCCAATTTTTTTGAATTCCCGAAGAGCTGGTGGGAATGTAATATCATTCATAAGCACTGCGTCTAATTTACATTCAATCATTTGGCCTGGTTTTACAGATTCTAGGCCTGCATGGCGAGCCATATTTTTTTCAGTAATCGTCATACCCATTTTATTTTGCCTCCTCTTCTAGCTCTTTCGCTAGATACACGGAATTTACCGCGTTAATATATGCATTCACACTTGATGTAATAATGTCTGTACTAATACCACGACCATGATAAATACGACCTTCATGTTCTACTTTCACAGTAGCCTCGCCAAGGGCATCCTTACCCGCTGTAATAGCACGGATTTGGTAATCCTTGAGGCTCACTGGCATTTCGATAACACGTTCTACTGCTTTCAAAGAAGCATCCACTGGACCATCGCCTACAGCAGCATCCTCTTTGATGCCCTCTGGTGTGCTCAAACGAATATCCGCATAAGCGTAACCAAATTCATTAGAATGGTAATGATGATGGATAACCTCGATGGCACGTTTACGATCAATATTATCCATCACCAAAGCAATCACATCATCATCAAATACTTGTTTTTTACGGTCTGCCAAAGCCTTGAATTTTGTGAACAAATCAGTAACTTTTTCATCATCAAACACAAAGCCCAATGTTACCAAATGATCCGCAAAGGCATGTTTACCAGAATGTTTACCCAATACGATGGCAGATTTTTCAGCACCCACGGATTCTGGCGTCATAATTTCATAGGTACCAGGATTGTTTAAAACACCATGTTGGTGAATACCAGATTCATGAGCAAACGCGTTAGCACCAATAATAGCTTTATTTGGTGGCACTGCAACGCCTGTTAAACGGCTCACCAATTTGCTGGTGCGAGTAAAACGTTTTGTATCAATATTCACATCGAATGGATAAATATCATGGCGAGTTTTAATGGACATCACTACTTCTTCGATGCCTACGTTACCAGCACGTTCACCAAGACCATTGATGGTACATTCTACCTGACGAGCACCCGCTTGTAATGCAGCTAATGTATTCGCATTGGCAAGGCCTAAATCGTCATGGCAATGAACGGAAATGATAGCATTTTCGATACCTGGTGTATGCTCTTTAATATAACGAATTTTATCGGCGAATTCTTGTGGTGTCATGTAACCCACTGTGTCAGGCACGTTCAATGTAGTGGCACCGCCTGCGATGGCTACGCCAAACACTTCACAAAGGTAATCCATATCTGTGCGAGATGCATCCTCTGCGGAGAATTCGATTTCGTCGAATTTGCCTTTCGCAAATGCCAATACTTCTTTCACCTTTTCAATCGCCTCTGCACGAGTCATTTTCAATTTGTATTCCAAATGAATGTCGCTGGTAGCAATGAAACAATGCAAACGGCTGCGTTCTGCATCAGCCAATGCATCAGCTACCTTTTGAATATCGTTGATATTCGCCCGAGCCAAACCACAAATGGTAGCACCTTTTACCTCGCGAGCGATAGTTTGCACTGCTTTAAAATCCCCTGGGGACGCCGCGGGGAACCCCGCCTCGATAACGTCTACACCGAGACGAACTAAATTTTGTGCTATTTCAACCTTTTCAGATACTTGCAATGCTACGCCTGGTGTTTGCTCCCCGTCACGTAATGTGGTATCAAAAAATATAATGCGATTCTGATCCATATCTATTCATCCTTTCTGCTTCATTCTTACGAATAGACTGTCTTATACCCCTGTTTGTAAAAGTAACTACCTAAACATAGGTATGGATACTCTCACAAACATCTATGAGCTATAAGAACTCAAATAGTGTATAAAAAAAGCCCCTCAGGACGACACACAGTCATCCAAAGGGGCATTATAATCATAACGCGGTACCACCCTAGTTGGGGCTCATTGAGTGTTAACGGTCCAACCGTTGCTAACTACTGCTGTATTCGCTAGCAAAGCTCACGGGAGAGTTTCAACATAATCCCTCTATTGCCTCGCACCAACCGGCAACTCTCTGTAAGTAGATGATTATATCTTTATACCCATTCATAGCTAATTATTAAGATAATGAAGTTATTATACGTCAAAATAATTCACGGTGTCAATAAGGAATTTACAGATGTATATTTCTAATAGACATTCCATTAATTTTATTTTTCCTGTCCTGTAAGCTTCACAAACGTCAACGCCAATGCACCCAAAATTGGGAATGCGGCAATGCTCATCAATGCTGTTTGATAGCTGCCAGTACTTGTCAAAATCCCGCCTAAAATCATAGGTGCTGTAATAGCACCGATTTGGTTAAAGGTATTTACAAAGCCCGCTGTGGTAGCACGTAAATGTTCTGGTGCAGATTGTACAATTAACGCATTTGTTACAGCACTGTACATGAAGGCACCTACCCCAAGAATTGGTGCTGTTACATACAGCATATTTGGATTCGTTGTATTAGCGAAAATCCATAATGCAGGGCTAAAACAGAACAATGCTGCCGCCGCTGTATAATTCTTTTTCACAGGAATATTATCAGAGATAATACCAATTGTCGGCTTCGCTAAAAATGCGGCAAAACCATACAAACTCATAACAGAACCCGCAAACACCGCACTAACCCCTAGCTGTTTAACCATATACAAGTTTGCCCAGTTTGTAACGCCCCAAGTCGTACCTGTTGCAAACATACCAGCTACAGCTAATAACAATACATTACGTGTAGTGAACAAATATTTTAAATTCTCTAACAGCGTTGGTTTTGCTGCCTCCGCAGCTTGTTCAATAGAATTTGGTGTAACGCCATGATCCATGACACTTTCAACACCGTGGTCTGTTAATTCGCCTACGCCATTAGCAGTGCCGGCACCACCTACAGCAGGACTACTACCATTACCATTCAGCTTATTCACCGCATCAGACACAGTAGCAACTGTTTGTTTTGCTTTCAACGTAAAGAAACATGCGAACATAACAATTAATGGTAATAATGCAGTTACAAAGAACGCTGCTCGCCATCCAAATTCCATAGCTACAGTTGGTGCATAGAGATTAACAGTGAATACACCGAAGGATGTACAACTCATGAAAATCCCCACAGCTGTACCGCGCTGGTTCATACTGAAATTATGGCCTAATGCACTCAAGCAAGAGGATTGAATCGGGCCAGATACGGCCCCCATTAGGAAACGAATAACAAGACCCATAGTATAGTCAGTAATCATCCCCATCGCTGCGGTCGTAATAGCTAAGGCTAATAATGAGCCAATAATAGTTTTACGATACCCAATTTTATCCGCTAACAAACCGCCAGGTAATACGGCAAGAGCATAACCAAAATAAAATGCCGAAATATAGCTCGTTCCCTGTTGTGGTGTAAACTGCAAGGACTCGTTTACGATAGGCATCAAAGTGCCCCAAGATAAGCGTGTCACAAAGGCCAACAGGAATGTGAACCACACGCTGACCAAAATTAAAATCTGTCGTTTGGTGAAATGTATGCCTTTCATAATAGCTCCTTTTCTCAAAAATCAATTACTCACTATTATAACGGTATCTATATAGATTAGCAATTCCAATACACCATAGCATACAATTAATATGTAACAACTCATATAATCCGTAAAATTCATATATCTTCATTTTTTAATCGAAAAAGCAGATTCTATTTATTAATCCATTTTTCTAACACTTCTAGCATCGCCTGTGCCAACGCAGCACCTTTATGCTGATACGTATGACCCGTTCTTGGTATCACAACGAGTTCGCTATCTTCACCATGCACTAAGTGAGCGTTATTATTCTGAATAAAATGCTCCGCATTTCCATCCGCAAAGCTATCAAGGCCACCGATGAAAAAGGCGCCTCGATGTTCTACCCTCTCTAACACTGAGTAATCCGCATCAGCCTCAATATGGCAATTATCTAGCGGTGTAAAACTCAACCACTGCTGACCCGTCCTAGCAATCATAGGGGCCCAGCCCATCATCTCAAATGGTAGCATCTCCTCATCACGACCACTGGACATATATTCATCCACAATCTGGCGATGCTCATCCGTAACATTCCGCATCATTATGGTTATATTCACAGGGCTCAAAGCTATGAAACGGTCGATTGTACATTCAGGATGCCTCGATAAATACCACAATACCTTATTGGCCGCAATGGAATGGCCCGCAAGAATCACATGCTTATAGTCACTTTCACGAGCCCAATTCAAATAGGCCTCGATATCATCATCCACATCGTAAAAGTCCTCATTAAAGGATCCAATCCACTCGGTCTCGCCAGTTAATACATTCTCAGTTTCCAGGCGATTGTACGCATCGCACATCTGTGCATAAACAAAGTCAAAACCATGCGCCCCTAAGGTTTCTCCAATGTGATAATACATCGGATTTGTCTCTAAATTACCATGGATGCCCGTGAGACAGATGACAACAGTACGGGGCGCCACAACATCAGCATCATAATGACTATTATTTTGTGCACTAAACAATACGCCCTTGAGCAATACGCCTCGGCGTGTCGCCACAGAAAAGGGAGTCATCGGCACGGTTAGACTAGACGTATCAAATTCACGATGCTTCATAGATCGTTCTCGAACCATAAAAATCCCCCTTTCTTAGAGTAATATCAATTAGCACATACTTCACATTATCTGATAACAAGTTACAAGGCCCTAGGTGCTACATCACCTAGGGCTCATTATCATTATTCTACTAATTAACCAAACATTATGTCAAAATTTATTTTTTATGCACCATAAATCCAGTGGCTTGTTGGTTTGCCATAATTGTAACATCAGAAATTTGAACGCGTTTTGGTTGATTGGACACGTACAGCACGATATCCGCCACATCCTCAGGTTGGATGGCATCAATACCAGCATATACGCTAGCTGCACGCTGTGCATCACCATGGAATCGAACTTCGCTAAACGGTGTTTCCACGATACCTGGCTGGATGGTAGTGACCTTAATATCGGTAGCAATCGTATCAATGCGGATACCATCGCTCAATGTTTTAACAGCGGCCTTTGTGGCACAATACACAGCGCCCTTCGCATAGGCATAAATGCCCGCAGTGGACCCCATATTAATAATGTGACCGCTATTTTGTTCCATCATGAATGGCAATACCTTGCGAGCCACGTAAATGAGGCCTTTCACATTGGTATCAATCATTGTCACCGCATCATCGATAGAACTATCTTGGAAATCATCGAGGCCTTGAGCCAAACCAGCATTATTCACGAGAATATCCACGCCCCCAAACGCTTTGATGGCTTGAGGTACCTTCGTTTCTACTTCCTCACGATTTCGTACGTCTAGGGTGAAAGTATCCACTCTCACATCATAATCGGCTTCGAGCTCTGCTTTTAGCTCAGCTAATTTTTCCTCGCGACGAGCACACAATAACAAATTATCGCCATACTGAGCAAAGGAAATTGCGATTTCTTTACCAATACCACTTGTTGCTCCTGTTACAAAGACACGTCTACACATAGTTCTTCCCTCGCTTTTCTATAAAATAACACCGGCCTAGCACATGATGAGCATATTGCTAGACCGGTGCACACTAATGATGTACTTTCACCTAGGCCTACAATAGCAATCCATTCATATTACATTATATTGCTATTATAGACTATTTTTTAGGATATCTATAGAATTTATTTTCCTTTTGCTTGCGCTAGCATTTCCTCCAGGACGGTCATAACATCCCCAACGATACCATAATTACTGTATTGGAAAATTTGCGCCTCTGGATCATTGTTGATGGCGATAATCGTTTCCGCCCCGCCAATACCAGATACATGTTGAATGGCCCCAGAAATGCCAAACGCTAAATAGAGTTTTGGGCTAATAGTTTTGCCAGTTTGACCGATTTGGTATTTCAAATCAATCCAGCCCTTTTCCACCAAAGGTCTTGTGGCACCTACAACGCCACCAAGGGCATCAGCCAGTTCATAGAGACGGTCAAAGTTTTCCTTATTCCCCATGCCACGACCGCCGGCCACGATAATTTCCGCATCCTCTAGATTATAGCCTTCTAAACTGAAAGGAATGAAATTCAATCGTTTTGTGCGAATATCTGTTTCCGCTAGTTCAAACGGTTCTACAATCACTTCGCCTGTACGGCTTGTATCGAGTTCTGGTTTCTTAAATACATTTGGTCGAACGCTACCCATTTGAGGACGATGATTAGGCGAAATGATTTCCGCTAAAATATTGCCGCCTAGCGCTGGACGCGTCCATTCTACGAGGCCTTCTTTTGTATCTACTGAAAGTATCGTACAATCCGCTACTACACCATTTTGCATACGACCAGACATACGAGGTGCTAGGTCACGACCATTATTCGTGGCACCAATTAACAATACATTTGGTTTATGCACCAATAAATAATCGGCTAGGACCTTGGTATAACCATCGGTAGTATAATCCTTCAATAATTGGCTTTCAAAGACATGTACAATATCCGCTCCATAATAAATAAGCTCTTGAGCTTGGTTCTGTACATGTTCACCCAGTAACATGACCTGTACGCGTTCACCCAATTGATCGGCGAGAATACGAGCTTGTCCAATGAGTTCTATCGTCACTGGCTGGATTTTGTCCTCTAGTATATCGCTAACAACGTACACATCTTTATAGGCTGCTAACGGGTTTTCTGGTACTTCTTGTGCTTCTGGCGCTACCGATTCTGCTGCCTTAGGAATCTCCACCTGAGCCGTTTGTTCTAGCGCCACCTGTGTTGTAGCTTGTTTAGTTTCCAATTCACTCATGTGTAGCACCACCTTTCACAGTTCTCGCCATATTCACCACTTGCGTCGCCATATCCGCCACAGAGCCATCCATCATTACAACCTTTGCACGAAGCGGTGGTTGGTATACCTTGCGCACCCTCGTTGGTGAACCACCTAAACCGAGGCGTTCTTTATCGACCTCCATATCATTCACAGTGATATGTTCGATAGCATAGCGCTTCGCATAAATGGATTGCCATAAGGTTGGTACACGCGGTTCATTCAAGGCAAGTGTGGCCGTTACCAACACTGGTAATGTAGCTTGTACAACTTCATAGCCAAGATCATGTTCACGAGTGACAACAGTTACCGGTTTACCCGCTTCATTAGTATCTAATTTAATATCACATACATAGGTAACATTAGGTATCCCCAGTTCTTCAGCAATTTGTGGACCTACTTGAGCTGTATCACCATCGATGGCTTGTTTGCCACAGAAAATCATATCAAATGGTTTAGCTTGTTTTGTTTGCACATGACGAATAGCAGAGGCTATAGTGTAGCTCGTTGCTAATGTATCAGCACCGCCAAAGGCACGGTCCGTAATGAGCACCGCATCGTCAGCACCAAGGGCTAAACATTCACGCAATGCATCTTCTGCTTGTGGTGGTCCCATGGAAATTACGGTGATGTGACTGTCGGAATGTGCATCTTTCACCACGAGGGCTGCCTCTAAGGCATGCAAATCAAAAGGATTTACAATACTTGGCAATCCCGTACGGATGAGATTATTTGTTTCGGGATCTAGCTTGATTTCCGATGTATCAGGCACTTGTTTAATGCATACTAATAGTTCCATCTGCTCACCCCTGTCTAAATTCTACACCCTTCGTATTGCGAGGGTATTTCCATTCTTTCACAATCGTTTGGCCCGCCACGACACGGCATGTACCGCATTCTAAACAACCCGCAAAGTCAAAAGCCAACGAGCCATCCTCTTGCAATCTATATAAACCAGCAGGACAGCAATTGACCAATTTACGTTTTTCCTCCATGGTAAAGCCCGTATCATCAATATGAATATGCGGACAAGTTTCATCTACATAATACTTGTTGGTACCTAATTTTTCCTCTAGTTTCATAGAGCTCGTACCCCCTTCAATGCATCGATCATTAATTCTTTCATGCCCACTTGTTCCACGCGGTGTAATAATTTCCCCATAATCGGCGTAGCACCGGCATCATTAATAGTAAAGACATCTTTCATAATATCGTTCACGAACTGTGGATATACTTGGAAAATCCGATCCGTTCCGCCTAGGAAGGATGGGAAATGACGATATAATTCCAAATCCTTGCCAAGCCAACTGTGGTGAACCATATGACGGTAATGACTAGCTGTTTTGCTAGAATCACCTTCACCCATTGCCGCTAGGTACGCATCTGCTGCGAGCATACCAGAACCGATAGCAAGGTCCATACCACGAATGGTATACCCTAGGTTCATACACATGCGTGCTGCATCGCCTACAACGACATATCCTGGGCCTCCTAAACGAGGCATGGAATGATAGCCACCCTCAGGTACGAGATGGGCACTGTGTTCTTTCAATTGGGCACCCTTCAATAATTGTGCTACTGCAGGGTAAGCTTGGAATTTCAAAAGCATATCCTCAACTGTGGTTTCCACGGATCCGATTTTATCAAGACCTACAACGAGACCAACGGATACACTATCTTTATTGGTGTACACGAATCCACCGCCCATTAAACCCGCTGTAAGGTCACCTAAGGTGAGCCATGCCATTCCTTGGTCAGGCATGAGACCACAACGGTCCTCTAGGGCCGATTTTGCTAATTTATACGTTTCTTTCACGCCCACTGCAAGAGCATGTGGATCAGAGGCTGCACATAATCCGGCCTGTTCCAATAACAATGTATTCGCACCCTCAGCAACGATGACTAAATCCGCATACACCTCGTCATCATCACATCGCACGCCAATGACCTGCGGTTTCGCATTGACGGAGGACTGATGAACGAGTAATTCTGTGACCTGCACATTACAAATGAGCAAGGCCCCTTGTTTTTCCGCCTCTTGGGCCAGCCATTTATCAAATTTTGAACGCAACACCACATAGGATTCCTCATTTTGAGGAACCTCAGATTGCACATATTCTACAGTCGTCACGTGCCCGTTTTCTGCAATAGAAATGCGTTCCTTCATAACCTGCCGTTCTAATGGCGCACGTTCCCGAAAATCAGGAATTAACGCCTCTAGGGAATGCGTGTAAATACGCCCACCCATCATGTTTTTGGCCCCACTATACTGACCACGTTCTAATAGTAGTACTTTCACACCGGCCTGCGCCAATCGATACGCCGCCGCTGCACCCGCTGGCCCACCGCCAACGACAATGACATCAAATCGCTCTCTTGTATCAATACCCATGGACTCGTCTCCTTCTTGGTGAAAGTGAGAAAAATGAGATACTTAATATATATACTTTATATATTATATATTCACTATAAAGGGCCGAAATACCTGCCTAGAAAAATAACTATAGACTATAAAAATAAAACTCTCGTCAATTGGTACTTTCACCAAAGAAACGAGAGTTAGATTTCCTATATTTAAATGTTGAAACATATAGGGGATTTATTTTTTTACATTAGATTTGTCAGTTCTATCCTGAACTACTGTTTCTTGACTCAACAAATGAGCTTTCCAAGCTAATGCATAGGCTGAAAAATAGGCAGTAATTTCAGACATTTCTTCCAATGCTTGATGCCATCGGCCGAGAGATTTAATACGATTCGGATCCCAAATAACTGTGGCAGATCCGAGCAATACAATTAATATACCAAAGTATAACATAGCTTCTTTGCTTCGCAACAATCTATATACGAGATCCCCTAATTCATGACGATATTTATACATCATATACAATAAAATTAGAATCAGAATCCCTACTGTAATATGAATGTAGGTGCCAAACCATAAATCACTCATACCAGGAATAATAGGGCCAGCTGAGTCTGTACCTGTAGCCATAAAAATACGCCCCCAACTGGCTTCACGGGCAGCCGAGAGAAAGAATATTAATCCGCCCACTTTCCATACGGGACGAAAATAACTGCCTACACCGTCTAACTTATACCAGGATAAACAAGAAGCAGCGCCTAATAGCAACACTACCAGATCCCCAGTTTCCACTGGACCTAATTCCCAAAAGGTTTCTGGACTACAAAGTAATGACATGGGCACAATAGACATTACTAATATAGCTAAAATTATGCGAATAAAATTCATATACCTACTCCCTAGAAGCAATCCATTGAGATTTCTAAGAACTCAAATAGCAATTGATTCATATAGTTTTAAACATATTGCCCTACAGGATAATAAATTTCACTGAACTAATTATATTCGTGCTAGGGCTATTTTAAATATAAATTCATCGTCTCTCGAATATCATCAGCATATTGATCTAACAAGGCATAGCGATTCCTTCTTTATACCATTGGTAACCTCATCCCTCTAGTAAGTGATAAACATCGAATAATACCTACAAGATAATTCCCTCATATTATCTTGTATAAAATTGAATGTAACTATTATTATAACGTAAATTGTAAAAGTTTGCTCCGAAAAATGTAAAATAAATGCTGAAAAATAAGTATGGTACTATCCGCAATGCGCTTTGCTATTGCTACCATAGTATTTTACTAGTCCGTAAAGCATCTTATTGTGGGGCAGATAGGAAGCATTGTGCTGTCCGCAACGTTGCTTCGCTCGTTGCTGCTATAGTTGTTTACTAGTTTACGGTGCCTATCACCCGCCGTTCGCTTCGCTCACTGTGGGAAAGTGATGCAATGGCTAAATTCGTCACTTCGTTCCTTTTTAGCCTATTGCCCTGCTTATCCCAGGTATCCCTGCTCCGTAGGAATCTGCCGAGCAGAGAAATAAAAAAGCCCACCCTTTAGGGTGAGCTTTTTTATTTCTTTAATCAGCAGCTTCCTATCCTCCCAGGCCGTCGCCAGCCAAGTACTTTCGGCGTTTACGAGCTTAACTACTGTGTTCGAGATGGGAACAGGTGGAGCCTCGTAGCTATCGCCACTGAATCT